>CAYUKN010000178.1:0-3566 GCA_964445325.1 uncultured Ectothiorhodospiraceae bacterium
CGATAGGCGAACGCTGCCGTAAGGAGCTGTGTGAACCGAGCGCGCAAACCGTCCTTGCGGCGCCCCTCCGGTAGGACATCGAGGCCGAATTCGATTTCGCCGGCGCTGATGGTGGAAAGATACAGCTCGCCAGCGTCGGCCCTGTCAGCCAGTCGATCACCACCGGTTCCGATTGCGGGCGCATGGCCTCGGACACAACGTTGGTGTCGAGCAGGATCAACGACGCAGGTCCACCGGCTCGTGAGGTCCGTGCTCCGGTGATTCGAACTCGATCCCATGCGCCGGGCCGAAGGTCGACACAGCCAGATCCCCGAGACGGTCTGGGCTAGCGACCGCCCTGTCCAATGCCCGCCGCACCTCTTCTTCCATGGAGATCCCATGGCGACGCGCGCGCTAGCGTAGTCGCTCGAGCGTTCCTTCATCGATCTTACGTATGCTCATGCTGCCCATGATGATCCTGCCCGTTTCACAACAGGAGTTACTAATCCGAACAATAGTAGAGCCTCATAGAGCTGCGTAGCGGCACTCGGGATGCCGGAAGAACCCCATGATCTTGGCCGGCATTTTTTGCAACGAATGAAGCGCTGACATGACCCCAGGATTGCAAACGGAGGCCAGTTACGCGACGGCGTGCTGACGACCAGTCGACCAACGGAATTCGCGTGCGCACAATGCGCAGGTCTTGCTGGGTAGCTCGCCCTTTCTCCCCATGCGGGTCGTCGCGGGTCACGCTGGAACATCGTTTCGCCGGCCAACAAGTTTCGCCGCTCGTGCTAATCCGGATGTCCACGAGGGATCGGCTTCCAGCGTGCACAGCAGCCATTCAAGGAACGAGTTAGCTCCTCCAGCCTTTCACGGACCACTCGCTGTCCTCACAGCAGGCCGTGACACGCCGGGTCGAAAGCTTGTCTAAAGAATGCGGAGTCAGGCGTTAAGGCGTTAGGGACAAGGTCAGGTCCCCAAAGATGGATATCGACCGAAGGATGCCCACCGGTCACCGGGCGTTACCAAGGCATGCGGCCGACTTCACTTGCGTCCGGCGCGGGCTCGCCGGAGACGGTGTGGGCAACATCCCGATACATTTGCTCGTGCATGCGCCGCACCCCCAGATGCCAGAGGTACAATGGAACTCGAGGACGGCATCCGACCGTCACATGCGTTCTTCCACCGGATGCTGGGTCGACACGCACGGGGAAGAAGAATCCGTTGGTGAAATAAGGAATGTAGAGCGAGCTTACCAAAAATCCGGGCGGTGTCTCGAAGAGCAGCCCACGTTCCGTATCTTCGTCGACGCTGCGGATGCGCAGCCGTGACCGGCTCGAAAGCTGTTGGAGCCGCGCGACAGCAGTGCTCGGATCCACGTCGGTGAACAGGTCGAGCGAGCGGAGGTCCCGCGCATCATCCTTGTCCGGAGAAGCCTCGTCTCGTACGTAACGTCGGATAAGGATCGCAGCCGCTGCGATCCCGGCCACCATCCCGGCGAGATGGTAGTGGCCCATGACGAGAGCGCCCGCTACGAAAATTCCGACAATGAGCGCGATCCGGCCCGATGGTCCCAAAAAATCCTCCTCCTCCTTCCGCCGTGAGGGTCACGAGTTGATCTGCGCGGTTTCCCGACCTCCAACCGGCCGGTCAACGAAGCACAGACTCCCGCAGGGAGCGAAATGGGTCAATCTTCATCTCGTACGTCTTGATCCATGTCCTTTACGCAACAAAGCCCGCCGCGAACCCATGTCTAAAGTGGAGACTCAACCCTTCCTGCTTCCTTGAAGGGAGACCCGCCCAAAGGAGAGGATAGGAAATGCAACGACCTCGCTTAAAGTATCACCCGACGAGTCGAAGCGATCGATCCACGTTGGGTGTGGCCTGAGCCTTGTCACTCTTCGGTAGCGGTGATCAGACCTCCGTGCTCACCTTCAGAGCGCGTTATCGTGCCTTTAAGGCCAGGTCTATCGCTCTAGCATTGTGGGCCATGCACTTTTGCCGCGCGGACGGTGGGCCCGACCGTGGTCAAACGCAGGCCGAAGTAATCGCCGACCTGTTTATAGCTCTACTCGCCAGCCCCAATGCGCCGCCACGATCGCCGCGTCGCAGTCGTCGTGCTCGCTCGCGATCGCCTCCAGTGAACGCGGCGGCGCTCGGCGTTGCGCCTTCGGAATATGGGCGTCATCGGTCCGCCTCGCGTAGCGCAGGCTGCGCTCGATGAACGCGTCGTCGCCGAGAAACACTCGGCCCTAGAGGTCATTTTAAACCGAAGCTGCCCCAATGCCATCGGCGACGAAGCCTGTACAGCGCTTGCGCGCTGTCGGGCGGCGCTTGGCAAACGCCGCCAGCAGGCCGTCGGTGGCCAGCCGGATGAGCAAAACGGACGACCTGATTACCCCCCAGTTCCCTATTATCCGCCGCTCAAAGGAGAAACCGGCCGACTGGCCAACCACCGCAATATCGTTTGAACCAGAAAAGTCGATGAAGGCCACGGCATCACTCCAGCGTGCGGGCTGGCGCCATCGATGCAGGCTGCGCTGGGCGTAACCCATGCCCCCGATGCCATGAAACAGCGCAAGGACTTAAGGGAAAACGGCTCCGTTGCGCTGGCCATAGTTGGTACGCTGATCAAAGGCGTCATCGCGCTTTCGGTATTTTTTCAGCAGCTGATGGCCCAGTGTGTTCGCTTGTCGTTCCAGCCTCTTGCAATCCGGGCGCGATTCCATGTCTGCAATGGCGGCTTCGATCGCTTCGGCCGCCTTGATCCCGATGCGCTTGTGGCCCCGCTCGTGCTTTTTGAGGGCCCGGTAAAAGTCGTTCCATTTCGCTTGAAGATCCTCGTCGGCAGCCTTCGCCTCTACCCAGCGAGGCAGTGTGCTCGTGACGTCCACTTGCGTGTCCACCGAAGTGATGGCGCATTGGCCGTCACTTTCTCGCCAACGAAAACGCCATTTGACGTGCCATGAGGTATAGCCGTCGTAGCGCTTACCGTCGTCGTGTTTGGGGCCTTTTTTGTTCATTTGGTGTCTAAGCTCATCCGCGCTGTCGCCTCGAATCGGGTAATGTTCGATGGTGGCATTGACGTTAGGTGCGGCCATAGCGGCTGAGCTCGCCAGAATCAGTGTCAGCGCTGAGAACGCGAGGTGAGCCCGTTCTTGCTGCATGGGTCGCTCTCTTGCTGGGGTGCCTGATGCCAATCTAGTCCGTTGGCTGATGCGGCACAAATGGGAGTGCTACTCAGGGTTATGGGTTGAGTCGGTGCTCAGCGCGCGACTCTGAGGCTCGCGGGCTTGCAAAATGCGCTCGCCGAGCCACCGGTTGGCGGGATCCGTGACCAGATTTTCATGGCAATAGAGGTGCGCTTCGTATGGCAACGGGTAGAGTAGAAGACAGGTTGCCATGCCCGTAGCCTCGGCCTATCTGTTGCCGCCCCTTTCGTCTGGCGGTGCCTCACTAGCCAAGGCATAGCCATGTTGGCCTGTCCTCCCTCATCAAACCGTGCATACGATTTTCCCGTACACGGCTTTCCGATGTTCTTCACACCAAGGCATGCGCGGGACGCCAGCCCGCCGTTGTGGGCA
>CAYUKN010000179.1:0-3552 GCA_964445325.1 uncultured Ectothiorhodospiraceae bacterium
CACAGCCACGTCGCCGTGCTCAAGCGTTTCGGCATGAAGCCCGAGCCGGGCGTACGGCTGACGCTGGTGTGCCGCGACACGCACACGCCGTACTCGGGCATGCTGCCCGGCTATATCGCGGGCCACTACGCCTACGACGACGTCCACATCGATCTGTCCCGCCTGTGCGCGTTCGCCGGGGCGCGCTTCTACCACGACGAGGCGGTGGGCCTCGACCGAGACCAGGGCAAGGTCCTGTGCCGTAGCCGCCCGCCCGTGCCCTACGACGCCCTCTCGATCAACATCGGCTCGACCCCGCAGCTGGGCAGCGTGCCCGGTGCGAGCGACAACGCCGTGCCGGTCAAACCCATCCACCGCTTCGATAGCCGGTGGCAGTCGCTGCTCGCGCGCGTACAGAACCATCCGGGGCGCACCACGATCGCGGTGGTCGGTGCCGGGGCCGGCGGCGTCGAGCTCACCCTGGCGATGCAGTAT
Organism: uncultured Ectothiorhodospiraceae bacterium; assembly: GCA_964445325.1. Lineage (GTDB taxonomy): Bacteria > Pseudomonadota > Gammaproteobacteria > XJ16 > Halofilaceae > Halofilum. The sequence continues at coordinate 475 of CAYUKN010000179.1, forward strand.
CGCCTGCGTGGCGAGCTGCGCGCACAAGGGCGCGATCCGGGCGAGCTCGAGCTGCATCTGTTCAATGCCGGCCCCGAGATCCTGCCCACGCACAATCCGCGGGTGCGTGGCCACTTCGCGCAGGCGCTGGCCGATCGGGGTGTCGCTGTGCACAACAACGCCACGGTCGAGCAGGTGGATGGCCATCGGCTCAAGGCGGACAACGGCGAGACCCTGGACGCCGACGAGATCGTCTGGGTGACCCAGGCGGGGGGCGCGCAGTGGCTGGCGGAGACGGGCCTCGAGCTCGACGACGCGGGTTTCATCCGCGTGCGCGACACCTTGCAGACGGTCACCGATGACAAGGTGTTCGCTGCGGGCGACATCGCCACGATGATCAACCACCCGCGGCCCAAATCGGGGGTGTTCGCGGTGCGCCAGGGCCGGCCCCTGGCGAATAACCTGCGTCGTCTCGTCCAGGGCAAGCGGTTGCGGCCCTACCACCCGCAGAGCGACTGGCTGGCGTTGATCAGCACGGGCGACAAGCACGCCGTGGCCTCGCGTGCCCAGCTCGGTGTCGCCGGCGATTGGGTATGGCGGGTCAAGGACTGGATCGATCGGCGCTTCATGCGCAAATACAGCGATCTGCCCCGCATGGACGAGGATGAGGGCGGCGACAAACGGACCGCGATCCAGCTCGAGGGCGAGGAGGCCAAGCAGGCGATCTCCGCCGTGGCGATGCGCTGCGGCGGCTGCGGCGCCAAGGTGGGCGCGAGCACGCTGTCCAACGCCCTGGGCCAGCTCCAGCCGATCGAGCGCGACGACGTCCTGGTGGGGTTGCACGCGCCCGACGATGCCGCCGTGGTCCGGGTGCCGCCGGGCAAGGCGATGGTGCACACGGTCGATTTCTTCCGCGCCTTCCTCGACGACCCGTACGTCTTCGGGCAAGTGGCGGCCAACCACGCCCTTGGTGACGTCTTCGCCATGGGGGCGCAGGCCCAGACGGCGACGGCGATCGCCACGGTGCCGGCCGGGCTCGAGCGCAAGGTCGAGGACACCGTCTACCAGCTCATGGCCGGCTCGATGGCCGTGCTCAACGACGCCGGCTGCGCGCTCGTCGGCGGGCACACGGGCGAGGGCGCGGAGCTCGCGCTGGGCTTCGGCGTCAACGGCCTCATCGACGAGAACGCCGACTCGATCCTGCGCAAAGGCGGCATGCAGCCCGGCGATGCGCTGATCATCACCAAGGCGCTGGGCACGGGCACCTTGTTCGCCGCCTACCCGCGGCTACAGGCCAAGGGCCGCTGGATCGACGGTGCCCTCGCGTCGATGGTGCAGTCGAACCGCCGCGCCGCCGATCTGTTGCACGAGCGCGGCGCCAACGCCTGTACCGATATAACGGGCTTCGGTCTGCTGGGCCACTTGGTCGAGATGACGCGCCCGTCCGAGGTCGACGCCGAGATCGACCTGTCGGCGCTGCCCGTGCTCGATGGTGCCGAGGAGACGGTCGCGGCGGGTGTGGTGAGCTCGCTGCAGCCGGCCAACGTGCGCCTGCGCCGGGCCCTGCGCAACCAGGCAGAGATGGCCGATCATCCGCGCTATCCGCTGGTCTTCGATCCGCAGACCGCGGGCGGGCTGCTGGCCTCGGTGCCGGGCGACCGCGTCGACGAGCTATTGGCCGAGCTGCGCAAGCTGGGCTACGAACGCGCCGCCCAGATCGGTCGGGTCAAGCAACAGGGTGAACCCATCGAGCCCATCGTGCTCAATCCGTGACGCCGGCGCGTGCGAGCGCCTGCGCCAGGGCATCGCGCTCGGCGGCGGGCGTGAACAGCGGCGCCAGCGCCCGGCAGCGGGCACCGAGATCGGCCAGGAAATCGGGGTCACGCTCGGCGCGCAACAGCCGATCGCGCAGTGCAGTGGTGTCGCGCGCGGGATAGAACGCGGGGTAGTCGTTGCCCAAAAGGCCGCGGTTGCCCGCGATGTCGGAGGCGATCACGGGCAGGCCGGCGACGCAGGCCTCGGAGACCACGTTGGCGCCGCCCTCCATGATCGAGGGCATCGCCAGAACGTGGGAGGCGGCCATCAGGCGTCGCACCTGGCTCTGGGCCACCTCGCCGCGCCAGGTAAATCGGGGGTTGGCGGCGACCTCGTCGCGGGCGGCCCGGGCCCAGTCGTCGTCATGGGCGCGGCCAACGTTGACGACGTGGATGCGCGAATCGCCGGGCAGCTCGCGCGCCGCGAGCGCAGGACGCAGCGCGTCCTTCTCCGCGCGCAAGTGGCCCGCGACGAGCACCCGGAATACCCGCTTGGGCGGGCCGCGGTAGCTCGGCGGCAACGGCTGGGCGGACTGATAGACCACGGCCAGCCGGTCGCGGAAGCGCTCGGGCAGATCGGCGGCCACGCGCGCATGCAGGCCGATCAGGACGTGGGCGTGCGCCATGCTCTCGAGGGTGGTGTCGGGGTGGCTATGCTGGAAGCGGTATATGTCGGTCCCGGTGAGCACCACGATGAGCGGGCGCTGCGGGGCGACCTCGGCGCACGCGGTGATGGCCTCGTGGCTGCGCCAGGCGTGCAGGGCGATCGTGGCATCGGCCGGGCGCTCGGCGGCGGCGCGGCCCTCACCACTGGTCGCGATCGTCACGCGGTGGCCGAGCTCGCGCAGGAAGGCGGCCCAGCGCCCGGCGGTGGCGCCGTTGCCCGCACGCGAGCCGGGCGCTGCAGGGGTGATCAACGTGATTCGCATCAGGGCTCAACCGTCCGATAGGAGGGCTGCATGATCCAGGTACCACCGACTCATCGGGTGTCGTCGGAGCGCCTCGTCGAGCTGCTCGACGACGCGCGGCGCCGCACCTACGAGCTCACCGCGGATCTCTCCGGCGAGCGCCTGTTCGGGCCGAACATTAGCATCGTGAACCCGGCCCTATGGGAGGTCGGCCACGTCGGCTTCTTCCACGACTACTTCGCCCTGCGCCAGCTCTTCGGCCTGGCCGACTATCAGCGCAGCGACGCCGAGCGCCTCTACGACTCCAGCGCCATCCCGCATGACGACCGTTGGGCGCTGCCGCTGCCGACGATGGACGAGACCTGGGCCTACGTCGA
>CAYUKN010000180.1:0-3505 GCA_964445325.1 uncultured Ectothiorhodospiraceae bacterium
TCCACCCTGATTACCGACCAGGAAACCGCCCAGGCCCTGCTGGGCCGGTAGGCGCCTCCGCCCGCATCAGCCCGCCACAGCGTTGCGACCGGCCGCCTTGGCCCGGTAGGCGTTGTCGTCGGCCGCCTGCAAAAGCTGCTCAACGCTGAGCAGATCCGGCGGCTCGCTGGCTGCCACGCCAATGCTAGCGGTCACGGCCAGCTCGCTGTCGGCGCTTACCCCGAGCCGCTCGGCCACCGCCGCCGGCAAGCCCGCGCGCAGGCGCTCGCCCACTTGTTGGGCGTGCTCGCGATCCGTGTCGGGCAAAATGACGATCAGCTCCTCGCCGCCGAAGCGTCCTACCGTGTCGATCTTGCGCAAAGCCGCCTGGAGATAGCCGCCGACGGCTGCCAGCACCTTGTCCCCGGCATCGTGGCCGTGGCTGTCATTGACCTGCTTGAAATGGTCCACGTCGATCATCAGCAGCGCCAACGGGCGCTCGTGACGCACGCTACGCTCGTGCTCGGCGGCCAAAAGCGACTGAATCCGCCGCCGATTGGCGAGGCCGGTTAGATGGTCGGTGACGGCCTGCTCGGCCAGCTCGCGCGTGCGCTCGGCCACGCGGGCCTCCAGGGTGTCGATCTGGCGGCGCACTTCCTCGGCCATCTGGTCGAAGGCCTGGGTCACCTCGCCCAGCTCGTCGCGGCGCTTGAGGCCCAGGCGCACGGTCTCGGCCTCCGCGCCGACCCGCCGCGCGCCATCAGCCAAGCGCCGCACCGGGTTGACGAAGGACCATTGGATGTAAGTGAGCAGCGCTGCGACGGTGACCAGAACGCCCAACACCGTTATCAAGCTGAGTTGCCACGTCATGTCGCTGATGCTGGTGCCGATTTTGGCCCGGGCCCGGTTGAGCGACGCTAGAACATGCCCCTGGGGGACCAGGTTCACATATCCCCATCCGGTCGAGTCCATGCGCGCGGCGGCGACCATATAGCCGTCACCCCCAAGGCTTAGGCTGCGCACGCCCGGCATCTCACCGGCAGCAATCGACTGGGCCACGCTGTTTATCGGTTTATCGCCGGCCTCGGCCAGGTTATAGCCCAGCACATCGCCCTTCGCCGTCTCGGCCGCCGCGTCCAAGCCGAGCAGGGCCCCCTTATCCCGCGGCACGGCAATCAAGCGGCCCTGACCGTCGACGAGGAAGCTGAAGCCCGGAACGCGCTCATCCGCGGCGGTGCGCACGTCAACCATGGCCTCGACCATGCCGGTCAGGGTGACGTCCACGCCCGCCACCCCGGCAAACCGCTGTGATGGGGGCCCCTCGCCGGGCCGGTGGAAAGGCGTGCCCACCGTTACCATGAGCCCCTGGTCCGTGTTATCGCGATAAACCCGCGTCCAGGCTGCCGATTGGTCCGGGTTCGCCGCCGGGGCTGCAGAGCGGTAGAAGATCAACTCGCGCGGCGGGGCATCCGACGGTGGCGGGATGGCGTCAATCAGGGGGCGATCCGCCGCGTAGCGTGTGGTCTGCCGCTCGCTCAGCGTCCAGGCCGCCACGGCCGCCTCGCTCTTGTGCCGAACCCGCTGCAGCAACGGGTCTAGATGCGAAAAGCGCGTCAGCCGTTCCCGCTGGGCCGCGCTTATCTCGCCCGCTGGCCAAGCCAGCACCGACACTGGCGCGTCAGGGGCGGTGGTGACGTAGCCCTTGCGCGCTTGCGCAAGGTCGATGGGTCGTAGCGGGACATTATAGGCATCCGGCCGGGCCAGGATTTGTTCCGCCATCCGGGCAATGGCCCGGCTACCGTCGGCAAGCCGGGCGAAGGCCCCGTCGTAGCGGCTAACTTGCGCCTGGGTGGCCTTCGCCAGCGCCGCCCGCGCCTCCGCGCGTAGCGCCGGCTCGGTGGCGTCCAAGACGCGCCTGCCCATTCGCTCAGCCATGTAGGTTGAACTAACGATAAAAACGACGCCCGCCACCGCGGCGACTAATGCCGCTACCAAGCCTAATTTCTTGCCGATCCGCGAGCCCGCGACCATTCTCCAGCGTGCCCGCTAGCGCTTACGTCGACTGCCATTGGCACGCTCGCGGGCGCGTTGGCGCTTGCGCCGCGCCCAGCGGGAACTCGGCCGTGGCGCGTCGTCCTCGGCCAGGGCCGGCCGGCTAAACAGCGCTTGCAGGGGGTCCAGGGCCTCGCCGTCTCGGGCTGCCGGCGTGGCCTCGGACTCATCGCCCTGATCGTCAGACGGTGGGGGCTCCAGCGCTTCCACAGACCAAGTGGCTGTCGGCGTTAGCTGCCGGCCCTGCGCGTCGAACTCGGCCATGCTAAAGACGGCCCGCCCGGCTTTGCGGGCCAAGGCTTGGCCGGCGGCCAGCGCCGCGTCGATCCTGTCGAACGGGCCAGCGTCGGCCGAGTCCTGCCCCACGAAGGCCTCAGCAAGCGTGATCCAAAAATAGCCCGCCCCCTGGCCATTAAGCGCCATGGCCGGCTCATCCCCGGCCGGTGCCGGAGTTCCCGGGGCTTCGGGCGAACCGCGGTGTGAGGGCACGTCCGCCTCCGGGTTGCCCGCCAAGGCCATGGCGGCGAAAACATCCTTGCCCCGGGCCGCCAGCGGCGCATTTCTCTCGCCATTCGGGCGCGCCTGGCCATCGCCTTGGGCCTTGTCGGTAAGCGACGCCGCGGCCGCGCTGGATCGCCGCCCCGGCCACGCACCCGCCTGGCCGCTCGGTTCATCGCCGTCCTGGGTTGGCGACATGGACGACCTCTCCTGGGCATGACCCGACGAGCGCGCCAGCGCAGGAGCGTGCTTGACGCCGTGTGGTGTCGCCATCGTTCCCCCGGCTTGCCCGCTGAGACGGCTCAAGGCAATGGTCCCCTTCGTCACAATGCCGCCCCTTCTCAACATGGAAAGGGGACATCTTAGCTTTGGACAAAGGGGACATTACGGCTTTGGGCTGACAGCGCCTCCTTCGAAATATTGCCCCGACGAGTCCAAGCGATCAATCGGCGACACGGGCTGGCCTGAGCGCGATAGCCCTTCGATCGAGGTGACCCGATGCTCTCTGCCCCTTCGGGTGGCGTTTCCGGGCCTCCAAACCGGACGCAGCGCCGGCGCTTGGCAACACGGTCCCGTTAGCGCCACCAGCGGTCTTTTACCATGTGATGCGCTGGTCGAAGATGTATTCAGGCTCGGGTTGCGCCAGCGGGTCGAATCCGGTGGACTCGCCTTCGGGATCGATGACGTCGCCGGCGTCGATATCACGGGCCCAAGCGGGCGGATCGCGGGCCGGGGCCAGCGGCGGCGGGCGCGTCGGCTCACCGATGTGCGCCAGGATGGCCTGGATCGAGTCTGGGTCGGTGACAAAGGCAATGATCCGCATCTCGCCAGCGCAGTGCGGGCAGGTCAGCGGGAAGGCCTCGTAGATGCGCGCGAGCAACACGGCCCACAGATAGCGGGCTTTGCGGGCGCCCGCCTGCACGGATCCGGCTTCATCCGCGGTTGTGTCCAGACGCGGTGTGCATGCACCTGCGTC
>CAYUKN010000181.1:0-3496 GCA_964445325.1 uncultured Ectothiorhodospiraceae bacterium
CCTTCTTCGTCGCCTTTCGCATCCCCAATTTCCTGCGCCGCCTGTTCGGCGAGGGTGGCTTCACCCAGGCCTTCGTACCCGTTTTCACCGAGTACAAGGAGAAGTACGGCTTCGAAACCCTGCGCGATCTGACCGATCACGTCATCGGCACCCTGCTGGGGGTGCTGCTGGCGCTCACCGCCGTCGGTGTCGCCGTCTCGCCCGCGCTGGTGCTGGTATTCGCCCCCGGCTTCTACGGCGACCCGCAGCGCTTCGGCGCCGCCGCCGACATGCTGCGCATCACCTTCCCCTATATCCTGTTCATCTCGCTGGTCGCGACGGCGGGCGGGATGCTGCACAGCTTCTCGCGCTTCGCGGTCCCCGCATTCACGCCGGTGCTGCTCAATCTCAGCCTGATCGCGGGCGCACTGTGGCTCGAGCACCACTTCGCCGTGCCCATCTATGCGCTGGCATGGGCCGTGTTCGCCGCCGGGCTCATCCAGCTGGCGTTCCAGCTGCCGTTCCTGGCGCGCCTCGGGCTGCTCCCGCGGCCGCGCTGGGGCTGGCACCATCCCGGGGTGCAGCAGGTGCTGGGGCTGCTTGGTCCAATCCTGTTCGCCGCCTCGATCGCCCAGCTCAATCTGCTGTTCGACACCCTGGTGGCGTCACTGCTGGCCACGGGCAGCGTCAGCTGGCTCTACTACGCCGACCGGCTGCTGCAATTCCCGCTGGGCGTGTTCGGGGTGGCCCTGGGCATGGCCATCCTGCCGCGCCTGTCCGCCGATCACGCCCGCGCCGACCCCGCCGGCTTCAGCCGCAGCCTCGAGCAGGGGCTGCGCCTGACCGTCGTCATCGGGGTGCCCGCGGCCGCCGGACTGATGCTGCTGGCCGGGCCCATCCTGGCCACCCTGTTCGGCCACAACGGCTTCGGCGCCGCCTTCGGCCCCGAGGCCACGCGCATGGCCGCCTACGGGCTGCTGGGCTACGGCGTTGGCCTGCCCGCGATGATGCTGGTCAAGATCCTCCAGCCCGGGTTCTTCGCGCGCCAGGACACGCGCACCCCGGTGCGCCTGGGTGCGGCCTCGCTGGGCGTGGGTATCGTGTTGAACGCGGGGATCACGGCGACCCTGGTCTACGCCGGGGCAGTAGCGCCGCACGTCGGCGTCGCCCTGGCCACGGCGCTGTCGAACTGGCTGCACGCCGGCCTGCTGTTGCACCGCCTGGTGCGCGCGGGTGTCTACCGGCCCGCCGCGGGTTGGGGTGCGCTGGGGCTGCGTGTGGCGCTGGCCACGGCGGCGATCGCTATCGTCCTGCTGGGGGCGGCCTCGCCCGTGGCGACCTGGACGGATTGGAGCGGCTGGGGCCGCGCCGCCATGCTCGTCGGCCTGATCGGCACCAGCGGCGTCGTCTACCTCACGGTGCTGGCGGCGACAGGGGCGCGCCCGCGCCACTTCCTGCCGCCCGACTGACGCTCGCGTTCAAGTACAATCACGGGCGCCGTCCAGCCGCCATCAACCAAAGGATCCCAGCGGTGGAGCTCATCCGAGGCCGCCACAACCTGCGTGCGCGCCATCGCGGCTGCGCCGTCACGATCGGCAACTTCGATGGCGTGCACCTGGGCCATCGCGCCGTCATCGAGCAGGTCGCCGCCCGGGGCCGAGCCCTGGGCGTGCCCGCCTGCGTCATCACGTTCGAGGCCCATCCGCGCGAGTACTTCAACCGCGATGCCGCGCCGCCGCGGCTGTCGCGCGTGCGCGACAAGGCCGATGCCATCGCGGCCCTGGGGGTCGAGCGCCTGCTGGTGCTGCGCTTCGACCGGAATCTGGCCGAGCAGGAGCCCGAGACCTTCGTCGACCGCATCCTGGTCGACGGCCTCGGGGTCCAACACGTCGCGGTGGGCGACGACTTCCGCTTCGGCCGCCGGCGCCGCGGCGACATCGATCTGCTGCACACGCTGGCGCCGGCGCGCGGCTTCGACGTCGAGGCCGCCGCCACCCATATGGTCGGCGGCGAGCGCGTCTCGAGCACGCGCGTGCGCGCGGCGCTGGCAGCGGGGGACATGGCGACCGCCGCCGAGCTCCTGGGCGGGCCGTATACCGTACGCGGGCGTGTGGTCCACGGCGACAAGCTCGGCCGCGATCTGGGTTATCCGACCGCCAACATCGCCCTCGACGGCTTCCGGCTGCCGACGACGGGCGTGTTCTCCGTGCTAGCATGCGACGCCTCTGGCCGGCGCCTGCCGGGCGTGGCCAACCTGGGCTGGCGTCCGACCATCCAGGGCGAGCGGGCGCTGCTCGAGGTGCATGCCTTCGATTTCGACGGCGACCTCTACGGCGCCCACCTGCGCGTCCAGCTCCTCGAGCGCCTGCGCGGCGAGGAGCGCTTCGAGTCGCTGGACGCGCTGGTCGAGCGCATGCACCTCGACGCCGAGGCGGCTCGCGCCGACCTGGCCGCCCGCGGGGCCCTCGCGGGCCCGGGCCCATCCGACTCGTCTGCGGCGCAGGAAGATCCATCGTGAGCGATTACAAGAACACCCTGAACCTCCCGAGCACGCAGTTCCCCATGCGCGCCCAGCTCGCCAAGCGCGAGCCCGAGCGCCTGGCGCGCTGGGAATCGCTGGACGTCTACGGCCGCATCCGCGCGGCACGCCAGGGGCGGCCCAAGTTCGTCCTGCATGACGGCCCGCCCTACGCCAATGGCTCGATCCACATCGGCCACGCAGTCAACAAGGTCCTCAAGGACATCATCGTCAAGTCGAAGACACTGTCCGGCTTCGATGCCCCCTACGTGCCGGGCTGGGACTGCCACGGCCTGCCCATCGAGCACGCCGTCGAGAAGCAGTCGGGCAAGGCCGGCCGCGACATGGACTACAACGCCTTCCGCCGCCTGTGCCGCGCGTACGCCGAGGAGCAGCTCGACGAGCAGCGCAGCGATTTCAAGCGCCTCGGCGTCCTGGGGGATTGGTCCAACCCCTATCTCACGATGAACTACCGCACCGAGGCCGACATCCTGCGCGCGCTCGGGCGCATCATCGACGGGCACCACGTCTACAAGGGCCTCAAGCCGGTCCACTGGTGCCTCGAGTGCGGCTCGGCGCTGGCCGAGGCCGAGATCGAATACCACGACAAGCGCTCCACCCAGATCGACGTGGCCTTCCCGGCGACCGATCCCGACGCCCTGGCGCGGGCCTTCGGTGCCGAGCGCGGGGGGCGCGAGGTCGCCGCCGCCATCTGGACGACCACACCGTGGACGCTGCCGGCCAACCAGGCCGTCGCGCTGCATCCCGAACTCGACTACAGCCTGGTCGACACCGGCGAGCGCGCGCTGGTGGTCGCCACCGAGCTCGTCGACGCCGTGCTCGAGCGCGTCGGCGCCAGCGGGCGCACGCTCGGCCACGCCCGCGGCGAGGCCCTGGCCGGCTTGGTCGTGCGCCATCCCTTCCACGAGCGCAGCGTCCCCATCGTGCTGGGCCGCCACGTGACCACCGACGCGGGCACGGGCTGCGTCCACACCGCGC
>CAYUKN010000182.1:0-3488 GCA_964445325.1 uncultured Ectothiorhodospiraceae bacterium
CGGTCGCGGTCGCCACCGACACCGCCGCCGCGCTCGACTACTGCGGGGTGCTGGGCGTTGAGCTCTTCGTCACGACCGATGGCGAGGTCCTGCTCAACGAGCTCGCCCCGCGACCGCACAACTCGGGCCACTACACCCTCGACGCCTGTGCCCCCGACCAGTTCGAGCAGCAGGTGCGCCTGCTGTGCGGCTTCGCGCCGGGCTCGACCGAGCTGTTGCGTCCCGTGGCCATGGTCAACCTGTTGGGCGACCTGTGGCGCGACGGTCGCCCCGACTGGTCGCGCGTGCTCGAAGAACCGCGCGCGCACCTCCATCTCTACGGCAAGACCGAGGCGCGCCCCGGGCGCAAGATGGGCCACGTCAACGTGCGCGCCGACGAGCCCGCCCGCGCCCTGGCCCACGCCCGCGCCCTGCTCGCCGACCTCGGTGGCCGACCCCAGTAGGCCCCCGTCGGCGCCAGCCGATACGGGCGTTCCAGGCCATCCGTCCGGAAAGGCTCTGGGCCCAGGCACCACGGAGGCCCGCGTCGGCGTAAGCCGATGCGGGCGATCGAGGCCATCCAACCGCAAAGCCTATGCCCTGAGCCACCACGGAGGCCCGCGTCGGCGCAGCCGATGCGGGCGTGCCAGGCCATCGGACAGGAAAGCCTATTCCCCGAGGCACCGCGGAGGCCCGCGTCGGCGTAAGCCGATGCGGGCGATCGAGGCCATCCGACCGAAAAGCCTATGCCCTGAGCCACCACGGAGGCCCGCGTCGGCGCCAGCCGATGCGGGCATTCCAGGCCATCCGATCCGAAAGCCTGTTCTGTGAGGCACCGCGTAGGTCCACCGCGGCACCAGCCGATCCGGGCGTTCGAAACAACGCCAGCCCGCTGGCGGCCACGCTTTTGACGCGGCGCACCGGCGCCATGCAACTTTGCACCATGGAAGAACGCGCTGGCCCACGGATGAGCGACCCATCCCCGCCGAATCGCCCCTGGTGCCGCGCCGCCGACTCTGTGAGCGCATCGCCGGCGTACCGAAAGTCCCAAGGACGTTCATCCCATGAGCGAATCGACCGACTTGATTCATGACCGCCTCGAACCAACCGCCCGCGTCGCCGCCTGGTTGTTGGTTGGTTTCGTCGGTGTGGTGGCCCTGGGTTTTCTGCGGCATGCGTTCTGGCTGAGCGCAGCCGTGGGCGTCGTCCTGATGGCGTTGTGGCTGCCGCTCGTTGGTCGATGGATGCGCGCACGCTTCGCGTCGTCGGTAGCCGCTGTCGTGACGCGCGGTCTTGTCCTGCTCGCGGGGATGGCTCTCCTCATCGGTGTATCGGAGTACGAGCGAGCGCAGCGCCGCGCGGCGTACAACGAAAACCGAGCCGACATCATCGCGCGGGCGCAGGACGCGCTCGAGCAAGGCGAAGAGGCTCCTCGCGTGAAGGCATTCGTTACGCGCTATGCGTTCGTGGAGACGCCGCAGCTGGACCGCTTCGAGACAGCATTGGCCCAGCGGCGAGAGCAGGAGGCGTCGAACGACGATGACAGCGATGAAAAGTCGCGCAAGCAGAAGAAAATCGACGAAATGGTCGATCAAGTGATGGAACAGTACCGGCAGGAGCACCAATGACGCGTCAACGCGATGGCCGCCTTATCCAGGGATTACCGTGATGGCCCGCGCCCCGATCCCCGAATACGCGCGCAACATGACGTGGGCCGAGATTCGCCGTCGAGGACCTGGTTATGAGCTGAGTCGCTGGGAGTTCTATGTGGGCCTCGCTGCCTTTGTGCTGTTCGCGGCGTATTTTCCCTGGCCCTGGATCGCCGATTGGGCGGTGGTGCAAGCGTTTGTCGCGGTTATGGGATCGATCGTTCCATTGATCGACGGGCTCTCCCCCGAGTATCGGCAGCTTCCTGTGGCGGCGTCGAAAGCCCAACTGAGCTTTATTCATTTCATTGGTGGGGCGATGGTGATATGTCAATTGGTCACGCAGAAGCGCTGGGTTTTCCGAGATGTTCGGACGTGGCGTTTCTACTCGATGGCAATTAGTGCATTCGTCCTTTCTCTTCTTTTTGTTTATTTCCTGTTTTTTTGGGATGGAAGCCTAGATTCCGGGTCAGAAGAGTTGGCGAGTTGGCATGATAGTCGGCTTGAAATTGTATTTCTTTACACCTTGATGTGGTTTGGTCTGGGGGCGGCCTGGTCATACGTGTTGGGTACAGGTCGGGAGATTGTGCGTCGCGGTGGAAGCGATCGCGCCTATTTCGGTAACCGGAAGTGAGGAGCTAACAACGTGGTTACATCCTTTCTGTAGGCCCGCGTCGGCGCCAGCCGATGCGGGCGAAGGGGCCGCGTAACCCGCAACACCGTGCCAATGTCCAATCGCCCGCGCCTGCATCGCCTCCGCGCTGACGCGCTCCGGCGACGCAGGCCTACGCTCGCTCCTCATTGGTGTGTCGGAGTACGAGCGAATGCAGCGCCGCGCGGCGTACAACGAAAACCGAGGCGACACCATCGCGAGGGCGAAGGAAGCGTTGCAGCAAGGCGAAGAGAGTGACGTAGCGAAGCTCCTCGCCCGCTACGAATTCCTGGAGACGCCGCAGCTGGATCGCTTCGAGACGGCATTGGCCCAGCGGCGAGAGCAGGAGGCGTCGAACGACGATGACAGCGATGAAAAGTCGCGCAAGCAGAAGAAAATCGACGAAATGGTCGATCAAGTGATGGAACAGTACCGGCAGGATGCCCAATGATGCGTCAGCGCGATTGCCACCTTATTCAGGGAGTGCTGTGATGGCCCGCGCCCCGATCCCCGAATACGCCCGGAATATGACGTGGACCGAGATTCGCCGTCGAGAGCCTGGTTATGAGCTGGGACGCTGGGAGTTCTATGTCGGCCTGGCTGTCTTTGTGCTGTTCGCCGCGTATTTTCCCTGGCCCTGGGTCGCTGATTGGGCGGTGGTGCAAGCGTTTGTCGCGGTCATGGGCTCGATCGTGCCATCGATCGAAGGGCTTGCCCCAGAGTACCGGCATTTGCCGATAGAGGCTTCAAAAGCGCAACTGAGCTGCATTCACTTCACGGGTGGGGCCATGGTCATTTGCAAGTTGCTCATGCAGAAAAACTGGATTCTTCGAGAGGTTCAGATATGGAAATTTTACGTGAAGGCAATTGGAGCAATCGTTCTTTCTCTTTTTATCGTCGTTGTTTTTTTCTTTTGGGATGGTGGTTTTGATTCCAACCGTGCAGAGCCTGGAATGGGGCATCATAGCCGTATGCAAATCGCAGGATTTTATACGTTTATGTGGTTCAGCTTGGGGGCTTTGTGGTCACTAGCATTGGGTTATGTGGGAGAGATTGTTCGTCGCCGAGGTAGCTAGAGCGCCTATTACGGTAACCGGAGGTGAGAAGCCAAAAAAGAAGTTCGGTCTTTCGTGTAAGGCCGAGTGACGGAAAGGTGCCGGCAGGATGCCCAATGATGCGTCAGCGCGATTGCCACCTTATTCAGGGAGTGC
>CAYUKN010000183.1:0-3477 GCA_964445325.1 uncultured Ectothiorhodospiraceae bacterium
GCACTCGCGGTCAGGCCCAGTGGCTCCATGAAATCATGCTGCAGCACATCGCCGGGCTGGGTCGGAGCGACCGACGCCCCTTCGCTGTCGACCACCTCTTCGAAGTCCGTCGTGCCAAGCTCCTCGATTCGAACCGTCATCATCGACCTCATTAGCCAGCGTGGTAATCGACCAGCTCTACTTCATAGGCGTCGCCTTCTTCGCACCGGGAACAGACACGCCACTGGTCGTTCACGCGGATGCCGTATTGCCCGTCCGATCGCCGGCCAACGGCAATAACACTGGCCGTTCAACGACAGCTATAATGCGTGCCCTGCACTGCCCTATCCGATCGAGATCACCATGCCCGGACACGACGAAGCCCCGCCGTTCGACCTGGACGCGCTGCTGCGCGACGCCGCTGAGCAGGCTGTTGCCCATGAGGATTCCGAACGATTCGTCGCCTGGCTGCGTGAGCGCCTACCGATGTATTGGCTCGCCCCAGAGTCGCCCGGGCCCGGTATGGCGACGCTGCTGGCGCGCACGCTTTGGAACGCGATGCCACTGCCCGGCAATGACCTCGCGCCCCGCCCGTTCGATCCGCCGACGCGCAACGCGCCGTGCCCCTGCGGCTCGGGCCGCAAATACAAGCACTGCTGCCGGGACGTCGAGGCCGAGGCGCCGCCCTTGCCGACGACAATGCTTTATCCCTACGTGGCCGAGCAGCTGGCCTCGACCGAGATCGAGCGTCTGCTAGCACGATCCGCCGCCCCCGTGGACTTCGCCCTCGTGCTCGCCGACCGGGCCGAGGAGCAAGGCCAGCCGCTGAAGGCCGCACGATCGCTGGAACCCCTGTTCCAAAATCAAACGCCACTCAAGCGCGCAAACCTCGACCTGGCCCTGTCACGGCTAGTGGACCTGTACAACGAGCTGGGGTACACGAACAAAAAGGAGCGGCTACTGGCCTGGATCATCGCCGAAGCACCCGCCGGCTCCGTACGCGCCGAGGCGTGGAGCCGCCACGCGGCCATCGCGCTCGACCGCGGCGACCGTGAGCAAGGCAAGGCCGCCTTCCAGCAAGCCCAGCGCGATGCCCCGGACGACCCAAGCCACGGGCCGCGCGAGATCGTCATGCTCCTGTCCAGCGGTGAGCTCGACCTGGCCCGCGAGCGGGCGTCGTTCTGGCGCCGCCGCCTTGAGCGTGCGGGCTACGATATCGACCAACCGCCGCTCAACCTCGTGGCGGAGGCGGTCAACGATCCGGCAGGTGCAATGCTAAGCCTCGCAGACGACCATGCCGGCGTCTCCAGCGACCCCCTACGGCGTTGGGCCGACACGTTGCACAGCCAACAGCTCGACGCGCCAACGATCGAGCCTATCGACGAGGGGTCCGACACCGGTGAGCCGGCAGCGGGCATTGTCCAGCCAGCACCGGCGGTCGCGCAGGTCGAAGACGATTGGTGGGCCCTGCTCGAGGCACTGCCCGGCGCCGCCAGCGAGGATTTTGCAGCCTGGTGGCATGAGGATCATCTGTCGCGCGTCAGCGAGTGGCTGAACGCGCACTCGCTCACAGCTAGCAGTTTCCGCGTCCTCGACGATTTGGTCAGTGCCGCGCAGTGCCACCCCGGCGCGACAGCCGCACCGCCTGGCATCGACGCGCTGACCCGGCCTCTGCTCGAGCGCGCCCATGACCTGCTGGCCTCAACGACCCGGACGGCCGCCAACGTCACGCTGCCGTGGCGCGCGCTGGAGAATCGGCCGGCGCTGTACTGCCTGCTTGAGCTCGGCTTTCTCGAGCAGCGCACGGGCAATCGCGAACGCGCCCGCGACCTGTTCGCCTGGCTGATCGCGCTCAACCCCCATGACAACCACGGGATTCGCGGGGAACTGATCTCGCTGTATCTGGAGCTCGGCCAAGACCAGCGGGCCCTGGATCTCGCCGAGGCCTACCCCGAAGACCTTCTCGCGGCGACCCGGTTCGGGCGGGTGCTGGCACTGTACCGCCTCGGGCGACAACGCGAGGCGCGCGACGCCGCCCTTACGGCGCACGCCGCGCTGCCGCTGGTCCGGGACTACCTCGTGCGCAAGCGGGTGCGCGAGCCGGCCATCGATGGATTCGGCTTCTCGGTGGGCGGGGCCGATCAGGCCTGGCTCTATCGCGAGCAGGCGCGGCCGCTGTGGGCAGCCACGTCCGGGGCGCTCGCTTGGCTGCAGCGTACCCTCCCAGCGGGTGGCCGGTGAGCGGCTGTCACGACGCGCCGGACGCCACAAGCCGACCGCCAGTAAAGACAACAGCGCTGAACGAGCCGTGGCGACGCGTGTTGGTCACGCTTGCATCGCGACCGCTTCCGCCGCGTCGTCATGTTCGAATGCCGAAGCCATCCGCTCAATCTCGGCCGGTCGCGCCCCCAGCCGCTGCGCTTCTTCACGCCAGGACGCCAGTGCCTTGGCCACATCGCCGGCGATCGCCCGTGCCTGGATACGATCCAGCTCGAAATATTCCGCTACCGACAGCGCCAGCTCCAACGAGGCCGTACTATCGTCGAGATCGATCGCCGTGGTGAGCACCCGGGGCTTAATATCGGTGGGCACGGGGTTGAGGTCATACGCGGGCGCGAGGCGCCAGCCGTCGGGCCCAACGTACGTGAAGCCGTGATTGCGGAGGTGATCGTCGGTGTTCGAGATCAGGACACTGAACACGATACGGCGCCACAGTGCATGCATATCCGCTGTCGGCGAAGCGCCGTGCTGGCGCAGCGCATCTACCAGCTCGAGATAGCTGTGCGCCTCGTTGTCGCGCGCACCGATCATGCTCATCGCCGATAGAAACGGAATGCGCGCGCTTTCGACTCGATCGAAGCGCCGCAAAATGAGTACCGGCCTATCGGCGACGGTCTCTAGCCGCCATTCCGGAACAGCAATCCCCGCGTTGTCCGCGAGCGTCAGGGCCAGCGCTTCCCACAGGACCATGTTGTATTCATCGTCCTTGTGAGGAAATTTCGCGATCGCCAGCTGGCCGTCGTGGTCCCGGACGGACGCTTTCGGCCGCGCACCACCCAGTGACGAGCCGGGCGCGATCAGTAGCTTGAGGTCTTCATCGCTGTCGGAATCGCTTGCGACGTGCTCAGCCGCGGTCAACAACCGCGGCAGATCGACGAGGGGTGGAATGCGATTCGCGTCATGTGCCGCCAGGAATGGCCCCCCTTCGGCGCGTGCAAAGCGTAGTGCGCCCTGGCGAGCCTCGTCGTCGACCATAAGCAGATAGTCGATTTCACGCAGGGTGCGCGGGGTTTGCCCCGCACGCTCGGCCCGGCGGCGTTCGGCACGGCGCATCAAGACGCGGCCCCAGCGATCCGGTGCGGAATCGCCGATCGCGCCGAATAAAGCCCTATCGGGGGCGGTGTGGAAAGGCCCTGGCCCCAGCTGGAGCGCAGGCTCTAACGAGAAGCGCCGCGGATCGCGTAGCCAGTCCGGATCGTATTCAAAGCTGGCACTTTC
>CAYUKN010000184.1:0-3472 GCA_964445325.1 uncultured Ectothiorhodospiraceae bacterium
ATGAACCTGATCCACTCGAAGGAGCCGCTGCGCAGCTTCGATGACTTCAAGGGCAAGAAGATCCGCTTCCCCGGCGGCATCGTCGCTGAGACCTTCGCCTCGGTCGGCGTCAAGACCACGCTGCTGCCGGGCTCCGAGGTCTATCCAGCGCTCGAGAAGGGCACGATCGACGCCGCCGACTTCGTCGGCCCGGCGGTCAACTACGAGCTCGGATTCCACCAGGTCACCGACTACATCATCATGGGGCCGCCTTCCACGCCCTGCCTGCACCAGCCTGTGGACCTGATGGACATCGCCATCCAGAAGCGTGCCTGGGAGCGCCTCTCGCAGCAGACCAAGGACGTCATGCACGAGCTGGTCGCCGCCTATTCCCGCGAGCACTATGCCGCGATCCAGCAGGCCAACCGCGAGGCGTGGCCCAAGTACGAGGAGGCGGGCGTCGAGGTCATCCACCTTTCCGAGGAGGATGCCCAGCGCTTCCGCGAGGCCGCGATTCCCAAGTGGTTCAAGTGGGCGAACAAGGACAAGGACGCGGCGCGTCTGTTCAAGAAGCACCTCGACACCATGAGGGACCCCTCGATCGCGGTGATCAGCGACAAGGACGTGGCCGACTACTCGCTGGACATCTGAACCGGCGAGTCGTCCCTTCAACGGAGCTCGTCCGTCTAACGGAAAGGCAGCCGTACGGGGCCGTGCCGCCATCGGCACGGCCCTCTTCATGGCGTTGCGTTTGCGAGGCGACCGATGATCGATCTGGAGCTCACCTGGCAGCTGCCGCACTGGCTGTACTGGTCCCTGTTGGTGATCGGGCCCCTGCCGGTGATGTGGCTGGTGGACCGCAGCTATCGCCGTGGCGGCACGCCCACCGGCGGCGCCGAGAGTGTCGCGGAGGACGTGGCCCCGGGAACGGAGAGCACCGGCCAGGTCAGCGTCTCCGGGAATGTGGTTACCCGCGTCGCGGATCGCGTCTCCGGCTTTACCGGGCGTTATGTGGCCTACTGGTCACTGATCGCGCCGTTCATCTATACCTACGAGGTCGTCGCCCGCTACGCCTTCAACTCGCCGACGAACTGGGCGCACGAGTCCATGTTCCTGATGTTCGGCATGCAGTATCTGCTGTCGGGGGCGTACGCGCTGCGCGAGGACGGCCACGTGCGCGTCGATGTCATCTATGCGCGCCTTCGCCCGATCACCCAGGCCGGCCTCGACGTACTGACCTCGGTCTTTTTCTTCATCTTCGCGCTGGCGCTCACCTCGACCGCCTGGAACTTCTTCGCCAACTCGATGGCCTCGAGCGACTACTTCTGGGCCACCGGCTACCGCAACGAGGTGTCGTTCACCGAGTGGGCGATCCAGTTCTATCCCGTCAAGTTCACGATGGTCCTGGGCGGCCTGCTGTTGCTGATCCAGGGCATCGCACGCCTGGTCAAGGACTGGCAGGCATTCCGCGTCGCGATGGAGACCGGCCAAGGTAGCCGCCGTCTCGGCCGGGGCCTGGTCATCGCGGCCTTGATCGTCGCGCTCGTCGCCGTCGGCGAGATCTTCAACATCGCCGCGTACTTCCCGCGCGAGGCCCCGTTCAGCTTCGAGCAGATACTCGCCGACGTCAGCATCGGTTGGCTGACGCTGATCATGTTCGGCGCGCTGATCGTGTTGCTCATGGCGGGGCTGCCGCTGGCGTTCGTCACCGGCGGCCTCGGCGTCGTGTTCCTCTATACCATCAGCGACCAGGCGGCGCTCCACCTGATGCCGTCGCGCATCTTCCCGTTGATGACCAACTATCAGCTCTCGGCCATCCCGCTTTTCATCTTCATGGCGGCTATCTTGGAGAAGGCGGGGCTGATCGATGAGCTCTTCGACGTCGCCTACAAGTGGATGGGCGCACTGCGGGGCGGCCTCGCTGTCGCAACGGTGGCCGCGTCCACCCTGCTCGCCGCCATGGTCGGCGTCATCGGTGCCGCGGTCGTCACGATGGGCCTCATCGCCCTGCCGGCGATGCTGCAGCGCCACTACGACCCCAAGATCGCACTCGGGTCGGTCATGGCGGGGGGTACGCTGGGCATCCTCATCCCGCCGTCGATCCTGGCGATCATCTACGGCGTCGTCGCGCAGCAGTCGGTGGGCGAGCTCTATGTCGGCGCGGTCATCCCCGGTCTGCTGCTGGCCACCCTGTACGGCCTCTACATCTGGATCCGCTCGACCGTGAAGCCGGAGACCGCACCCGCGCTGCCCGTCGCCGAGCGCGTCGACATGACCGAGAAGATCCGGCTGCTGCGCAACATGGTTGCGCCGGTGACGCTGGTGGCGTTGGTGCTCGGCGTGATCTTCACGGGCCTCGCGACGCCCGTCGAGGCAGCGGGGCTGGGCACCCTGGGCGCGCTCGGGGTCGCGGGGATGCACCAGCGCCTGACCTGGCCCAACATGCACACCGCGGCGATGACGACGTTGAAGGCGACCTCGATGGTCATGTGGATCATCTTCGGCGCCACCATCTTCGTCGGCTTCTACATCCGCACGGGCGGCCAGGAGTTCGTGATCGAGATGATCCAGGGCACCGGCTTCGGGCCTTACGGGATTCTCCTGGTCATGATGGTGTTGCTGATCGTGCTCGGGATGTTCCTCGACTGGGTGGGCATCCTGCTGCTGGCCGTGCCGATCTTCATCCCCATCATCGAGTCGCTGAGCTTCGACGGCGTGTTCGGCCTGCCGGGGGTGGAGCCCGGTAATCTGGCGCTGTGGTTCGGGGTCGTGTATCTCGTGAACATGCAGATGTCGTTCCTGAGCCCCCCATTCGGCTATGCCTTGTTCTACATCCGCGGCGTCACGCCATCGTGGATCACGATGGGCACCATCTTTCGGGCGGCGCTGCCGTTCCTGGCGTTGCAGGCACTGGCCCTGCTGTTGGTCATCGTCTTCCCGGCGCTGGTGACCTGGCTGCCCAGCATGATCTACGGGAGTAACTGAGGGGCGAAGGGCGAAGCGGCAAGTGGCAAGTGGCAAGGGATGTCTCAGTGAGGCGGATCATGATGGGCAGGTTTCGGTGGGAAGTTCGCGAGTCGCTGGCCGTTTGGACGCAAAGTACGACCCACAAGATGTTATGACACCGCATCCGGTATAGATCGGACTTTCCCCAAGGGCGAAAAGGAACGGCAATGGAGCCGCGAGCGACCACCGATGTGAGCGATGACCATCCCGAAGCGGTGATACCCGAGCCCGTGTTCGCCGATTTCGGTGGCGTCGATACCTTCGCCGGACCCGCCGCCACCGTCCAGTGCTTCGAGGACAATACGTGCGTGAAGGCGAAGTTGAGCGAGGCCGGCGACGGCCACGTCCTCGTCGTCGACGGCGGCGGCTCGCTGCGCTGCGCCCTGCTCGGAGACAACGTCGCCCAGCTCGCCGCCGACAACGGCTGGGCGGGCATCATCGTCTACGGTTGCGTGCGCGACACCGCTGAGCTCGCACGGATCCCCGT
>CAYUKN010000185.1:0-3468 GCA_964445325.1 uncultured Ectothiorhodospiraceae bacterium
CGCGCGGCGAGACGCTGCTGCAGCGACTGGGCGGTGCCCGCGAGGCCGACGATGAGGCCGAGGCCGACGATGGCGCCAACGCCGAGGACGAGCGTTCTGGTTGACGCGTTCGGGCGTCGCGCGGCCACTGCGCCACATTCCGCGTTCCATCGGGGCAGGCGGCCGTCCGGCCCTTGAACGGCGCTCGCAATCCATCGCCGGAACGGCCCCCGAGTGCTCGATGTGAGATCGATCCCTTATATATGGTTGTCCGCATATGCGGAATTCCATATACTTCAGCCATGAACATGACGGCGGACCGGCTATTCCACCTGCTTGCCGACGAGACGCGGCTGCGCAGCGTGTTGTTGCTGCACGCCGAGGGGCGCCTGTGCGTGTGCGAGCTGGTGTATGCGCTCGGGCTCTCGCAGCCGAAGATGTCGCGCCACCTCGCGCAGCTGCGCGACGGGGGGTTGGTCGTCGACGAGCGCCGCGGTCAGTGGGTGCATTACCGCCTGGCGGACGATCTACCGGACTGGGTCGACGCGATCATCGTCGCGGCCAGCCGCGGCTGCGACTGGCAGGTGGATCGGCAGCGCCTGCACGGCATGCCCGATCGCCCGTGCGTGACCCCGGCCGCCGCAGCCACTCATTGAAGCGAGCTCGACGATGTCGGCGACCGATACCACCACCATCCTGTTCCTGTGCACCGGCAACTCGTGCCGATCGCAGATGGCCGAAGGCTATGCCCGCGCCCTGGGGGGCCCGGCCGTGACCGCGCTGTCGGCCGGGATCGAGGCGCACGGCAAGAACCCGCGGGCCGTCGCCGCGATGGCCGAGGCTGGGATTGATATCGGGGGCCAGGCGTCGACCGTCATCGACGAGGCGATGCTGGCGCGCGCGGATGTGGTGGTGACCGTGTGCGGCGACGCCGACGAGCAGTGCCCGCTGGTCCCGGCCGACGTGCCCAAGCACCACTGGCCGCTGGCGGACCCGGCGAAGGCCGAGGGCGACGACGACGCCATTCGCGCCGAGTTCCGCCGGGTGCGGGAGGAGATCCGCGAGCGCGTCGCCGCGCTGCTGGCGGCCCTCGGCGTGGCCGAGCGCCCGGCCTGAGACGGGGCGTCGCCACCACGATCCACTGAACACCGATTCCCCCGCGATGGGGACCGGCGAGCCGGTTCCGGCGCTGTGCGTGCGCCCATGCACCAGGGGATGCGACGAGGAGCTGGAAGAGACCATGAACGATGCGCACACCAGTCGCGACGACGTCCCGTCCACCCGCGAGGGCATGGGGCTGTTCGAGCGGTATCTCACGGTCTGGGTCGCGTTGGGGATGATCGCCGGCGTGGCCATCGGCCGGTTCCTGCCGGTGGTGCCGGACACGCTGTCGCGCTTCGAGTACGCGCAGGTGTCGATACCGGTCGCCGTGCTGATCTGGGCGATGATCTACCCGATGATGGTGCAGATCGACTTCGGCGCGATCCTCGGGGTCCGCCGCCAGCCCAAGGGGCTGGTGATCACGACCGCGGTCAACTGGCTGATCAAGCCCTTCACCATGTTCGCGATTGCTTGGTTCTTCCTGCTCGTG
Organism: uncultured Ectothiorhodospiraceae bacterium; assembly: GCA_964445325.1. GTDB lineage: Bacteria > Pseudomonadota > Gammaproteobacteria > XJ16 > Halofilaceae > Halofilum. The sequence continues at coordinate 1,571 of CAYUKN010000185.1, forward strand.
GTGTTCGAGCCCTTCATCGCGCCCGACTTGGCGCGCGAGTATCTCGCCGGGGCCATCCTGCTCGGCGCCGCGCCCTGCACCGCCATGGTGTTCGTCTGGAGCTACCTAACCCGCGGCGACGCGGGCTACACGCTGGTGCAGGTCGCGGTGAACGACGTGATCATGCTGTTCGCCTTCGCGCCGATCGTGGTGCTCCTGCTCGGCATCTCCGATATCGCCGTGCCCTGGAACACGGTCGCCCTGTCGGTGGTGCTCTACATCGTCATCCCGCTGGTGGCGGGCTATCTCACCCGCGTCACGCTGCTGCGGCGCAAGGGCCCGGAGTGGTTCGACAACGTGTTCATGAAGCGCCTGGCCCCGGTCACGCCGATCGGCCTGATCATCACGCTGGTGCTGCTGTTCGCGTTCCAGGGCGAGGTGCTGTTGAACAACCCGCTGCACATCGTGCTGATCGCGATCCCGCTGATCGTCCAGACGTTCCTCATCTTCTTCATCGCCTACCGCTGGGCGAAGGCGTGGCGCGTGCAGCACTCGGTGGCCGCACCCGGGGCCATGATCGGCGCGAGCAACTTCTTCGAGCTGGCGGTCGCCGCGGCCATCTCGCTGTTCGGGCTGCAGTCCGGCGCCGCGCTGGCGACCGTCGTGGGCGTGCTCGTGGAAGTGCCGCTGATGCTGGCACTGGTGCGCATCGCCAACCGCACGCGCGACGGGTTCCCGGAACAGACCGAGCCGGGCATCGCGCCGGCGGGGGCGCGCTCGTGAGCGATGTCACGCTGACGGCCGCGGCCCGTGACTGGGTGCTGGAGCACGGCAGCGCGGTCACGCTGCGCGCGGCCCCGCAGCACGGCTGCTGCGGCGGCCATGCGGCGGTGCCGGTGGCCGAGGCGCGCGTGCCGGACGCGCCCGCCGATTTCGAGCGCAGCACGATCGACGGCGTCGACGTCTATCGCGCGCCCGAGCTCAGCGAAGGGCCGTACCGAATCGAGCTGGAGGGGATGCTGCGCTGGCGGCGCCTGGTGGTCGAGGGCGCGGTCAGCCCCTGGCGCCCGCGCTGATGAGCGCCGTGCGCGCAACCGGTTGCGACTACAGCCGCGCAGGGGACGACGTTGCCTGAATCGGATCCGCGAACGCCGCAGCTCGACGAGGCCGCCTTCGCGCCGATCGACGCGGACCGGCTGTTCCCGGAGCGCCGCGCAGCGCATCCGCCCCGCATCCTCCTGCTCTACGGTTCGCTGCGCCAGCGCTCGTTCAGCCGGCTGCTCACGGAGGAGGCCGCGCGCATCCTGTATCGCCTGGGCGCGGAGACGGCGACGTACAATCCGTCGGGCCTGCCCCTGCCCGATGACAGCGACCCCGCCCATCCGAAGGTGGCGGAGCTGCGCGAGCTCGCCACCTGGTGCGAGGGCATGGTCTGGTGCTCGCCGGAGCGCCACGGGGCGATGACAGGCATCATGAAGGCGCAGATCGACTGGATCCCCCTGTCGCTCGGCGCCGTGCGCCCGACCCAGGGCAAGACCCTTGCGGTCATGGAGGTCTCCGGGGGCTCGCAGAGCTTCAACGCGGTCAACCAGCTGCGCCTGCTCGGGCGCTGGATGCGCCTGCTGACCATCCCCAACCAATCGTCCGTGCCGAAGGCCTTCCTCGAGTTCGACGACGACGACCGCATGAAGCCCTCGAACTACTACGACCGCGTGGTCGACGTGATCGAGGAGCTCGTGAAGTTCACGCTGCTCACGCGCGACCGTGTGGACTACCTGGTCGAGCGCTACAGTGAGCGGAGGGAATCGGCCGAGGCGCTGTCGCGTCGGGTGGCCCAGCGCTGACCCGCACGCTCACGCGTTAGGGAAGGTCTGATTTATTGCCAATTCGGGTCTCATCACATCCTGTGGATCGGACTT
>CAYUKN010000186.1:0-3440 GCA_964445325.1 uncultured Ectothiorhodospiraceae bacterium
TCGACATAGTCGGGGCGGCGGTTCTGGTACTTGAGGTAGTAGGCGTGCTCCCAGACGTCGATACCGAGGATCGGCGTGCCCGGCTCCTTGGCGACGTCCTGCATCAGCGGGCTGTCCTGGTTGAGCGTGTCGGTGAGCTTGAGGTTGCCGGAGCGGTCGACGATCAGCCACGCCCAGCCCGAGCCGAAGCGCCCCAGTGCGGTGTTCTTGAAAGCCTCTTGGAACGAGGCGAAATCACCCCAGTTGCTTTTGATGGCGTCGGCCAGTGCACCGCTCGGCTCGCCGCCACCGTTGGGGCCCATGACCTGCCAGAACAGGGTGTGGTTGGCATGGCCGCCCCCGTTGTTGCGCACTGCCGTCTGGATGTCGCTGGGCAGCGCCCCGATGTTGCTGATGAGCTCCTCGACAGGCTTGTCGGCCAGCTCGGGGTGGTTGTCCAGCGCGCCGTTGAGCTTGGTCACGTAGGTGTTGTGGTGTTTGGAGTGGTGGATCTCCATCGTGGTCGCGTCGATGTGCGGCTCGAGCGCGTCGTAGCCGTAGGGCAGCTCGGGGAGTTGGTGCGCCATCGGTTATCCCTCCTTTCTACGGGGTTGGGTCTTGTCGGGTTCGATCGTCATGCTGTCAGCACATGAGGGCGGTGCGGTGGGAATTCAATGGGGCCGATGGCGATCGCCGGCGCTCGTCGAAGTGCACGCCTGCTCCTCGAGCCCTGCTTGGCCGCGCGCGAGCTCGGCGAAGGCGGTGGCTGCATTGCTCGGCGTTCGACCGACACGCCGCACCAACCCCAATCGGCGCACCAGATGCAGATCGGGCCCATCGAGCTCGGTCAGCCCACTGTCGATCATCGTGCGCGGCAGCGCCGACCACCCCAGGCCGACCGCCACCATCATCTTGATGGTCTCCAGGTAGTTGGTCTCCAGCGTGACCCGTAGCGCCAGGCCGTGCGGGCGCACCGCCTCCGCCAGGATTCGCCGCGTGAAGGTGTGGGGGTCGGGCAGGATCGCCGCGTGCGCGGCCAGGTCGGCAAGGGTGACGCCGCGGCGTTGCACCAATGGATGGTCCGGGCCGGCTAGCAGGGCCAGTGGGTCGTGCCACAAGGCCTCGGTGACCAGTGTATCTGCGGGAGCGTCCGGTAGCGTAACCACGGCGAGCTCGAGGTCGCCGCGCTCGACGGCGAGGCACGCCTGCTCCGAGTCCATGAAGTCGAGGTCGAGCTCAACGTCCGGGTAGTCCTGGGTATAGGCGCGCAGGATGGGCGGCAGGCGGTGCAGGCCGATGTGGTGGCTGGTGCCGACCTGGAGCCGGCCAGCGACGCGGCCGCTGAGATCGGCGATGGCCTGGCGGCTGAGATCCACCTCGGCGAGCACGCGCCGCGCGTGCGGGCGCAGGGCCTCGCCCGCTTCGGTGGGCACAACGGCGCGGCCAATCCGGTCGAACAGGCGCGTGCCGAGCTCGTCCTCGAGCGCAGCGATGCGTTTGCTCACCGCGGGCTGCGTCAGGAATAGCTCATCGGCGGCGCGCGAGAACGACCGGCCCCGGTAAACGGCCTCGAAGGCCTGCAGCGCGCTTACGTCCACGGCCTCACAATTCCTTACTGTAATGGGTATTTATTAATACAATGAATTTGATTCATGGCCGGATCAACCCCAGACTGGCTGTGGCAGCGAGAAACCCGGTGGATATCCCCATGGCAGCTACGGTGGGCAAGACCCTCTACGACAAGATCTGGGACCAGCATGTCGTGCGCCAGCAGGGCGGTGGTGCGGCCCTGTTGTACATTGACCGCCACATGGTCCACGAGGTGACCTCGCCGCAGGCGTTCGAGGGACTGCGCCTGGCCGGGCGCCAGCCCTGGCGCACGAGCTCGGTGCTCGCCACGGCCGACCACAACGTACCCACGGACAGCCACACGGGCCCCATTCAGGACCCGCTGGCGCGCACCCAGGTCGATACCCTCGAGCGCAACACGCGCGAGTACGGCATCCGCCTGTTCGGCATGGGCGACGCGCGCCAAGGCATCGTCCACGTGATCGGGCCGGAGCAGGGCGCGACCCTGCCCGGCATGACGATCGTCTGCGGCGACTCGCACACCGCGACCCACGGTGCGTTCGGCTCGCTGGCGTTCGGTATCGGCACCTCGGACGTCGAGCACGTGCTGGCCACACAGTGTCTGGTCCAGTACAAGGCCAACAACATGCGCGTGCGCGTCGAGGGCGATGTGCCGCCCGGGGTGACGGCCAAGGACATCATGCTGGCGATCATCGGCCACATCGGCACGGCCGGCGGCACCGGCCACACCATCGAGTTCGCCGGCTCGGCCATACGCCAACTGTCCATGGAGGGGCGCATGACGATCTGCAACATGGCGATCGAGGCGGGCGCGCGTGCCGGCTTGATGGGCGTCGACGACCACACCATCGACTACATCGCGGGTCGGCCGTTCGCGCCCACCGGTGAGCACTGGGACCAGGCCGTGGCTACGTGGCGCGAGCTCGTCAGCGACGACGATGCCGCCTTCGATAGCGAGGTCGTGCTCGACGCTCGTCAGATCGAGCCGCAGGTAACGTGGGGCACCTCGCCCGAGATGGTCGCGCCCGTCGGCGGGGTCGTGCCCGATCCGGCCGAGGAGAGCGACCCCGTCCGGGCGCAGGGCATGCGCCGGGCGCTGGAATACCAGGGCCTGGAGCCGGGCACGCCCATGACGGCGATCCGGCCCGACAAGATCTTCATCGGCTCGTGCACCAATGCCCGCATCGAGGATCTGCGCGCCGCCGCCCAGGTCGTCGAAGGCCAGCGCGTGGCCGACTCGATCAAGCTGTCGATGGTGGTGCCGGGCTCGGGGCTGGTGAAGCGCCAGGCCGAAGAGGAGGGCCTCGACGAGGTGTTCAAGGCGGCGGGCTTCGAGTGGCGCGAGCCCGGCTGCTCGATGTGTCTGGGCATGAACACCGATCGCCTGTCGCCCGGCGAGCGCTGCGCCTCGACCTCCAATCGCAACTTCGAGGGCCGACAGGGTCAGGGCGGTCGGACGCACTTGATGAGCCCGGCCATGGCCGCGGCCACGGCCATCACCGGCCACCTCACCGATGTACGCACCCTGATGGAGGGCAGGCACTGATGGAGCCGTTCACACGCTACACCGGCCAGGTCGCGCCACTGGACCAATCCAACGTCGACACCGATGCGATCATCCCGAAGCAGTATCTCAAGTCGGTGCAGCGCACCGGTTTCGGGCCCAATCTGTTCGACGACTGGCGCTACCTCGACCCGGGCGAGCCCGGCCAGGACCCGGCCGAGCGCCGCGAGAACCCGGATTTCGTGCTCAACCAGCCACGCTTCCGCGGCGCCGAGATCCTGCTCGCTCGCGACAATTTCGGCTGCGGCTCGTCACGCGAGCACGCCGTGTGGGCGATGACCGACTACGGCTTCAAGGCGGTGATCGC
>CAYUKN010000187.1:0-3376 GCA_964445325.1 uncultured Ectothiorhodospiraceae bacterium
ATGACCCACAGCGTATCAGCGAATCAGCCGAAATGCTGCGATACTAGACCTGACCGTATGCCGTTATCGGCTGTTGATTCAGTGGGTTAGAGTCCCACAGGAGGAATTACCCGTTCACCTCTTCAGTGTCCGGATGCGGCGTCTGAGCGATCAGGGGTCGTGAGTATCCGAACACGGCGTTGCAGGCCGTAGCGCAAGCGAACCTACACGTAGCCTCGTCACTAGTGCTGGAGATGCCGACCCTGTGGTCTATGCGGGAAGGCTGACACCGATGGGTTTTGACAACGGGATCGACCCATCGGATCTCCCGGGGTAGCAGGGGCGGCATGTAACAGAGGATCAACAGTGCAGGACGGGAGGCCCGCATCGGTGGTGGAGCAGGCCACCAACGGGGACGTATAAGGCGCCAGCCGAAGTCGTCGTCGGCCGGTGTGGGCGTCGGAGGGGGTGATAGTACCGCCAGAGGGCCCGGGACAACATAACCCGGCCCGAGGGAAGCGCCCCTACTTTGTTCACGCGACCGACGAGCGGAGGATCAGGCGATTGCCGAGAAGGCTAGCAACGCCGGAGACGATCAGGACGCTGCAGAGGAAGCTCTACACCAAGGCCAAGCGGGAGCCGGGCTTTCGCTTTTACACGCTCTACGACAAGATCGGGCGGGCAGATATCCTGCATCATGCCTATGCCCTTGTTCGGGCGAAGCGCAGCGCGCCGGGTATCGACGGCGTGATCTGTGCCTCGATCGAAGCGGGAGAAGGCGAGAGCGCATTCGTTGCTGCGTTGGCCGAGCAGTTGCGATCACGCACCTACCGGCCCAGCCCGGTACGACGCGTGCAGATCCCCAAGGCAGACGGAGGCCAGCGTCCGCTGGGTATCCCGACGCTGCGGGATCGCGTGGTACAGACAGCGGCCAAGCTGGTACTGGAGCCGATCTTCGAGGCGGATTTCGAAGATCTCTCCTACGGCTTCCGCCCCGAGCGATCGGCGCATGATGCGGTCGACGATGTCGCGGGCGCGCTGGTGAACGGGCACAGTCGCGTCATCGACGCCGACCTGTCGCAGTACTTCGATACCATCCCCCATGCGAACCTGATGGCCACCGTGGCCGAGCGGGTCAGCGATGGGTGTGTACTGGGTCTGATCCGGCAATGGCTCAAGGCCCCGATGGTCGAAGAAGATCGACAGGGGCGACGGCGAGGCGTGGGAGGTGGCAAAGGTGACCGTCGCGGTACGCCCCAGGGCGGGGTCATTTCCCCGCTGCTGGCGAACCTGTACCTGCATCTGCTGGACCGAATCTGGTCCCGCCATGCTCTGGCCCAGACTCGGGGCGCTCGGCTTGTGCGGTATGCCGATGATCTGGTCATTCTTTGCCGTGGACCGGTCGAGGCCCCCATGGGCGTCTTACGCCAGGTGCTGGGACGACTCGATCTGTCGCTCAACGAGTCCAAGACCCGTGTACTCGATGCCCGGACGGATGCGTTCGACTTTCTCGGGTTCCGTATCGTGCAGCGCCGGAGCCGGCGTAGTGGCCGACTCTACCCGCATGTCGAACCCTCCAAGTATTCCATCAAACGGGTGCATGACCGGGTCAAGCAACTGACTGACCGGCGGCGCACGGTGCTCCCATTGCCCGACGTCGTCTACGAGGTCAACCGGACTCTGCGAGGCTGGTCGAGCTACTTCCACTATCGCAACTGCTCGAGCGTGTTCAGTGGTGTGAAGATGCACGCCGAACAACGCATGCGCACCCACCTGCGGCGCCGCTACAAGCTCCATAGCCGAGCGCAGGCGTATCGGCGCTTCCCCGGGCACACGATCTATGGCCACTATGGCCTGTTCAAACTGCCCACAACAGCGGGCCGGCGTCCCGTGCATGCCTTGGTGTGAAGAACATCGGAAAGCCGTGTACGGGAAAACCGTATGCACGGTTTGATGAGGGAGGACAGGCCAACATGGCTACGCATCGGCTCGTGAGGCACCGCCAGACGAAAGGGGCGGCAACAGATAGGCCGGCGCTACGGACATGGCAACCTGTCCTCTACTCTACCCTGAGATCTCTTGACCCCTGAGATCTGAGATGGCGGCTGTCGGTGAGCTTTACAGTATGGATTTCGCCGGCCAGTGCTTGTAGAAAATACCACATAAAAACAATGGGTTACGTAGCTCTTCGTTTTTGGCACGCGTTGTGCATGCCTTCTGGGTAACCGGGAGGCCTGCTGCCCTGGTCGGTGCAACAGCGGCTGAACTTCTAACGAGGACTTGAGAATGCGCGTGAACAAACAAACGCTGGGGGTCTTGGGAGGAATGGCCCTGCTGGCGGCGACGAATGCAAGCTATGCAACGGCCATACTCACGGACCAGACCCTGTCGGTTGGAGACCCACACTACCTTGGTCTGTGGGATCTGAATGGTTCGACAGTGGCGGCCAATCTCGGCGCGGAAGCGGACCGCATCAATAGACTGAATGACGTGTCGAAGGGCGATATTGTTGACCCTGGTAGCGACGATGAGGGAATCTTTTACGACCGTACGGATAGTACGCTCGGTGGAGAGCCCCCCGATTTCCCCGATATTATGGATACGAGTTCGGGTAACGCGCTCAAGGCTGATGGTAAAACCGCCACTAACAACTCACACACGGTGGAAAATGCCTACCAGTACGTCCTGGGTAAGTACGACGGGCGGAACGCCGGTTCGATGGTGTGGTTCCACGAGGAAGGTTTCACCGGTACGTTGACCTTGCCGGGAACTTGGATCGGTAGCAGCGAGCTTGCCCTGTCCCATATGTCGTTCTTCAACCGTACCACCAGTGAAACTGTCCCGGTACCGGCGACGCTCCTGCTCTTGGGTGTCGGACTCGCTGGTCTCGCCTTCGGCGTCCGGCGACGCTGACAGAGGCGGGGGTCGCCTCAGTTGCGGCCCCGATGCAGTCACAACGCAACTCCCCCGGGTATGGGTCCGCCCTCCCGGGGTTTTCTTGTTGAGCATGCTTAAAACGGAAAAAGCGGCAACCCATTAGAAGACCCGACAAAGGAAGTCCGCTAAGGGGTTGGATCTCGATGCACCGGGCCTCAATGCCACTGTGCGGCCAAACGGGACGTGACAGGCCAAGCCGAAAGGCGCTGCACGCTGTTCGCCCCCGGCGGCGCGGGGTCGCTCTCAGAACGGTACGGCGGGACCGCGCCAGCCCGCGGGGCGGAAGCGGGCGCGGGCAAGGGCCGGGCCGGCCTCTTCCCAGCCGGTGCAGTGGCCGTCTGTTGCGCGCCCGCGCAGGGCGTTGAGCACGCGCTTGGCGGCGATGTAGCGGCGGAAGAACCGCACCAGGCGCCGGCGGACCGCCCGTGGGACGGCGGCGTGGCTGCAGATGAGCTTGTCG
>CAYUKN010000188.1:0-3374 GCA_964445325.1 uncultured Ectothiorhodospiraceae bacterium
GGCGACCCAGCCGCCGCCGAAACGCCCATGGCGAAGCTCCTGCTCAATCTGCGCCACGTGCCCGAAGACGAGGCCGACGAGGTGCGCGCTCTGCTCGCCGAGCACGACATCGCCTACTACGAGACCCCGCCGAACCGCTGGGGCATCAGCATGGGCGCCATCTGGCTGCGCCACGACGGCGACGCCGATCACGCCAAGCGCTTGCTCGCCGACTATCACAGGGAGCGGGAGCGGCGCATGCGTGCGGCCTACGAGGAGCAGCTACGCGCGGGCACCGCCGACACGATCGCCAGCAAGGCCCGGCGCGAGCCCGTCCGCGTGATCGCGTACTGCGGCATCGCCGCGTTGCTGCTCTATCTGATGCTGATGCCGTTTCTGCGGCTGATCGGCTGATGCCAGCGCCCGCGGTGGCATGGATGGGGCAGGGCGGCACGCCGGATCGCTGGCGAGCGCGGCTCTCGGGTCGCCGCTGGAGGGGTCGCGTGGGTGGCCCGAGCCCGGGCGCCGTGGCTCAGTCTTCGCTCGGGCTCCGATCCCCCGCCGGCGGGCCCGCGCCCTCATGGCCTCGCCATAGCAGTTGCGGTCGGCGGCCCAGCAGCCAGTCGAGGGCCGCGCCCTGGGTTACGGGCGGAGCGACCTCAACGATGCGGCCGTCGGGCTCGACGCAGATGCTCCAGGCGCGATCACCGTAGCGATAGGTCAGGCGCGTGCGTCCGGCGTCCTCGCCCTCGCCGCGTTCGACCGTAGCGCCGAGGGTACCGTCGCGCAACGCCGATCGGAATGCCTCCGGCGTGAGGCCCAGATGGCGCGCGACGATCTCCGGATCGCAGAACCAGTCACCGTTCTCGCGCCAGACCGTGTTGGGTGGCAGCTCGCTCATGGACTTGTCGGGTCGGGTGCCTAGTCGGTGGCCGCGGTGAAGCGCACGCACAGGCCGTCAAGCTCGGCCGCATCGAGCGCCGCCTCCTCGCGTCGGCAGAAGTAGGGGCACGATCCGCTCTCGTCGCCTCGCGCGAGATGGCGGCACTGATGGCAGGTGCCGAACTCGGGTCCGGCGTCGCTGCAGGCCAGCGCGTCCACAAGCGGTGCGAGCGAGGCCTGGAGCGTGCCGCGCGCGTCGGCGGGCAGGTTCCCGATTGCGTGGACGACGGCGGCCAGGGGATCGCGTTCGAGCAGCCGATGCCCCGCCTCGGTGGGCTCGAAACGGACGCTGCGACCGTCGCCCCGCCCTGGTTGGCGTTGCAGATAGCCGCCGCGCTCGAGTGATCGGATGGTCTGTGACGCCGTGCCGCGCGTCGTCGCCTGGAAGCTGGCGAATGCCGAGGGCGTGCGCGAGAACCGGTTGGCGTGCGCGAAATAGCGAAGCGCGCTCCACTGCACCGGCGTGAGCCCGTACAAACGGCCACCAGCCGCCGCGCGGCGGCCGATGTGGACCAGCAACTCAGCGGTCGCGACCTGCTGTGCGTCGGGCGTTTCCATGGGACGATCGTAGCGTTTCGAAACGATATTGACCACCACGCATCAGCGCCGGTAGTTTCGAAACGACATCGTTTCGAAAGGCCCGGTCGTGTACGTCGAGCCCGCAATCTATCAGCACGTCGAGGTTATTCTGGGCCTCGCGCGTCGTCGCCCTCGCGAAGGGGTCGCGGCCGCCGATCTCGCCGCGGACTTGGCCCTGCCCACGACGACCGTCGCCAATCTCTTGCGCAATCTGAGTGCGGCCGGGTTGTTATGGGCCCGCCCCGGCGACGGCGGGCCGTGCTTCGGTCTCGCGCGGATGCCCCAGGCCATCACGCTGGCCGAGGTCACCGCGGTCGCCGAGCCCATCGCCACCGGGGGCAGGCGCGCGCCGGAACACGATGGCGGCGATGGGGCACAAGCCGGGGTGGCGGCGTTGTCCGCCTCCATCGACGCCTGCGCCCAGCGCCTCATGCATGGACTGACCGTGGCCGACCTACTGGGCGATGGGGACGCGGCCGCTGTGGCCGGCGAGCCCGCCTCCGGGCGCACGCCCGGTGACGCTGGCGCCCAGGGTGCCGTCGCGCCCTCGACGTTGTGGCGCTGGGCGGAGATGGGACAGCCGCACGCCGTGGTCGATGTGCGCGCCGATCCCGCCGTGGGGGCGCCAGCCCCGCCGTGGGCGCATTGGATGCCCCTCGAGCGCCTGCCCCGGCTGCAGCAGCAGCTACCGCGGGAGCACCCGATCGTGACAGTCTGCGCTTCGGGGGCGCGTAGCGAGATGGCCGCCCAGTATCTGCGCAGCATCGGCTTCGGGCAGGCCCGGGCATTGGCGGGTGGCCTGGCTGCCTGGCAGCGGGCTCGCCCGGGTGAGTGATCGCTTCCGGGGGAACGATCCCGCGGTTATGCGCCGGTCCGCGTCAGTCGGTGGGCGGCTCGAACGGCTGGGTCGACGGCGCGAGCTGGTCCGCGCTGAGGTCCAGGATCTCGGCCAGGCGGGCCCGGTCGAGACGGTCGCGACAGGCATCGGCGAGCCTGTCGAAACCGGCCTCGCGTCGACTCCGGTGGTCGACGTCGGCGCTGGGCGCCGCCAGGCCCGCCCACTGCAACAGGGCCGTACGCGCCGGGCTCGCATCGAAGATGCCATGGAGATACGTACCCAGGACCTGGTCGTCGGGTGAGCGCAGGCCGTCGAGGTGGCCGCCGAGGTCGGCTACAGCGGCCCCGTCGGCCCGGTCACAGGTGACACCGGCGTGGATCTCGTAGCCGGTAACCGCGGCGTCGGCGAAGGTCAGTCGGCCGGCTACGCGGCGCAGCTGCTTGTCCACGCTGAGCTGCGTGTCGATGTCGAGCAAACCGAAGCCGGTGCTCGAGCCTGCGGTGCCCTCGACGCCGGCGGGGTCGTGGATGGCGCGACCCAACATCTGGAAGCCCCCACAGATACCCATCACGCGACCGCCGAAGCGCAGATGGCGTTGCAGCGCCGTTGCCCAGCCGTGCGTCTGGAGCCAGGCCAAATCGGCCCGGGTGTGTTTCGAACCGGGCAGGATGTAGAGATCGGCGCCGGGGATGGGCGCGTCACCCTCGACGAAGCGGAGGGTGACGTCGGGATGCAGCCGCAACGGGTCGAAATCGGTGTGGTTGCTCATGCGCGGCAGCGCGGGCACGGCGATTTGCAGGGCATCGCGATCGGGCTCGGCGTGGCTGGAGTTGGCGCGGGCGAGTGCATCCTCGGCGGCGAGATGGAGCCCCTCGAGCCAGGGCAGTACGCCCAGCACGGGGTTGCCCGTGTGCTCGGCTAGCCAGTCGAGGCCCGGATCGAGCAGGCTGCGCTCGCCGCGGAAGCGGTTGATCACGAAACCGCGGATGCGCGCGCGCTCGCTCGGCGCCAGCAGCGCGAGCGTGCCGACGAGCTG
>CAYUKN010000189.1:0-3369 GCA_964445325.1 uncultured Ectothiorhodospiraceae bacterium
AGCCGGCCACCGCCCGAGCGATCAAACGCAGCCGCTATGCGCTGCTCAAAAGCCCGTGGAATTTGACCCGACGGGATCAAGACAAACTCGCCGATGTCCAGGCTTACAACAAGCGCCTGTTCCGTGCGCGGCTACTCAACGACACCCTCGCCGATGCGCTCGACTATCGCCAGCCCAAGCGAGCGCGCTCGGCGCTCGAAGACTGGCTGTCGTGGGCGAGCCGGTCCAAGCTCGAGCCCTTCGTGCGCCTCGCCCGCACGATCCGCGCGCACAAAGAAGGCATCTTGGCCTACATCGACGAGCGCTATACCAACGGCGTCGTCGAAGGGATCAACAACCGTATGCGCATGATCGCTCGCCGCGCCTTTGGCTTTCACAGCCGACACGCGCTGATCTCGATGCTGTTCTTGTGCAACGGTGGTATCGAGCTCAATCCCCCACTACCGGCCCACTGAGTGCGCCAGGTGAAGCTTGGGCGCATGGGAAGGGTTGCCCAGCAGCCCGGAAAATGTGCGTAGGGACCCAGCGGGTTCAACCCCGCCCGGCTAAGGTTGGCCCACCAGCCGGAAGCGCGTTTTGGGTTCCTTCGAGTGATCGGAGGGATTAAGCGTAGACAGCGAGCCTGCGGGCTGCGTGATGGAGCCTCGAAACTTGGCTTTCGCGGGAGCCGACGAGGTTTAGTGCTCGGAAGGCACCACCGAACCATCGAAGGGGCCTGATGGTGAAGTCCCGCCGGGGTCTGAGAGCGGGGCACGCAGGCATTGGGGTCCCCCAGGAACCTGGGAGGCCTCGTCTCCTCCGTCGCGGGCGGAGACGCTGTCCCATGGTTGGGCTAGTGAGGCACCACCAGACGAAAGGGGTGGCAACAGATAGGCCCGACCTACAGGCCAGTGCTTCTGCCCGGAGGTACGGCGGTACGGTGTGCCGAGGGACAACCGGAGGACACCGGAAGGGAGGCGAGGAGTCGGAGGCACCTGATAGTACTGATGAAGCCGGGGAAGGCGACCCGCGCCGACCCGGTGGAGGAAAGCGGGTGTTCGGGTTACTGAACTGTCGGGAGGAAACATGACCGGTACGCAGGAGCCGGGTTCCGTGTCCACGCAATCCCGGCGGATAGCTGGGCTCGCTCGAGCCCATCCGGAGCGTTCCTTTGTGTCGCTGGCCCATGTCATGGACCAGGATTGGATGCGCGAGGCCTACCGGCGGACACGTCGCGATGGAGCGGTGGGTGTCGACGGGCAGACGGCAGCGGCCTACGAGGTCGATCTCGAGGCCAACCTTGCTGACCTGCTCGAACGGCTTAAGTCCGGTCGCTACCGGGCGCCACCGGTACGGCGCGTCCAAATCCCGAAGGGAGACGGCCGTACGCGGCCGATCGGCATCCCGACACTGGAGGACAAGATCGCTCAGCGTGCCGTCGCCATGGTATTGGAACCGCTCTACGAGGCCGACTTTCGGTCTTGTTCCTACGGTTTCCGACCAGGGCGCAACCCGCATCAGGCCCTGGATAGCGTTCGCGCCAGTGCGATGCGGGTGGGCGGTGGCTGGGTGTTGGAAGTCGATATCCGATCGTTCTTTGATGAACTCGACTGGGATGTGCTCCGGCAGGTGCTCGACGAGCGTGTGCGAGATGGTGTCCTACGCCGGCTGATCGACAAGTGGTTGAGGGCCGGTGTTGTCGAGGACGGGCAGCACTACCGCCGCCGCCAGGGTACGCCCCAGGGCGGTGTCATTTCGCCGCTGTTGGCGAACATCTATCTTCATGCAGCGCTCGACCGCTGGTTCGAGGAAGAGGTCAAGCCACGTCTCCATGGCGCTGGTGAGTTGACTCGTTTTGCCGACGATGCGGTCATGGTGTTCGCCGACGAACGCGATGCTCGACGGGTCATGGCGGTGCTTGGCAAGCGCATGGCTCGTTTCGGGCTCCGGCTACATCCGGAAAAGACGCGTCTGTTGGACTTTCGCCCGAAACGTCGTGATCGAGGGCCCAGGTCCTTTGATTTCCTTGGCTTTCGTCACTTCTGGGCGCGCAGTCGGCGCGGCCGCTGGGTCGTCAAACAGAAGACGGCCGGTGATCGCCTGCAACGGAGTCTGGATGTGATCCAGTCCTACTGCCGACGCAATCGGCATCGCCCACTCGCCGAGCAGCATCGTGTGCTCTCGCGGATGCTGCAGGGCCACTATGCCTATTTCGGCCGGCCGGGCAATCACGATGCGTTGGACCGATTGCGCCGATACACCCGACGGGTCTGGATCAAGTGGCTGGAGCGGCGTTCTCAACGCGGGCGTATGCCCTGGCGCAAGGCGGCCAGGGTCTTAGACAGCTTCCCACTTCCTCGGGCACACACTGCGTGGAGCACCGTCTCGTAGCGAAGCGGTAACTCGCGGAGCCGGATGCGGTAATCCCGCATGTCCGGTTCTCATCGGGGGTTGGGTCGGGCGACCGGCCCTTCTACCCACCAATGTCAGGAGATCCAAAACGATGACGACTTTGCGAGCGGTGGCTTCGCCACGTTCCACGGGTCGGACGACTATCAGTATCTGAGCGGCGTGGTGCTTGATGGGGATGACAGTTTTGTTGCGTTTGGTGGCCGTGACACAGGATCAAATCTAAAGAAGCAAATGAACGAGGCCTTCGTGCTCGATGGCGACATCACGACCTCGTCGGATGATGGTGGCAGCGGTGGCGTGGGCGGCCTGCTCGCCCCGCTGACGTTGCTGACCCTTGGCCTGCTCCCACTTTTCGGTCACCGCCCGGGCGCCGCCTGACGCGCCGTTTCCGCAGACAACCCCGTACGGCGCCCACTCCTCGGGTGGGCGCCCTGCTTGTTCGTGAAGTCAAGCCCTCTGGGAGGGTGCGCGTGATTCCCCGGGGCGTCCCTGACTCCATGGGTGCACGGCTCGAATGGCGGTCGCTGCCTGCCTCGAGACAGGACCCGTGGCGTTTGCGCCTCGGACGCGCGCTTGACGCTGAGCGTAGCCGCTCTGTTTAATGAGGCGCGCTTAGCGGCTGTAGCTACTCGATGCCCGCGATGAGGTCACCCATTCCGACTGCGCTGGCGCCGCTATGGCGGCGATGGTGGTGCGCGGCCTGATCGATCAGACCGCTCGACCCGACTCGTAGCCGGAGGTGACCCTCGATGACCCCTGAGCAGTTCGACGCCTACGCCCGCGCGGGCTACAACCGCATCCCGTTGACCCGCGAGATCCTCGCCGACTTCGACACGCCGCTGTCGACGTACCGCAAGCTCGTCGACGGGCCCTATTCGTATCTCCTGGAGTCCGTCCACGGCGGCGAGAAATGGGGCCGCTATTCGGTCATCGGCCTGCCGTGTCGCACCGTGGTGCGCGTCGAGGGTCGCGAGGTCA
>CAYUKN010000190.1:0-3363 GCA_964445325.1 uncultured Ectothiorhodospiraceae bacterium
GACATGGCCTCCGACGCCACCCAAGTGCTGGAGAAGGAGCTCAACACCCTCGACGGGGTGGTCAACATCACCAGCACAAGCCGCGACGGTGTCGCCGCCATCCGCGTGGAATTCGGCTACCACAAGACCCTCGCCCAGGCGGTGACCACCGTGGGCAATGCCCTGGACCGCACCACCGGCGACCTGCCGGCGGCCATGGACCAGCCCCGGGTCTACCCCGTCAGCGAGGCCACTAGCCCGGTGATGACCCTCGCGCTGCGCCCCAAGGCGGACAGCCCCAAGGATCTCGCCGATGTCCGCCTGCTCGCCGCCAACCCCATTAAGGATCGGTTGCTGGGCCTGCCCGAGATCGGCGACGTCGAGATCTTCGGCGGCCACGAGCCCGAGGTGCGTGTGGCCATCGACCGTGAGGCGCTGACGGCCCAGGGGCTGGGCGTGTCGGCGGTGGTGGCCGCCCTGGAAGGGGCTAATGTCACCATCCCGGCCGGCCGCGTGGAGCCCGGCAGCGGCGAGTACCTGGTGACCGTGGCCGGTGACGCGGCACACCCCGAGGCGCTGGCCGAGATGCCCCTGCGCCAGGGGCCCGAGGGCACGGTGCGCATCGGCGACATCGCCGAGGTCCGGCTCGGAACCAAGGAAGCGCGCAGCGCCTACCACGGCAACGGCGAGACCGCCATCGCGGTCAACATCCAGCGCCCGCGCAACGGCGCGAGCCTGGCGGCCATCGAGGCGGCGAAGGCGGAGCTGCCCGCGCTGCGCGGCGATTACCGCGATATCCGCTTCGAGATCGCCGGCAGTCAGCAGAACCTGATCGAGGTCAACGCCAGCGGCCTGCGCAGCAGCGTGATCCAGGCGGTGATCCTCACCGTGGCGGTGATCTTCGTCTTCCTCGCGGACTGGCGCGCCGCGGCGGTCGCCTCGGTCAGCATCCCGCTGGCCTTCCTCGGCGCCCTCGCCGTGCTGGGCTTCACCCCGTATTCGCTGAACATGGTCACCATGTCCGGGCTCATCATCGCCGTGGGCCTGGTGATCGACGGCGCCGTGGTGGTACTCGAGAACATCATGCGCCGTCACCGGGCGGGCCTGGACAGCGACGCCCGTGCAGCGGCGCGTTCCGGTACAAGGCAGGTGGCCACCGCGGTGGCCGCGGGCATCCTCACCACCGTGGTGGTGGTGCTGCCGGTCATGTTCGCCGGTGGCTACCTCCAGCGCGTCATGCGCCCGCTCAACCTCATGATCGTGGCCACCCTGGTGGCCTCGCTGCTGGTGGCGCTGACGGTGATCCCCGTGCTGGCCGCTCGCCTGCTGGGGCGGCCGCGTTCGCGCTCCAGCCGGATCGAGCACTGGCTGGGCGCGGTGACCCGGGGCACGGATCGCCTGGCCGAGGCCACGGGACGGGCGGTGCGCGTGGCCCTGCGCCACCGCTGGCTCGCCCTGGCGGCGGCGGCGGTCTTCCTCGTCGCCACCATGCGGCTGGTGCCGCCGCTGATCGGCAACGAACTCATGCCGCCCATGGACACGGGCATCGCCGCCATCGAGCTCGAGACCCCCGCCCACTACGGGCTGGACCGGGTGGAAAACGCGTTGGACGAGGTGGAGGCGATCATCGAGGCGACGGCGGGCGTGCAGCGGGTATCGTCGGTGGTCGGCTCGGAACCGGGGCGGATGAGCTTCGGCGCCGGCGGGGCCACCGCCCAGACGGCCAGCATCACCGTCTACCTGGTCAACCGCATGCAGCGCGAGGCGGACATCTGGACGATCATGGACCGCTGGCGCGCGGCCCTGGACGGGATGCCGAGCATCAAGGGCTACACCGTCTCCGAGTTCGGCGCCACGCCCATCTCCACCACCAAGGCGCCGCTGGACATCATCATCAGCGGGCCCGACGCGGCGGTGCTGGACACCCTGGGCGAGCAGGCACTGGCGAAGCTGGAAGGCATGCCCGGGATACTGGACGTGCGCCGGAGCTGGCTGCGCGACAAGCCGGAGCGCACGGTGACGGTGGCGCGCGAATCGGCCCAGCGCCTGGGGCTATCCACCGCCGACACAGGGCGCGCCCTGGCGGCGGCGGTGGACGGCCTGCCCGCCGGCGACCTGCGGCTGTCGGGCTTCCTGGACATCCCCATCCGGGTGGCCTACGCCGACGCGGCCGTGGACCGGCCCGGCGGTATCGGCGGGGTCTACCTGCCCACGGCCCAAGACCCGGTGCCTCTGCGCGCCGTCGCGCGCACCACGACCCAATGGACGCGGCCCGCCATCACCCGTGAGGACCTGCAGGAGACGCTCGACATCACGGCCGTGAACCGGACCCACACCGTGGCCGACGTGGCGGCGCAGGCCCGCCAACGGCTGGCGGATCTGGCCGTCCCGGCCGGTTACGGGATCGAGGTGGGCGGCACCGTCACGGATCTCCAGGCCAACCAGGGCCGCATGCGCGCCGCCCTGATCCCCGGCTTCGGCATGCTGGCGCTGCTGCTGTTCGCCCTGTTCGGCACGCTGCGCCACCCGTTGGCCATCGCGGCCGCGATCCCCCTCGCGGTCGCGGGCGCCTTGTGGGGCCTGCTGATTTTCGGCAAGCCCATGAGCATGCCGGCGATCATGGGCTTGATACTGCTCGGCGGCACGGTCGTGAACACCCAGATCCTGCTGCTGGATTTCGTGCGCCAGGCGCGGGCCGAGGGCAGCGCCCGGGACGACGCCATCGTGGAAGCGGTGCGTCTGCGGCTGCGGCCCGTGCTCATGACGACCCTCTCCACCGTGCTGGGCCTGACGCCGCTGGTGTTCGAGATGGCCGTCGGCCTGGAGCGCATGAGCCCGCTGGGGATCGCCGCCGCGACGGGGTTGCTGGTGGCCACGGTGCTGACGCTGGTGGTGCTGCCGGTCGTGTTCAGCCTGGTGGACGACGCCGCCGAGCAACTACGGCGCAAAGCGGGCCACACGGAAAGCACAGCGTAGGGTTATCCCTGTGGCCGCAATCATGACCAGGGAAAACCCACCCGTCGGCGGGGCTGCCGCGATCGGCGCCATCGGGCGCGCGGCGGCAACCCGGCCCCACGGTGTAGCGCTCGAGCGCGCAGGGCGGTGCGCGCTGAGCAGCCGGGTCCGGCGGGGCGCGGATTCGGGGGCTTGGCCACCGCCGTGGTGGCAGCTGCTGGGCCGTGGCACCAGCACCGGGCTGGCCTTGGCCGGCGCCAGCGGAACGTGCGGCCGCGGCGCAGGGGCTCGGGTGCCGCGCCATCGAACCGCTTCAACATTGACGGAGGCATCGCGGTGACGCGCCTCACACTCAAGCACTTGCGCCCATCCGCGGCGGCGGACTACGTCGGCGCGCATTTGCTGGCGGATGCGGTCGCCGGGCTGGTC
>CAYUKN010000191.1:0-3351 GCA_964445325.1 uncultured Ectothiorhodospiraceae bacterium
CAGGGGCTGCGGATATCGACGCGCGGCTTCGGCGCGCGTGCGCCCTTCGGTGTCCGAGGTATCCATCTACGGGTCGACGGTTTCCCCGCAACACTGCCGGATGGTCAGTCCCAGACCGACGGCATCGCGTTCGAAGCGGTCGACCGAATCGAGGTGATCCGCGGACCGGCGGCGGTCGCCTATGGCAATGCCGCCGGGGGCGTCATCGACGTAACCACCGCCGATGGCCGTGATACCGCCTATAGCCCGTCGATCGAGCTCGAGGCGGGCCAATACGACGACCGCGAGGTCACGCTACAGGCGGGCGGCGCCGACGCCGACTGGGCCTACCATGCGAGCCTCAACAGCCGCCGCGTCGACGGCCACCGGGCGCAGTCATTCACGGAGCGCACGCGCTTCAATGGCAAGTTGACGCGCCGGATCGACGACGAGCGCGAGCTCCAGGCCGTGCTTACCCTGTTGGACAATCCGGTCGCCCAGGATCCGGGCGGGCTGACGGCCGAGCAGGTGGCCGCCGACCGCACCCAGGCGACCGGCGAAGCGAAAAGCCTGGATGCCGGGCAAGAGGCCCAGCAGGGCCGCCTCGGGCTGCGTTGGCGCGATAGCGGCGCCGGCCCCGGACGCCTTACGCTGCGCACCTTCTACACCCGGCGCGAATTCGAGCAGCAGTTGCCGTTCGCGCCGGGGCAAAGCCTGCTCGGCTTCGACCGCGATTTCTTCGGGGGTGCGGCCGAGTACGCGCTCGACACCGCCGTCGGCGATACGCCCGTTCGCATGGTCGCCGGGCTCGAGGCCAATCGCCAGATCGACCAGCGCTTCCGTTTCGAGGTCGCAGCCGATGGCACGGTCGGGAAGCAGACGGTCGACGAGCGCCAGCAGGCCACCGAATCGGGCGTGTTCGCGCGGGCCGACATCGCCGCCACCGAGCGCCTGGACGTGAGTGCGGGGGTGCGGTTCGACCGCGTGCGCTTCGCCATCGACGACGACGTCACGTCCAACGGTGACGACTCCGGCTCGCGCCGCTTCGACGAGACCTCGGGGCGGCTGGGCGCGCTCTATGCGCTGGCGCCGGGGCATCGACTCTACGGCAATGTATCGACCGGCTTCGAGACGCCGACGTTCACGGAATTCGCCGACCCCGACGGCACGGGCGGCTTCAATCCAAGCATCGAGCCACAGCAAGCGCTCAACCGCGAGATCGGCGTGCGCGGCGGTTTCGGCGGGGCCGTGCGCTACGATCTCGCCCTGTTCCGCGTCGACGTCGACGACGAGCTCGTCGTGTTCAGCAGCGGCGGACAGCGCGATTTCTTCGAGAACGCGGGCGCGACCCGGCGCGAAGGCGTCGAGCTGGGTCTCGATTGGACCGTCTCGCGGCGATGGTCGCTAGCGGCGAGCTACACCTACTCGGACTTCCGCTTCGAGCGCTTCGTCGACCGCGACGGCGACGACTTCAGCGGCAACAGGCTACCCGGGCTGCCCGAGAACAATCTGTTCGTCGAGGCCGACTGGCGTGGGGGGAGCGGTCGCTACGGACGACTCGCGCTGCGCTGGGTGGACTCGGTGTACGCCGACAACGACAACAGTGTCCGCGTCGACGACTACACAACCCTCGACGCCCGCATCGGGCGCCGCTTGCCCTGGGGCGATCGCCGCTTGGACGCGTGGCTGGGCGTCGACAACCTCACCGACACCGAATACATCGCCAACGTGCGCGTCAATGCGTTCGGGGGCGCCTTCTTCGAGCCGGCCCCTGGGCGTACCTGGCTCGCCGGCGTCGAGCTCGGATTCTGAGTCGCTGACCGGGGATCGCGCGGCGCCTAGCGGATCAAGCGTGACCGCAGCGATTCGGGCAGGACGGGCATCGCCGCGGGAAAGCAGGCGACGGCACGAGTCGCGTTCATGCGCAGCCAGCGGCCCCGGCAACGGGGCCGCCGCCGTATCCGCGGGCTCAGTGGAAGCGCTCGGGCGCCTCCACGATGAAGGCCACCGCGACCTCGGCCGCATGATCAGCGTCGCGTGTCTTGATGGGGTAGAAGTTCTGGAACTGCCCCTCATCGTCGACGGCGACGCCGTCGTAGATGCCCTGGGCGTCGCGGTAGAGCACGACGCGTGGGGCATCGGGATTCTGCGCGTAGACCTGCGCCAGCACGGAATCGATGGCGTTGCTGATCGACGTGCTGCCGTCCTCCGGGTCGGAGATGACGACGACGTCGTCGCGCACCTGCACACCAACGGTCACCGTGTTGAAGTCTTCTTCGGACATGCGCTGATCTCTCTCCGGCGTCATGCGCCTCGCTCAAGTCTACCGTTCAACATGGGGGCGGCCAGCCGAACGACAAGGGGCTTGTCTCGATGCCCCGGACGGGCGCCTTACCCATTCTGATGTCAGCGTACCACGACTGGCGTCGTCGGCGGGCGTTGGCGGTCGAAAACCATCCGCCGTAGCTGCTGGGCCAGCTCGTGGGCGGACACACCCCATGCCGCTTCGGCCACCATGTGGTACTGCTCGAGCGGACGGTTGGTCAGTCGAATCGACACCGCGCGATTGCCGGGCGGCGCGACGCCGCTGGGGAAGGCGGCTGTCACCGGGTCGATCGCGGCGATGTCGCTAAAGGACGCGAAAATGCGCCGATCAGCGCCCATTCGTCCGGGTTTCGGTGCTTCAATGGCTCGCAGGTAGAGGGTGCTGGCGTCGACGTCGGCGGCCAGCGCGAGCACGACGCCGGCGGGGAGGGCGCGTTCGACGGGCTCACGCAGGAGGGTGCGCCGCAGGTGGTCGTAGACCGGGGTGACGTCGTGGGATACGACCACCAAATCGGGCTCACCGCCGCAGTGATTGCGAATGACCGCTTGGGTGTCCTCGAGCAGCGATCGAGGCGTGACGCCACCCGTCAGCCGTTTGATGCGCTCACCCAGCGCGCCCTTGGCCTCGCGCGATTCCTTGAGGAGCCACAACGTCGCCACGTAGACGACAACGATCGCGGCGACGATGAAGATGATGGCGTAGAGCATCGGGGGCCCGTGTGCGATGGCGCGCGCAAGTCTAGCGGCCCAGCCGGCGTTTGCGAATGCCCGCCCGACTCGAGCCGACGCACGAGGGGCCGGGGCTCGGCCCGCGTCGCCGCAGCGCGCCAGCGCGGAGGCGATGCGGGCGGTCGGGGTCCGGTTGAGCACGGCGGTGGCTTCTTTCGCGGTCACGCCCGCCTTGGCTGGCGCCAAGGCGGGCCTCCATCCGGTGGGTGGCTGGCGTGTACCGGTTCGCATGGGCGGAGGCCCGCGTCGCCGCAGCGCGTGAGCGCGGAGGCGATGCGGGCGGTCGGGGGCTGCTTGAGCACGGCGGTGGCTTCTTTC
>CAYUKN010000192.1:0-3342 GCA_964445325.1 uncultured Ectothiorhodospiraceae bacterium
AGCTCGGGGCCCTTGGGCACGATCTGGGTCGGATTGATCGTGCGGTGGCTGTAGTAGTAGTGCTGCTTGATGTGGGTGAAGTTGACCGTGTCACGCACACCGGGCCACTGATACAGCTCGCGTAGATAGCCGCTCAAGTGCGGGTAGTCGTCGATGCGGCGCTTGTTGCACTTGAAGTGGCCTACGTACACCGCGTCGAAGCGGATGAGCGTGGTGAAAAGGCGCCAGTCGGCCTCTGTGATGCGATCGCCGCAGAGATAGCGGTTTTCGGCGAGGCGCGCGTCGAGGCGATCGAGCTGAGCGAACAGGGCATCGAAAGCCTCTTCATAGGCATCCTGCGCGGTGGCGAAGCCCGTTTTGTACACCCCGTTGTTGACGTGGTGGTAGATGGGATCGTTGACGGCCTCGATCATCTCCTGCAGGTCGGGCGGATAGAAATCGACATTATTGCCGGCGACCCCGGTGAACGCCGAGTTGAACATACGGATGATGTCGGCCGACTCATTCGACACGATCGTCTGGCGCTGCTTGTCCCACAGCAGCGGTACCGTGACCCGGCCGGTATAGGTCGGGTCGACCATGGTGTAGAGCTGGTGGTGATAGCGCACGCCGTTGACCGGGTCGCCCGTACCCTCGAACCGGTGCAGGTCATCGCTGACGTCGCTAGCGTACTCCCAGCCGTTCTCGAGCATGTGCGGGTGCACCACGGACACGCTGATCGCGTCCTCGAGGCCCTTGAGGCGCCGGAACACCAGGGCGCGATGGGCCCACGGGCACGCCAGCGAGACGTAGAGGTGGTAGCGCCCGGCCTCGGCGGGGAAGCCGCCCTCGCCCATGGGCCCCGGTGAGCCGTCCGGTGTGATCCAGTTGCGGAATTTGGGGCTATCGCGGACGAAGCGCCCACCCGTCGCCTTGGTGTCGTACCACTGGTCGTACCACACGCCCTCGATCAGCTTACCCATCGCGTCCTCCTGTTCGGTTCGATCGTCACACGGCCATCATCGATCGATACAGCCGCTTTTTCGAACCGAATTTTCGGCCTGCTCCATCGAATGGAACGATGGTTCGGGCGCAGGAGGTGTCAGATCAGCGCTTGGTCCGCCGGGTCGGGTTGCCCCAGGCCCGTGGCCGCAACCGCCGCCGCGGTATCGCCGGGCACGCGGTGGAAACCGAGCTCGCGTCGGCCACCGCAGTCGGCGCGGATGCGTTCGAACGCCGTTGCCCGCCGATCGGCCGGCAGGCGCAGCAGCTCGCGCAGGCGGGCATCGTCGCCGCGCGGGTCATAAGCGGCAAGCACGGCCCGCGAAGGATCATCGATGCGCTCGAGCGCGGGCGGCGCGGCGAGCTCGTCGCGCCAGTCCCAATCGCATGCCACACCCTCCTGCTCGGCGGCGGCACGCGCGACCATGGCCGTGGCGCGCAGCCGCCCCTCGCGCGAGTGGCCCGCGATGTGGGGGGTGGCGATCGCCACGCGCGTGAGCAGATCGGCGTCGATGCCGGGCTCGCCCGCCCAGGTATCGATGGCGGCGGCTAGTTCGGGGCCGTCGTCGAGGCGCGTGGCGAGGGCATCCTCGTCGACGACGCCGCCGCGTGCCGCGTTGAGCAGCACCGCACCCGTGGGCAGCACATCGATGGCCTCGGCGCCGATCAGGCCTTTCGTCGCATTGGGCCCCGCGGCCGTGAGCGGCACGTGGAGGCTGACGACATCGCAGGCCAGTGCGGTCTCCAGGTCGACGAACCCGTCGGCGCCCTCGGCCTGGGCGCGCGGGGGATCGCAGACGCACACGGCATAGCCCACCGCGGCGAGGCGCCGGGCGACGCGGCTGCCGACCTCGCCGGCGCCGATGACACCGACGCAGCCGTGACCGAAGTCGTGGCGTCCGGCCTGGGCGAGCGCCGCCAGCGAGCCCAGCACCCAGTCGGCGACGGCGGTGGCGTTCGAGCCCGGCGCGTGGGCGAAGCCGATGCCGCGGGCGGCGAGCCAGTCGCGATCGACGTGGTCGACGCCGCTGGTCGTCGTGCCGACGAAGCGCACCAGCGAGCCGCCGAGCAGGGTGCGGTCGACCGGCGTGACCGAGCGCACCACCAGCGCCTCCGCGCGCGAGGCGGCCTCGGTGTCGATCTCGCGGCCGTCCATCGTGACCACGCGCCCGAGGCGCCGGAAGGCGCGACGCACGGCGGGTATTCGTTCGTCGGCGACGATGCGCAATGATCCTCCTCGTGCGGGCCGGCCGGGCCTGGCGGCCCCGCGCCCCGGTGGCAAGGGGCAGGCCGCTGGCCCCACTATGCCAAGTCTTGTGCCGCACGTTCATGAATGCGGCGTGAACCCATTCGCCGCGCTCCGGGTGCGGGGTTCAGCGCGTGACCACCAGGGCGCCCGCCATGCGGTCGTGCAGCGCCTGGCGGCGCTCGGTCAAGGCGGCCATGAGGTAGCCGAGGCCGACGATCAGGGCGGAAACAATCTCACCGAAGAAGCGGCCCGTGGCCTGGTCGAAGGTCACGCGCGCGCCGTCGAGGTCAGTGACCTTGATGCCGAGCGCCAGCTTGCCAAGCGTGGCTTGCAAGCGGCTGCTCTCCATCAACGCGGAGTAGAACCAAGCAAGGAAGAACAGCACCGCATCGAGGACCTCGAAACCCGAGACATCGCCGCCCATCAGCGGTGCCAATGGATTGATCCCCATGAGCAAGGCGCAGACAGCGGTGGCCGCCGCCAAAACCGCCGAATCGATGATGAATGCGGCAACGCGTTGCCAGAAGCGGGCGTAGTACATGGGCTCCTCGGGCACGTGGTGCGAGCTCGACGCTGCGACCGAGCGTTCAGCTCTGCAGGTAGGTGTAGGCGGACAGGCCCGCCTCCAGCTCCTCCAGCAGGCGCGCGCGCAGCTTGGGCTCGAGGCGGCTGCGGCTCATCTTCTCGCGGATGCGCGCCAGCAGGGTCTCGGGATCGAAGCGGACGTAGCGTAACAGCTCGTCGACGCGATCGCCGCGCTCGGGATCGGCCAGGCGCCAGCCGCCGTCGTCGGTGAGGACGACGTTGACCGCGTGTGTATCGCCGAAGAGGTTGTGCATGTCGCCCAGGATCTCCTGGTACGCGCCGACCAGGAACACGCCCAGCAAATAATCCTCGCCCGGTCGGAGCGAGTGCAGCGGCAACGTCTTGAACACGCCGTCGCCGTGGACGTACTCCTCGATGCGCCCGTCCGAGTCGCAGGTCAGGTCCTCCAGCACGGCATCCTCGGTGGGGCGCTCGTGCAGGCGCGTCAGCGGCATGATGGGGAAGAGCTGGTCGATACCCCAGACGTCCGGAGTCGACTGGAACACGGAGAAGTTGCAGAAGTACTT
>CAYUKN010000193.1:0-3332 GCA_964445325.1 uncultured Ectothiorhodospiraceae bacterium
CCGTGGTCTCGTTGTCGCCGGTGCACATGACCACGCGCACGCCCGCCTCGTGCAGGCGGGCCAGCGCCTCCGGCGTGGTCTTCTTGACGGGATCGGCTACGCCCAGCAAGCCGGCTGCCTGGCCGTCGAGGCTGACGAACACCACGGTCTGGCCCTGCGCCCGAAGCGCGTCCGCGCGCTCTTCCAGGGCGGCCGTGTCGATGCCGGCCGCGCTCAGCAGGGCGGCGTTGCCGATGCGCACGGCCCGGCCCCCGACGCGCGCCTTGACGCCTTGGCCCGTGACGGCCTCGAAGTCCTCGACGCGGCCGGGCTCGATGCCCTTGTCCCGGGCGCCGGCCAGGATGGCTGCGGCCAGCGGGTGCTCGCTGCCGTGCTCGGCGGCCGCGGCCGCGCGCAAGAGCTCGGTCTCGCTGGTCTCGCCGGTCGGCTCGACGCTCACCAGGCGCGGCTTGCCCTCGGTGAGCGTGCCCGTCTTGTCGCAGACCAGGGTGTCGACGCGCTCGAAGGTCTCCAGCGAGGCCGCGTCGCGGATGAGCACGCCTTCCTGGGCGCCCCGGCCGACACCCACCATCACGGACATGGGCGTGGCCAGGCCCAGGGCGCAGGGGCAGGCGATGATGAGCACCGAGATCGCGGCGACGAAGGCATAGTTGAGCGCCGGCGCCGGCCCCACGGCCGCCCACGCGATGAACGCGACCACGGCCACAGCGATGACCGCCGGCACGAAAACCGCGGCCACCCGGTCGGCGATGCCCTGGATGGGCGCGCGCGAGCGTTGCGCCTGGGCGACCAGATCGACGATGCGCGCGAGCAGGGTGTCGCTGCCGACGTGCTCGGCGCGCATGATGAAGCCGCCCTGACCGTTGACCGTGCCGCCGGTGACCGCGTCGCCGGCGTTCTTGGTCACGGGCATGGCCTCGCCCGTGATCATGGACTCGTCCACCGCACTCGAGCCCTCCAGGACCTCGCCGTCGACCGGCACCTTGTCGCCGGGGCGCACGCGCAGCCGATCGTCCTTTTGGACGTCGTCCAGGGCGACCGTCTCCTCGCCGCCGTCGTCTTGGACCCGAATGGCCTGTGGCGGGGCCAGATCCAACAGTGCCTTGAGCGCGCCCGAGGTGCGCTCGCGCGCCCGGATCTCGAGCATCTGGCCCAGAAGCACCAGCGTGACGATCATCGCCGCCGACTCGAAGTACAGCGGCACCTGGTCGCCGCTACGGAACGCCTCCGGCAACACGCCCGGCACCAGAAGGGCTACCAAGCTGAAAAGATAGGCCGCGCCCGTGCCCAGCGCGATCAGCGTGAACATGTTGAGCCGGCGGTTGACCACCGACTGGTAGCCGCGCACCAGGAAGGGCCAGCCGCCCCACAGCATCACGGGCGTGGCCAGCGCAAACTGGGCCCAGCCGGCGAGGCGATGGCCCATCATCGCGGCGACGTCGACGCCGATCATATCGCCCATGGCGAGCACCACCAGCGGGATCGATAGCGCCACCGAGACCCAGAAGCGCCGCGTCATCGACACCAGCTCGGCGCTCGGGCCCTCGTCGGCGGTGGCGGTCATGGGCTCGAGGGCCATGCCGCAGATGGGGCAGCTGCCCGGCTTGTCGCGCACGATCTCCGGGTGCATCGGGCAGGTGTACTGGGTCTTGGTCGCGCCCGCGTCCACCCGCTGCAACGCCATGCCGCAATGCGGGCAGTGGCCCGGCTCGTCCGACTCGACCCCCGGGCAGCACGCGCAGATATAGGCGCCACCGCGGTGTTGTTGCGTGGCCCCGCCGTGGCAGGCGTGTTGGCCATCCGCGGTCGCGGCCGATGCCTCGGCGCTCTCGGCCGAGGCGCCATGGCAGCAGGCGTGATCCCCCGCGCTGCCGCGCTCGTGATCAGTGGTTTGCGTCATTAGTCGTCCTCGCTCAATGCCTCGATGATGGGGCAGCCTTCGACGGGCCCGTGGCCGGAGCACTGGCGCGCCAGGTCGGACAGCGCGCGGCGCATCCGTTGCAATTCCTCGATGCGCTGATCGATCTCGGCCAATTTGTGCTCGACCAGCTCCTTCACATCCGCGCGCTCACCGGTCGGGTTGGCGAACTGGAGCAACTGCTGGATCTCGGCCAGGGAGAATCCCAGGTTCTTGGCGCGGCGAATGAAGCCCAGCCGCTGGGCCGTCTCGGGTGCGTACAGGCGGTAGCCGGACGCGCTGCGTGCGGGAGGTGTCAGCAGACCCTGGCGCTCGTAGAAGCGGATGGTCTCGACGCCCACCCCGCTGGCCTTGGCAAGACGGCCGATCGTGATCGATCCTGGCTCCGTACCCATCGGCGAATCGCTCCCTGGGACTGCGCTGGATAGGGTCCACCTTAAACCTTGTAGTGGTGTACGGAGTCAACACCGGCTTTCGCGTACACACGTTGAATGGAGCCCACTCATGATCCGCAGTGTTGTTTTCCTCATCGCCTCCCTCGTGTCGGCCAACGCATTCGCCGCGAGCATCGAGGTCGATCTCTATCGCAATCCCAACTGCGGCTGCTGTGAGGCCCACGCGGAGTACCTGCGCAGCCATGGCTTCGACGTCGACGTCATTGCCGCCGACGATCTCTCGAGCGTCAAAGCGCGCCACGGCGTCACCCGGCAACTGGCGGCCTGCCACACGGCGCTCGTCGACGGCTACGTCGTCGAGGGCCACGTCCCGGTCGACAGCATCGAGCGCCTGCTCGAGGAGCGCCCCGACGTGGCCGGCATCGCCGTGCCCGGCATGCCGGTCGGCTCACCCGGCATGGGGATGGAGCGAGGCCTGCGCGAGCCGCTGCGCGTCTGGACCATCCCGAGCCAAACCGGGGCTACGCCCGGGCTCTTCGCGACCTATCAAGCATTGCCGGCTAACGGATGAGTGTTAGCGGCGAGCTGGCAGCGCCGGCGAGACCGGTTAGCTGGCCGTGCGGCGCGCGGTAATGCCTGAGCCGCTACGGCCTGCGACCCGATCGGGAGCGCGCATGCGCAGGCTCGGCCAACGCGATTAGCGCGGCCGGTGGCTTTTGGCGGCAGGGTCCGCCGTGTCGCCTGGGGTCGCATGACATCCTGTGGGCCGGACTTCTAGGAATACCTGATTCAACCCGCTCATCGCGGTGGCGGATCTCCGGGGACTGTTCGCAAGTTACTGGCGGATCGGACTACAAGTCCGATCCACAGGATGTGATGACCCGAATTAGCAATAAATCAGACCTTCCATAGAGGCCCTCGACGGAACGCAATCTGGCCTACCTGCGTAAAGGTAGGCCGGTTCTTGGTGCGCCAGGCATGGCGCGCAGCGCCATGACCTGGCGCTGTTCCATCGGCTG
>CAYUKN010000194.1:0-3319 GCA_964445325.1 uncultured Ectothiorhodospiraceae bacterium
GACAGCACCTTGCACAGGCCGTCCAGGGCGCGCGGGTACTCGCCGGCGAGCCACATGCTGTAGGGCCGGCGCTCGCCGTCGGGCAGCACCAGCTCCTTCACGCCCAGGACGAAGTCGTCGCCCGTGTTCGGATTGAACACGTCCACGGTCCAGGACATGGTGCCGTTGGGGCCGGTCTTGGGCTCCTTGGGCGACATCAGGGCGTCGAGCACGGGGGTGTCCTCGTCGCGGCTGAAGGTGCCGAGCTCGTCGCAGCAGTGGCGCACCAGGATGGCCATGGCGGCGACGGCCGAGGGCACGCGCTGGGGCTCGCCGTCGGGCGGCATGGGCATGTCGAAGGCCTGATCACTGACCTTGGCCAGGCTATCGAGCTTGCGCTTGAGCCAGGCGGCGTCGCGGGTGCGCATGTCCATCGACAGGGCCTTGGCGATCGCGCCCGCCCCGCGCGGCTGCTCGGCGCCGTTGACCCAGACCTCGAACGGGTGGCGCTCGCCGTTTTCCACGTAGCCGACGAACACGGCGAACTTGCCGCCCGGGTGCTCGACCATGTAGGTCTTGGCCGGGTTGCCGTCGCTGAACTTGGGCCGGCTCTGCCAGCGTAGGCTCGACAGCGCGGGCTCGGGGGCCTTGTCCAGCGACAGGCGCCGGTCGGCGTCGGATTGGTCGAACTCGGCCGGGGTCTCGGCCGAATCCCCGCCTGAGGTCTCGAGCACCGCGCCGGTGATCATGTTGGGCCGGAACGTGGTCAGGCCCTTGGCGCCGGCGTGCCAGGCCTTGGAATACAGCGCGCGGAAGTCGTTGTAGTCGTAGTCGACCGGCACGTTGCAAGTCTTGGAGATCGCCGAGTCGATATAGGGCTGGACCGCGGCGATCATCTTCATGTGGTCCTCGACGCCCATCTCGAGCGCGGAGACGAACTGGCTCGGCAGGTTCGCGTAGCGCCCCTCGACCAGCGGGCCCGGCTCGTTGCCGAGCTGGCGCCATACGCGGAAGGCGTAGTCCTCGACCTCGAACTGCTGGGTGGAGTCGTCGGGCATGCGCTTGTTGCGCACGTAGGTCCACGAGAACGGCGGCTCGATGCCGTTGGAGGCGTTGTCGGCGAACGCCAGGGCGATCGTGCCCGTGGGCGCGATCGACAGCAGATGGCTGTTGCGGATGCCGTGGGTACGAATGCCCTGCTGAATATCCGCCGGCAGGCGCTGGACGAAGGCACCCTGGAGGTACTTGTCCGCGTCGAACAGCGGGAACGGGCCCTTCTCCTTGGCGAGCTCGACCGACTCGCGATAGGCGGCATCGCGCATGGCGGCGGTGATGCGCGCGGCCATGTCGCGGCCTTCCTCGCTGTCGTAGCGCAGCCCCAGCATGATCAGCGCGTCGCCCAGGCCGAGATAGCCCAGGCCGATGCGGCGCTTGGCCTCGGCCTCCTTGTCCTGCTCGTCCAGCGGCCAGGCGGTGGCATCGAGCACATCGTCGAGCATGCGCGTAGCCGTGCCCACCACGTCGGCGAAGCGATCGAAGTCGAAGTGGGCGTTGTCGCTGAACGGCTGCTCGATGAAGCGGGTGAGATCGACCGAGCCCAGGCAGCAGCAGCCGTAGTCGGGCAGCATCTGCTCGCCGCAGTTGTGCACGTAGAGGCCGTTGGCGTCGAACGCGTGGACGCCCGGCACCTGGACATCGTAGACGGTCTCGGTGGCGTCGGCCTCGATGGTATCGACCGTCGCATGCCAACGCGGGCGGTTGATGGCGCGCTTGTAGCTCGCCAGCGCCTGGCGCAGGCGCTCGGCCTTGGCCGTGTCGTTGAAGCCGACGCGCTCGGCGAAGCGGGGCAGGTGCCCGCCGGTGATCATGACTTCGTGCTGGGCGCGGCAGTCATAGGCCGCGGTGCCGCCCTGGCCGTCGGGCAGCTCCTTGCTATGCGCCGGTCGGCGGTCGCCGTACAGGGTGCTCGCGATGCCGAGGCGCCCGAGCATCCGCTGGACGGCCTCGAGGCTGGCGCGATCGGATTGGGCCAGGCGCACGCTCACCCCTTTTTGCTGGCTGCCCTGGACGCTGCCGTCGGCGTCGAACAGCCCGCGCAGGAACCCGACATAAAAGTCGCTGGAGGCGCGCTCCATCTCGGGTGTTACGCCCTTGGCGCCGGGGCTCATGCCGAAGCCGTGGGCGATGTCGCGCAGCGCGGTCGAGTTGAGCCGGAACTCGCCACGTCCGGCGATCTCGGAGAAGCCGCTGAAGTCGGCGCGGTGGGGCAGGGCGCGCGCGGCCGTCTCGGCGGCCTGCATGACCGGGCTCGCCGGGCGCTCGCCGTCGGCGGTCGCCGCCGCCACCTCGGGCCAGACCGACACGGTCGCCGTCTGCTCCTTGAGCGTGCCGTCGCCCAGCAACAGGCCCAGGAGATAGCCCTCGTCGGCGTTGGACGCGCCGGCCCAGGCGATCTCGACGCCATGGTCGTGCAGCACGATCTGGTCGCCCGCGGCGAGCTCACCCGCGGCGACCCACTCGGTCTGCGGGATCTGGCTGCGCGTCTCGGGCGGAATGCGCCGCAGCACCGGGTGGTCCGCCGTCAGGCGGATCTGCTGGCCCTCGCGCGTGACGAGTCGATAGACCGGCTTGTCGCCGGTGACGAAGAAGCCGGCCTCGGTGGTCGCGTGGGCGCGGCCGTTGACCAGCACGTCGGTGGGCTGGCCCACGAGCTCGCGCACCTGGCGCGGGCCCGCGGCGGTGTGGACCCAGGTGTCGCCGGTCACGCAGGGGTTGGAGGCGTTGATCTGCTCGGCGTACCAGAGGTTGTTCTCGCCGTTGATGCGGTCGAGGAACATCACGCCCGGGTCGGCGTGGTCGTAGGTCGCCTCCATGACGTAGTCCCAGATCTCGCGGGCGCGCACGCGCTCGTAGATCCACTTGCCCTTGGCCTCGTCGTAGGTGACCTCCTGGTTGGCCTTGATCCGCGGCGCGGGCTCGGCCTCG
This sequence comes from uncultured Ectothiorhodospiraceae bacterium, assembly GCA_964445325.1. Lineage (GTDB taxonomy): Bacteria > Pseudomonadota > Gammaproteobacteria > XJ16 > Halofilaceae > Halofilum. Next base: position 2,965 of record CAYUKN010000194.1, read on the forward strand.
TGGGTCAGATCGAAGAAGTCGTCGTTGTCGACCGCGCGCATGAACTCGTCGGTCACACCGACCGAGACGTTGAAGTTCGACAACTGGCCGCTTTCGTACTTGGCCTCGATGAAGTCGCGGATGTCGGGGTGGTCGACGCGCAGCACGCCCATCTGGGCGCCGCGGCGATAGCCGGCCGACTCGATGGTCTCGCAGGCGCGGTCGAACACGCGCATGAACGAGATCGGCCCGGAGGCCTCGGCGTTGACCGCCTTGACCAGCGCGCCCTTGGGCCGGATCGGGCTGAAGTCGTAGCCGACGCCGCCGCCCTGCTTGAGCGTGAGCATGGCCTGGCGCAGCGCCTCGGCGATGCCGT
>CAYUKN010000195.1:0-3288 GCA_964445325.1 uncultured Ectothiorhodospiraceae bacterium
CCTCGGGGGGCTGGTGGCAGCAGACGCGGCCGTCCTCGTCGAAGCGCACGCTGCAGTGACGGACCAGGCGCTCGCGCAGGCGCTGGCGGGCGCGGAACAGCCGGGTCTTGACCGCGCCCGGGCTCAGGCCGTGGGCGGCGGCGTAATCGCCCTGGGCCACACCGCCGAGATCGCACTGGCGGATGATTTCCCGATCCCGCGGCGCGAGCCCGGGGAGGTTGCGCTCGAGGCAGTTGCTCAGCGTGTCCACCGGCGCCGGTTGCGGCTCCTCGGTGGCCAGATCCGCGGGCAGCGGCTCCGACGGGCGCTGGCGGCGCTCGCGATCGACCGCCGCATTGCGGGCGACGCGGAACAGCCAGGCCCGCGGGCTGTCCAGCCGGCAGAAGCCAGCGCCCTCACCCATGGCCCGCAGGAACACCTCCTGCAGCAGATCCTCGGCGGCCTCGCGATCGCCGAGGCGGTTGACCAGGAAACCGCGTAGCTCGCGCTCGTGCTCGCGCCAGGCCCCCAGTACACAGTCGTAGCCCCTGCCTTCGACGGGTGCCTCCGGGGCCCCCTGTAACCTTTCGGCCATGACTGCGTCCTCCTGGGCAAAGGGCCCGCGCAGGGCCGACTGCCATCGCGGACAAGAAAAGGTTTCCGATGTTCGAGATATTCACTGCGATCGCCGACGGGCTGGCCTACGCCATGCTGGGCCTGGACCCTGCCAGCCGGTGGGGCTCGGCGGTGCACTTCTTCATCGAGGATACCACCAAGATCTTCGCGCTGTTGGTGGTGATGATCTACGTCATCGCCCTGGCGCGCGCCTCGCTGAACATCGAGCGGGTGCGCGATTACCTGCACCGACGCCACCGGCTGGCAGGCTATTTCTTCGGCTCGGGCTTCGGCGCGATCACCCCGTTTTGTTCGTGCTCGAGCATCCCGTTGTTCCTGGGATTCACCAGCGCCGGCATCCCGCTGGGCATCACCATGGCGTTCCTGCTCACCTCGCCGGTGATCAACGAGGTGGCGGTGGTCATGCTCTGGGGGCTGCTGGGCTGGAAGTTCACGCTCGCCTACGTGGTGGTGGGCATGGCCGTCGGCATCGTCGGCGGCATGCTGCTCGATTCGATGCGCGCCCATCGCTGGCTGCAGGACTTCGCCGCCAGGGCGTATGAACAGGCACAGACCGTAACCCCACAGGGCGGCGACGGCGGCGAAGACGCGGCCCCGGCAAAGCGCCTCGGCATCGCCGAACGCCACGCCTTCGCACGCGACGAGCTCAAGGACATCGTCGGCCGCATCTGGAAATGGATCTTCATCGGCGTCGGCATTGGCGCCGGCCTCCACGGCTTCGTGCCCGACGGCTGGTTCGCCGCCAACCTGGGCAACGGTCAGTGGTGGAGCGTGCCCGCGGCGGTCGTGGCCGGGCTGCCCCTGTATTCGAATGCGACCGGCGTCATCCCGGTGCTGGAGAGCCTCATCGGCAAGGGGCTGCCCGTGGGCACGACGCTGGCTTTCTGCATGAGCACCGTGGCCGCGAGCCTGCCGGAATTCACCCTGCTCAAGCAGGTGATGCAATGGCGGCTGCTGGCGCTGGTGTTCCTGATTCTCCTGGTCAATTTCACGATCATGGGGTGGGTGTTCAACGGCATCGCCCCCTGGCTTTCCATCGGAGGTGCATGATGAAGATCGAAGTACTCGGTACCGGCTGCAAGAAGTGCGTCAACACGGCGGAGCAGATCAACGAGGCCGCCGGCGCGCTGCAGGTCGATGCGCAAGTGGAGAAGGTCACCGATCCGGCCGCCATGATGCGCTACGGCGTGATGTCGACCCCGGCGGTGGTCATCGACGGCGAGGTGGTGCATAGCGGCTCCGTGCCCGACCGCACGACCATCGAGGGTTGGTTGCGCGGCTGACGCACCCGGTCGCTTGGCCACGAAAGCGCCGCCGGGCGCCCGAGCGATAGCTGACGCAAGTCGCGCGAGCGCGGGGCACCGCGCTCAAGGGGGCGAGGCGGCGTCGATGGAGCCGCCGTGGGCTGACGGCGCGCTGTTCGGTTACACCGAAAGGGAAACGGATGGTGTTCCAGACGAGTCTGCTGACGGTTTTCATCGCGGCGCTGATCACCGCGCTCACCACCGGCATCGGGGCCTTGCCGCTAGTGTCGGCTCGTCGCGTGCCTGTGGTGTGGCTGAGTGCCGGTGCGGCCGTCGCGTCGGGGCTGATGCTGGCCGCCAGCCACAGCCTCCTCGAAGAGGCCAACGCGATCGGTGCCTGGCGCGGCCTTGCCGGCGTTGCCAGCGGCCTGGTGCTGATCCTGCTGGCGAATGCCTGGATCGAGCGCCAGGGCTCGCCCGATATCGGCGAACTGCGCGGCGCCGATGCGCGCAAGGCGCTGCTGATCGTCGGTGTGATGACCGCCCATTCTTTGGCGGAGGGCATCGGCGTGGGCGTCGCGTACGGCGGCGGCGAGGCGCTGGGCATCTACATCACCGCGGCGATCGCGATCCACAACGTGCCGGAGGGGCTCGCGATCGCGCTGGTTCTGGTGCCGCGCGGGGTGAGCGTGTGGAAAGCGGCGCTTTGGTCGATCTTCAGCAGTCTGCCGCAGCCCTTGATGGCGATTCCTGCCTATCTGTTCGTCACCGCCTTCGAGCCTTTTCTTCCAGTCGGCCTCGGCGTGGCGGCGGGGGCGATGATTTGGATGGTCTTCGCCGAGCTTTTGCCGGACGCCAGTAAGCACCTCCAGCACTCGAGCGTCGGCACCGTCGTCCTGGTCGCGTTCATGGCGATGACCGCGTTCCAGCTGCTGTTGCCGCACTGAGAGGCCACGCGCGCGTCTTTGCTTGGGCCAGCGCGGTGCGCGGTCGCCAAGGACCGACACGCCGAGACCCGCCCCATGACAACGCCCCGACACAGCCTCGTGATTGTTGCCGTATTCACCATCCTGCTCGGTGAATCCGCGCGGGCGCACCCCTGGGCGTATCATTGGGACAATGATCTTCTGACCGGCTCAGACAAGGGTTACACTATTGGCATGCGCCCCTCCTGCCTGAACACCGCCGCGGAAAACGATCCCGGCTGCCGCTTCTGCCGGGACTCGCGCTAGAGGCGCGCTTGGACGCGGCGTTCGCCCATCCGGCAATCCTGGAGGCCCTCCACAACCATCCAGCGCCGAACGGCCGCAGGCGCGTCCTCAAGCAGTGCAACCGAGTGCCGTTGGACTGCGCGCAGCATGCCTTGATGCCGCAAATCGTCGAATGCGATACCCGGTTATCGTGCCGCGGATGCGCGCGTTCGCCTTCG
>CAYUKN010000196.1:0-3282 GCA_964445325.1 uncultured Ectothiorhodospiraceae bacterium
CGCCACTTCGGCGACGCCCCCATCGTCGACATCGAGGGCCGCACCCATCCGGTGGAGGTGCGCTACCGCCCGCTAGGTGAGGCCGACACCGACACCCGCGAGCGCAACCGCGAGCAGGCGATCATCGAGGCCGTCCAGGAGTGCATCGCGGCCGGCCCCGGCGACATCCTGGTGTTCCTGCCGACCGAGCGCGCCATCCGCGACACCGAGCGCGCCCTGGCGCGCGCGGGGCTGGGGGATCTCCAGTTGCTGCCGCTGTTCGCGCGGCTGGCCGCGCGCGAGCAGCGCAAGGTCTTCCAGCCCAAGGGCGGGCGCCGCGTGGTGCTGGCGACCAACGTCGCCGAGACCTCGCTGACGGTGCCGCGCATCGGCTTCGTCATCGACTCGGGCGAGGCCCGGATCTCGCGCTACAGCGTGCGCTCCAAGGTCCAGCGCATGCCCATCGAGCGCATCGCCCAGGCGTCGGCCGATCAGCGCAAGGGCCGCTGCGGGCGCGAGGGGCCGGGCCTGTGCATCCGCCTGTACGCCGAGGAGGATTACGAAAAGCGCCCGCGCTTCACCGACCCCGAGATCCAGCGCACCAACCTCGCCGCCGTGGTGCTGCAGATGGCCTCGCTGGGGCTGGGCGCGGTCGAGGCCTTCCCCTTCATCGACCCGCCCGAGCGCCGCCTGATCAACGACGGCTACACCACGCTGTTCGAGTTGGGGGCGGTCGACGCCCAACGCGGCCTCACGCGCCTGGGTGAGCGCCTGGCGCAACTGTCGATCGACCCGCGGCTGGCGCGCATGCTCGTCGCCGCCCACGACGAGGGCGCACTCGCCGAGGTCCTGCCCGTCGCCGCCGCTCTGGCGATCCAGGACCCGCGCGAGCGCCCGCCCGACAACCAGGGTGCGGCGGACAAGGCGCACGGCGCCTTCGCCGACGAGCGCTCCGACTTCGTCTCCCTGCTCAACCTCTGGCGCTTCTGGCAGGCGCGGCGCAGCGAGCTCTCGCAGAGCCAGCTGCGCAAGGTCGCCGCCCAGCACTTCCTGTCGTTCGTGCGCATGCGCGAGTGGGTGGATCTGCACGGCCAACTGCGCTCGCAGGCGCGCGAGCTGGGCCTGACGCTCAACGACCAGCCGGCCGAGGCCGCCAATATCCACCGCGCCATGCTCGCCGGCCTGCTCGCCAACGTGGCGCGGCACGAGGGCAAGGGCACGTACCAGTCGACGCGCAACCGCCACGTGTTCATCTTCCCCGGCTCACCGGTCGCGGCGCGGCCGCCCAAGTGGCTCATGGCCGCCGAGATCAGCGAGACCTCGCGGCTGTTCGCGCGCACCGTCGCCGCGATCGAGCGCCCGTGGATCGAGCGCCTCGCCGACCACCTGCTCCGGCGCAGCTATCGCAACGCGCGCTGGCAGCACAAGGCGCAGCGCGTCGCCGCCGACGAGCAGTCGACCCTCTACGGCCTGGTCATCAACCCGAACCGGCGGGTGAACTACGGGCCCATCGCGCCCGCCGAGGCTCGCCCCATCTTCATCCGCGACGCGCTGGTCGCGCGCGGGCTGGAGACCGACTCCGCGGCGATCCACCACAACTGGGCACTCATCGATGAGATCGCCGCGCTCGAGGACCGCGCGCGCACGCGCGACATCGGCGTCGACGAGCAGGTCCTGTTCGACTTCTATGACGCACGCCTGCCCGGCGACGTCTACGACGGGCCCACGTTCGAGGCCTGGCGCCAGCGCGTCGAGCGCGACGATCCCGACTACCTCAAGTGCACGCGCGCGATGCTGATGCAGCGCGACGCCGACGAGGTGACCGCGGGCGACTACCCCGACCACCTCGACTTCGAGGGGTTGCTCCTGCCGCTGTCGTATCGCTTTGCCCCCGGCGCCGACGAGGACGGCGTCACGCTGACCGTCCCGCGCGCGGCGATCCGCCAGGTCGACGCCGCCAGCTGCGAGTGGCTTGTGCCGGGCATGCGTGCGGACAAGATCGAGGCGTTGCTGCGCGGGCTACCCAAATCATGGCGGCGCCAGTTCGTGCCCGTACCCGACTTCGCGCGCGCGCTGCATCAACGCCTGACACCCGACGGGCGCGGCCTGACCGAGGCGATGAGCGCCGAGCTCGCGCACATGACGGGCGAGGGGCCGCCGCCCGAGGTCTGGGATACCTCTTCGCTCGAGCAGCGCCACTTCATGCGCTTCGCCGTGGTCGATGCCGACGGCGAGGTCGTCGACAGCGGCCGCGATCTGGCGGTGCTGGCGCAGCGCCACGCCGAGGCGGCCGAGGCCGATCTCGACACCGGTGACGGCACCTACGAGGTCGACGACGTCAGCGACTGGGACTTCGGCGATCTGCCCGACGTCGTCGAGCTCGAGCGCCACGGCGTCACGGTGCGCGTCGTCCCCGCCCTGCAGGCGCGTGGCGGCGATGTCGCGCTCACCGTCTTCTCGCGCGAGGCCGACGCCGGCGCCGCCCACCGCGCCGGCGTGCGCCGCTTGATCCGGCGCCGCCTGGCCAGCCAGATCCGCATGCTCGAGCGCGGCCTGGACGGCCTCGATCGCGTCGCGCTGCACTTCAGCACGCGCATCGACGGGCCACGGTGGCGCGACGACTTCATCGACGCGGCGGTCGAGCGCGCCTTCCTCGCCGAGCACGACACACCCCGCACCGCGGCCGCATTCGAGGAGATCCTGGAGGCCGGGCGCGCGCAGCTATGGCCCGTGGCGGAGTCGCTGCTGGTCGAGCTGGATACGATCGGCGAGCGCCAGCGGGCGGTGGGTCGGCGCTTGGAGGGCTCGCTGCCGATGACCTGGATCGAGGCGGCACGGGATCTGGCGGATCAGCTCGACCACCTGATCTATCCCGGCTTCGTCACGGCGACGCCACCCGAGTGGCTGGCGCAATACCCGCGCTATCTGGATGCCATGGCGCGCCGGCTGGACGTGCTCGACCGCGAGCCCGAGCGCGACCGGCAAGGTCGCGCCCAGATCGAGCCGTTGTGGGCGCGCGTGCGCGCCCTTTTGCCCCCGCTGACCGAGCTCGCCTGGACCGACGACGAGTTGCAAGAGCTGCGCTGGCTAATCGAGGAGCTGCGCGTGTCGCTGTTCGCGCAACACCTGGGCACGCGCCGCTCGATCTCGCCGGCCAAGCTGGAAAAGCGCATCGACGCCTTCGCACGAGGCTAGGGAATGCCTGATTTACCCCGCTCATCGCGGTGGCGGATCTCAGCGGACTGCTCGCAGGTCACCGGCGGATCGGACTAAAAGTCCGATCCACAGGATGTGATGAGACCC
>CAYUKN010000197.1:0-3241 GCA_964445325.1 uncultured Ectothiorhodospiraceae bacterium
ACGCTGCCGCTGACGTAGTCGGCCAGCGGCGACGACAGGAAGACCGCGGCGGCGGCGATGTCATCGGTGCGACCCAGCCGGCCCAGCGGCACGATGCGGGCGGCCTCGTCGGCAGCGTCGCCGGGCAGGAGCCGGCGCACCCCCTCGGTGTCGGCGACGGGCCCGGGCACGATGGCGTTGGCGCGAATGCCATGACGGCCCCACTCGAGCGCCAGCGTGCGCATGAGCTGCTCGACACCGGCCTTCGCGGCGCCGACATGGGCCTGCCCCGCGAATGCCTGGGTCGCCTGGGCCGCCGAGATCATGACGATGTCGCCGCCGGTCTCGGCGAGCTGGTCGAATGCGGCGCGGGCGGCATAGAAGCTGCCGTTGAGGTCGATGTCGATCACTGTGGCAAAGCCGTTCGCCGAGAGCGTCTCCGCCGGCGCGGGGAAATTGCCCGCGGCGCCGCACACGAGCGTGGCGATCGGGCCGAGCTCGGTGCGCGCCTGCGCCAACGCCGCGGCGATCGCGTCGGGATCACGCACGTCGGCGGTGGGGGTGGCCACCGCCCGGGCGCCGTCGGTCTCGAGCACCTCGCGCGCCGAGGCCAGGCGTTCGGCGCTGCGCCCGCAGATGGCGACCGCGGCACCCAGGCTGGCGTAGGCGCGGGCGATGCCCAGATTGATCCCGCTGCCGCCGCCCGTGACGAACACGGTGCGCTCACCGAACAGATCGGGCCGCACGACCTCGCGGATACGCATCATCGCTACCCCTCCGGAAAGCGCGGCTTCCATGGCAGCTTGCCGCGCCAGTACAGGATCATGGCCAACCCGGTCAGCATACCGCCCAAGTGGGCGAAATGGGCGACGCCCGCCTGCGTGCCCGTGATCCCCAGATACAGCTCGACCGCACCGTAGATGATCACGAACCACTTCGCCTTGATCGGGATGGGCGGGATGAGCAGCAGGATGTACTGGTTGGGGAAGCGCATGCCGAACGCCAGCAAGATCCCGAAGACCCCGCCCGAGGCGCCCACCGTGGGCACGGGATCGACCTGGCCGCCCGCCGTCCCCGCGAGCACCAGCAGGTGCATCACGCCGGCACCGACCACGCAGGCGAAGTAATACGCGAGGAACCGTCGCGAGCCCCAGACGGTCTCCATGAGGCTGCCGAACATCCACAGCGCGAACATGTTGAAGAACAGGTGCAGCAGATTGCCGTGGAGGAACGAGTAGGTGATCAGCTGCCAGAGGTGGAACTGCGGCACGCGCTGCAGGCCGAACTCACCCTCGAGGAACGTGGGCGTGCCGATGGGCCACAGCGCGAATCGGGCGATGAGCTCCATGCCGCCGATGCCCTGCAGCAGGAACACCGCGCAGTTGCCGATGAGCAGTGCTTGAACCACCGGCGGGAACGAGCCCGCGCGGTTGGGGTGGCGGAAGTAATCGGCCATAGGGGCTCACAGTGACGGTTACCCGCGTCAGCCGCCGCGGTCGCCGACCGGGTCGGAGAGCGCGGCAAGCATGACGCCGCCGCCGGTGCGTTTCAAATCGCCCGGAGGGCCTCGACCCAGGCGCGCTGCTCGGGGCTCTCGATCGCGCCCGGGCGCGCGCGGCGCACCGCGACCACCGCATCCGCCGGCGCCATGCCGCGCTCGACCAGTAGGCGGGCCGCGACTGTGCCGGTGCGCCCGATGCCGGCACGGCAGTGCAGCGCAATGCGTTGGCCAGCGGCTAGATTCGCATGCAAGGCGGCGCCGGCGTCGCGCCATGCCCGCTCGAATGCCTTGCCGGGCGCCGCGCCGTCGATCACCGGCAGGTGCCACCAGGCCAGCCCGTGCGCGCGGACGCGCTCGCCCAGGTCGTCCAACCCGAGCATCTCGAGCTCGGGGCGCTCGACCAGCGTCACCAGCGCATGCGCGCCCCACGCGGCGATGTGTGCGAGATCGCCATCGCACGCGGCGCCTTGATCAATGGGGAGCATGCCGAGCGCGCGTGCACCGGGGCAGGGCAGCAAAGCAATGCGTGTGCCCCCCGGGGCGACCACGTTGTCCAGTGCCGCACTCACGAACACCACCCTGTACGCTCTATTGTCAGCGCGTACAATCGCAGAGATCAGGCCCGATGCTCAGCGCCAGCCGTCACAAGGAGGTCGACCATGTCCCACCCGTCCCCCGTCGCCACCGACCGCTCGTTCGACATCGACGAGTACCTCGAGCTCATGGCCGCCGTGCGCTGGGGCGAGAGCGCGGCCACGGACGTCGCCGACGTCGCCGCGGCCCTGGAGGCGCCCCACTTCGTGGGCCACGTGCGTGACGAGCTCGGCCAGCTCGTGGGCTTCGTCAGCGCCTTCAGCGACGGCGTGTTCGCCACCTTCGTCAACGAGCTCGCGGTCCATCCGGGCGCGCAGGGCGCGGGGCTGGGCTCGCAGCTGCTCAACGCGGTCGAGGCCGCCTATCCCGGTGTGCCCGTCTTCGCCGTTGGTTTCCGCGATGCCCGGCGCTTTTTCCTGAGCCGCGGCTATACCTATCCCGCGCAACCTTTGGAGATCTACGCCAAGCTCAACGGGCACTCGCAGGCGAGCGCCTGAGCACCTCATCGATCGGCGTGGCCCAGGTCCCGCTCGGGGAACAGGGTGTCGCGGAGCCGCTGCTTGATCTCCTTGGCCTCGGGGAAGCGCCCCTCGGTCGCGCGTGACCACAGCACCGTGGCGTCGCCGGTGGTGATCTCGAAGACCCCGCGATCCGCCGGCGCCAGCGCGACCTCGGTGAGATCGGCCTCGAATGTCGACAACAGCTCCTGCGCCAACCACGCCGCGCGCAACAGCCAGCGGCATTGCGGACAGTAGTGGATCACGATGCGCGGACGCTCGGACATGGTGTGGCTCCGGGATGTGGATGCTTCGATCGCGTTCTCGCCAAAGCGCGGAGAGCGCCCGAAGAACGCCGGTCGGCCTTCGGTGCGATCGGGCACGGCGCTGGCTTAGCCTGCGGCAAAAACCGGCCTCCATCCTACTGCCCTTCGCCCTCCGCTCACCGCCGGATGGCGTTTGTGGTACACAGCGGCCACACAACCATCGAACCGCGGCGGCCCACGCACCGTTGTGGCCTCCGACGGAACGCAATCCGGCCTACGTATGAATTGCCGCTCAACGCCGGCACCGCACCGCCGGTTGCGTCGCTCGCAGTCGGCCCACACCCTTTTGGTCGCCCTTCGCCCTTCGCCCTTCGCCCTTCGCCCTTCGCCCTTCGCCCTTCGCC
>CAYUKN010000198.1:0-3227 GCA_964445325.1 uncultured Ectothiorhodospiraceae bacterium
CCAATCGTGCCTACGTTGACGTGGGGCTTGCTGCGCTCGAATTTCGACTTGGACACGGTTACTACCCTCTGTTTCTTGCTGTTGGTGAAATACGCTGTCGCGGCGTTGCGCCTCGCGCCTCATGACGCCTTGCGGATGATCTCCTCGGTCACGCTGCTGGGCGCTTCCGCGTAATGCGAGAACTCCATGGAGTAGTTCGCACGGCCCTGCGTCGTCGAGCGCAGGTCGGTCGAATACCCGAACATCTCGGAAAGCGGCACCTCGGCGTGCATCGCCTTGCCCGCGGGCACGTCCTCCATGCCCTGGATCAGGCCACGCCGGCGATTGAGATCGCCCATGACGTCGCCCATGTACTCCTCGGGCGTGAGGACGTCGACACGCATGATCGGCTCAAGGATGACCGGCTTGGCGCGCTTGGCACCGTCCTGGAACGCCAGCGAGCCGGCGATCTTGAACGCGCCCTCGCTGGAGTCGACCTCGTGGTAGGAGCCGTCGTAGAGCGTCGCCTTGATGTCGACCATGGGATAGCCGGCGACCACGCCGTTGTCCATGGCCTCCTCGATGCCCTTGGAAACCGAGCCGACGTACTCCTTGGGCACGACACCACCGACGATGCGGTTCTCGAACTCGTAGCCCGAGCCGGCCTCGAGCGGCTCCAGGCGGACCATGACGTGGCCGTACTGGCCGCGCCCGCCGGTCTGGCGGATGAACTTGCCCTCGGCCTCGACCTGCTCGCGAATGGTCTCGCGGTAGGCGACCTGCGGATTACCGATCTTGGCCTCCACCTTGAACTCGCGCTTGAGCCGGTCGACGATGATGTCGAGGTGGAGCTCGCCCATGCCCGAGATGATCGTCTGGCCGGTCTCCTCGTCCGTGCGGACCTGGAACGACGGATCCTCCTGGGCGAGCTTGCCCAGGGCGTTGCCCATCTTGTCCTGCTCGGCCTTGGTCTTGGGCTCGACCGCGACCGAGATCACCGGCTCGGGGAACTCCATGCGCTCGAGCGTGATCTGCTTGTTCATGTCGCACAGGGTCTCGCCCGTGGTGACCTCCTTGAGGCCGACCGCGGCGGCGATGTCGCCGGCGCGCACTTCCTTGATCTCGTCGCGGTGATTCGAGTGCATCTGCAGGATGCGCCCGAGGCGCTCGCGCTTGCCCTTGATCGGGTTGTAGACGAAGTCGCCCGAGTTCACCACGCCGGAGTAGACACGGAAGAACGTCAGATTGCCTACGTAGGGGTCGGTGGCGACCTTGAACGCCAGCGCCGAGAACGGCTCGTCATCGCGCGGGGCGCGCTCGCCGGCCTCACCGTCGGCGAGCGTGCCCTGCACCGGCGGGATATCCGCCGGCGCCGGCAGATACTCGATGACACCGTCGAGCAGCGTCTGTACGCCCTTGTTCTTGAACGCCGAGCCGCACATCACCAGCACGATCTCGTTGGCGATAGTGCGCTGGCGCAGGCCCTGCTTGATCTCCTCCGACGAGAGCTCGCCCTCTTCGAGGTACTTCTCCATGAGCTCCTCGTTGGCCTCGGCGGCGTGCTCGACCATGTGCTCGCGCCACTCCTGCGCGGTCTGCTTGAGATCGTCCGGGATCTCGGTGGCCTCGTAGACCATGCCGCGCGTGGAGTCATCCCAGTAGATCGCCTGCATGCGCACCAGGTCAACGACACCGGCGAACTCGTGCTCGGCGCCGACCGGCAGCTGCGTCGGCACGGCGACGGTGCCGAGGCGCTGACGCATCATGTCGATGCAGCGATAGAAGTCCGCGCCCATCTTGTCCATCTTGTTGACGAACGTCATGCGCGGGACGCGGTACTTGTCGGCCTGCCGCCAGACCGTCTCGGTCTGGGGCTCGACACCGGCATTGGCGTCGAGCACGCAGATCGCGCCGTCGAGCACGCGCAGCGACCGCTCGACCTCGACGGTGAAGTCGACGTGGCCGGGCGTGTCGATGATGTTGATGCGGTAGTCCTTGAACTGCTGATCCATGCCGCGCCAGAAACAAGTGGTCGCGGCGGAGGTGATCGTGATGCCGCGCTCCTGCTCCTGCGACATCCAGTCCATCACCGCGGCACCCTCGTGGACCTCACCCATCTTGTGGGAGACGCCCGTGTAGTAAAGGATGCGCTCGGTCGCCGTCGTCTTACCGGCATCGATGTGGGCCATGATGCCGATATTGCGATAGAGCTCGAGAGGGGTCTTGCGTGCCACGGTGCGCTCCTAGCGGCCTTACCAGCGATAGTGGGCGAAGGCTTTGTTGGCATCCGCCATGCGGTGGGTGTCTTCACGCTTCTTGAACGCGGAACCGCGCTTCTCGGACGCGTCGTTGAGCTCGGCGGCAAGCTTGGCCGTCATCGATTTCTCGCCCCGACGCCGCGCCGCGTCGATGATCCAGCGCATCGCCAGCGCCTGGCGACGGACCGGGCGGACCTCGACCGGTACCTGATAGGTTGCGCCACCGACGCGCCGCGATTTCACCTCGACCGCGGGGCTCACGTTCTGCAGCGCCTGATCGAGCACCTCGGCCGGATCCGCGCCACGCTTCTCGCGAATCTGGTCGAGCGCGTCGTAGGTGATGCGCTCGGCGGTGGACTTCTTACCATCGCGCATCAGCATGTTGATGAACTTGGCGAGCTTGACGTCCCCGTACTTCGGATCGGGGAGGATCTCGCGTCGCGCTGCGCTGGTGCGTCGGGACATCGTTCAATCCGCCCTTGTTATTTCTTTGGCCGCTTGGTGCCGTACTTGGAACGGCTCTGGCGGCGATTCTTGACGCCCTGCGCGTCGAGGCTGCCGCGAACCGTGTGGTAGCGAACGCCGGGCAGGTCCTTCACACGGCCGCCCCGGATCAGCACGACCGAGTGCTCCTGCAGATTGTGGCCCTCGCCACCGATGTACGAGGTGACCTCGTAACCGTTGGTCAGGCGCACACGCGCGACCTTGCGCAGCGCCGAGTTCGGCTTCTTCGGCGTGGTCGTGTAGACACGCGTGCAGACGCCGCGCTTCTGCGGTGAACCCTCGAGCGCGGGCGTGTTGCTCTTCTCGTGGATCCGCTTACGCGGCTTGCGCACGAGCTGATTAATCGTCGCCATATTGAGCTCTTCCCGAAAGTCGGAAGCCACCGCGGGCGGTTGGCCCGGGGTGGCCGGCGATTGGGCGATCGGCCTCGGAGTCGCGGGCCCATGCACCGGGCCCCGCGTTGAAAAGAGGCGAAATTTTAGGCCG
>CAYUKN010000199.1:0-1098 GCA_964445325.1 uncultured Ectothiorhodospiraceae bacterium
GGAGTACTGCGTCGAGCGCCGCGCCTTGCGCAGCCCGATCTTCTTGCGCTCGACCTGGCGGTCGTCGCGCGTGAGGAAGCCGCCATCGCGCAGCGGGGCACGCCATTCCTCGTCGTAGGCGAGCAGGGCCCGGGCCACGCCCATGGAGATGGCGCCGGCCTGGCCACTGCCACCACCACCCTCGACGGTCACGTAGAAATCGAAGCGGTTGTGGACGTCGAGCTTGGCCAGCGGCTGCTGCACGATCATCCGGGCGGTCTCGCGGCCGAAGTACTGCTCCAGCGATTGGCCGTTGACCGTGATCTGGCCCGAGCCCGGGCGCATGAACACGCGCGCGCTGGACTGCTTGCGGCGGCCGGTTCCGTAATACTGCTGCTGCATCTGCGAATCCTCGTTGGCGTTAGCGCGACGCGGCGATCAAATGTCGAGCGGACGCGGCTGCTGCGCCTGGTGCCGGTGGTCGGGTCCGCGATAGACCTTCAACTTGCGGAACATCGACCGGCCCAGCGGGTTGCTCGGGAGCATACCCTTGACCGCGTACTTCAGGATGCGCTCGGGTGCCCGATTGCGCAGCTTGGCGAGCGGCTCCGACTTCAGGTTGCCGACGTAGCCGGTCCACCGGTGGTAGAACTTGTCCGTCTCCTTGCGCCCGCTCACGCGTACCTTCTCGGCGTTGACCACGACGATGTAGTCGCCCGTGTCGACGTGGGGGGTGTACTCGGGCTTGTGCTTGCCGCGCAGACGGCGCGCGATCTCGCTGGCCAGCCGTCCCAGGGTCTTGCCGCTGGCGTCGACGACGTACCAGTCGCGCTCGACTTCGGATGGCTTCGCACTGAAGGTCTTCATCAACGACTCCGTCAAGGGCTCGCCGGGCTCAGCGACCGGCCCACCGAAAGGAGCGGGATTTTACCGAACCACCCGGCCCCTGACAAGCCGGGGCGGCGCGACCGCCGCCGGGGTTTGCATCGGCGCGCGGTCCTTGCTACAAACAGCGCTTAGTTCGGCCGTGCCACCACACGGACCGGATGACAACGACAACGAAGAGCGTTCGCGCAAGCGACTTCGGACAACAACAAGAATAATCCGGCGGGGCCCCCG
>CAYUKN010000199.1:1198-3207 GCA_964445325.1 uncultured Ectothiorhodospiraceae bacterium
GGGCTCAGGCCTTGAGGCTGCGCCCGAGATTGCGCCCGTAGAAGATCTCGTTCATCTCGCGGCGGACCTGCTGCTCCACCTTGTTGAGTTCCTTGGGCGGCAGATCCTCCTTGCCCGCCCCGAAGAGGTAGTCGTTGAGGTCGAAGTCGCTCAGGCACATCTTCGTGTGGAAGATATTCTCCTGATAGACGTTCACGTCGAACATCTGATAACGCTCTTTCGTATCCTTCGACAGATAATTCTGGATTGAGTTGATTTTGTGGTCGATGAAGTGCTTCTTGCCCTTGACGTCCCGAGTGAAGCCGCGCACCCGGTAGTCCACGATCACGATGTCCGACTCGAAGCTGTGGATGAGATAGTTCAGCGCCTTCAGCGGCGAGATCCGGCCACAGGTCGACACGTCGATGTCCGCCCGGAAGGTGCTGATGCCGCCGTCCGGATGGCTCTCCGGGTACGTGTGGACCGTGATGTGGCTCTTGTCCAGGTGGCCCACCACGCTATCGGGCATCGGCCCGGGCGACTCCGTGTTGGACAGCCCCTCGGAGCTGACCGGCTCCTCCGAGATCAATAGCGTCACGCTCGCACCCTGCGGATCATAGTCCTGGCGGGCCACGTTCAGGATGTTGGCCCCGATCAGCGACGAGACGTTCTCGAGGATGTTGGTCAGGCGCTGGGCGTTGTACGCCTCGTCGATGTACTCGAGATACTCCCGGCGATGCTGCTCGCTCTTGGCGTAGCAGATATCGTGGATATTGAAGCTCAGGGTCTTGGTCAGGTTGTTGAAGCCGTGCAGCTTGATGTTGCGCTTCAGCGGTTGCGTCACGGTTACACCCCCACACAAGACCGGTCCGGGCGCCACCGGCCCCCTGTTGACGCTCCGGCGCGAGCGGACGCCGACCCCGTCCCCGCTGCTGAGCAACGGGTAGCAGATGAGTGTAGCAATGCGGGCAAGCCGCCCGCGAGGTGGGTGGGGACGTTACCGGCCCGGCTCAACCGCCAGTCTCGACGGACCAGTCGTGGGTGATCGTCGCGGTCTGCGCGAGCATGCGCGCCACCGAGCAGTATTTCTCCGCCGACAGCGTCACCGCCCGCCCCACCGCCTTTTCGCTGAGCCCGTGCCCGGACACCCGGAAGTGCATGTGGATGCGGGTGAACACCTTGGGGTCGGTGTCGGCGCGCTCGGCGTCGACACGCACCGCGCAGTCATCGACGGGATGGCGCCCGCGCTGGAGGATGTGGACCACGTCGAAAGCGCTGCAGCCGCCCAGCCCCAGCAGCACCATCTCCATGGGCCGCGCCCCCTGGTTCCGCCCGCCCGCGTCGGGCGGGCCGTCCATGACGATCTCGTGGCCGCTTTCGGTCTCGCCCGTGAACCGGGCCCCTCCGCTCCAGCGAATATCGGCGCGCATGCCCCGCCCCCTTTTTGACAGCCCCTAATAACGGCGGAAGAATAGCGACATGACGCCGAGGCAGCCCGCCAAGGACACGGACGAGCCGGACTGGCTGCGCGACTTCCTGCGCTATAGCCATCGGCGCCACTACCCCGCGCGCAGCACGATCATTCTGGGCGGGGAGGAGAGCGATTCACTCTATTACATCCTCGCGGGCTCGGTCAGTGTCGTCATCGAGGACGAGGAAGGCCGCGACCTCGTGCTCGCCTATCTCAACGAGGGCGAGTTCTTCGGTGAGATGGGACTCTTCGACGAGGATACCCAGCGCAGCGCCTGGGTGGTGGCCCGCACCGACTGCGAGCTCGCCCAGGCCGGCTACCGCCAATTCCGCGAGATGTCGGAATACAGCCCCGAGATCCTGTTCAAGATCGCCGGGCAGATGGCGAGCCGGCTGCGCAAGACGAGCGCCAAGGTGCGCGACCTGGCCTTCCTGGATGTCACCGGCCGGGTCGCGCGCACGCTGCTCGAGCTCGCCCGAGAGCCCGACGCCATGACCCACCCCGACGGCATGCAGGTCAAGATCACGCGCCAGGAGATCGCGCGCATCGTCGGCTGCTC
>CAYUKN010000200.1:0-3183 GCA_964445325.1 uncultured Ectothiorhodospiraceae bacterium
GTTCTGTTCGACCCGACACCGGGCCTGGTGTCCGTGCTGTATCAGACGCTCGGGGACCTGCACATAGCGTTCCACAGCGTCGGCAATGGCTGCCGGATCCTGCGCCGCGACCAGGGCGCCGGTCTCGCCGTCGACCACAAGCTCCCCATTGCCACCGACATCGGTCGCGACCACCGGCAGGCCGCTCGCCATGGCCTCGAGGATCGTGTTCGAGATGCCCTCGGCCAGAGAGGGCAGCACGAACAGATCCATGGACCGCAGCACGCCGGGCGCGTCGTCGGTGGGCCCGGGCAACCAGGCTCGCTCGCTTAGCCCCGCCGCGGCGAGGTGGTCGGCCACCGCGCGCTGCTGCGACCCGCCGCCCACGAGGGCCAACACCGTCCGGGGACTGTCGTCGCGCTCCCGGCGCACGAGCTCGGCAAAGGCATCCACGAGGCCCAGCGGATTCTTCACCGTCTCCATGCGGCCCACCCAGCCGATGACGCGCGTGTCTTCCCGCCAGCCAAGCTCGGCCCGACGGCGTCGGCGCTCGTCCGGATCCGGCCCGAAGCGCTCCAGGTCCACGCCGTTGCAGATGTGCACGAGCCGGTTGCCGCGGATGCCGACAGTGTGCTCGAGGTAGCCGGCGAAGTCTCTGGACAGCGCGACGTACCGGTGCGCCAGGGGTCGCAGAACGCGTCGCATCCGCAGGTACCGCGGATTGATCCCCTGCAGGTCGGACATGTCGCGGCCATGCTCGCCGTGGACGCGAGCCGGCACCCCCGCGAGCCAGGCGGGCAACAGCATCTCCAGCGTCGACAGATTCCGTGTATGGACGATGTCGGGTCGCAGGCGGCGCAGTGCGCGCCAGGCACGCAGGTACAGACCCGGATCCTTGCCCTCGCGCTTGCCGAGCGCGACGAGCTCGACATCGTCGCGCTCGATGCGTTCGGCAAAGCGGTCGTAATCGGTGAGACAAAGGATGGCGTGGCGATAGCGATCGCGCGGCGTGCGGTTGATCAGGTTGACGACTCCGTTCTCCAGCCCGCCGGTGCGCAGGGCATGGACGACGTGCGCCACCAGCGGTGCGCGACGGCTCGCGCGGCTCACGGCTGCACCGCTTCACGGACGAGGCCGCGGGGTGCGGCCACCCCGGGTTGCTCATCGAGGAACGCCTCGAGGCGCCTGCGCGCCCGCGCCGGTTGGTCATCGTAGGCTGACGACAGGGCCACGAGGGTGGCGTCGCCGCGCTGCAGCGTCAGGCGGCGGAACGCGCCGACGAGCTTCGCCACCGGCGCGCTCGCGGTCTGCCGGCCGCCGACCTCGTACCAGGTCCACAGCAACCGCCGTTCGCCACCGCCGGCGAAGCGCAGCTCGCGCAGCGCGAGCGTGCGGCCAGCCACCGCCACGGTGTGGCCGCCCTCCCCGAGCCGGGTCCAGCGCTCGCCATAGAGGCGGTTCTGCGAGTTGATGAGCTCGGCACCCGCGCCCTCCTTGCGGTAGTGGACGACCAGCAGCGAAACGCGCCCGCTCGGGCCACCGTAGACGGCGTGGTCGATCGCGTCGGCGCCGTCGAAGCCGGTCACCCGGAGGGACCCGTCCGCGCTCGCGAGGCGCTCCCAGGCGGCGGTGGCGCCCGGAAGCGCAACGGTCGTCGCGGGCGCGGGCTGTGCGCTCGCGAGCCAGCCGGGGGTGAGCGACGCGCCGAGCCCGAGGACGGCGAGCGCCGCGAGGGCCCCCGCGCCAGCGGACGCGCCGTACCGGTACGGCCGTGCGCCGGTCGAGCCACCGGTGGCGGCCGCGGGTCGCGCAGCCTGCTCGCGGAAGAACGATCCCGCCCAGAACAGCAGGAAGATCACGAAGCCGAAGAACACCCAGCCGTAGATGAGGTGGTCGACGCCCACCGCCAGCTGCATGTTGCTCCAGTGGGCGAGCATGATGATGCCCCAGGCCCGCAGGCCGTTGGCGACGATGGGCACGATCGCCGCAGCGGCCAGGAACGCGAGTCGACGCCACGCGCTGCGGTAGGTGATGTACGCATACAGGGCCCCGAGCGCGAGCGAGGCGATCAGGTAGCGTACGCCGGAACAGGCCTCGGCGACCTCGAAATCACCGACCGGGATGCTGATGAGCCGCCCCTCCCAGAACACGGGGATCTGCGAGAGCTCGAGCAGGCGCACGCTCATCCACGCGGTGATGTCCTGCAGCGTCGGCACGAAGCCCTCGCCCCACGGCACGGCGAAGACCAGGTAGCCGAGCGGGAAGGCGAGCGCGCGCGCCACCGCCGGGCCCAGCAACGCCAGCACGGTGGCGGGGATGAGGCCGACCAATGCGAAATGCTGGACCAGGGCGACGTCCGCTACGGAGGCCACGATCCACAGTGCCTCGACCACCGCGAAGGCGACCAGGCCCGGCCACGAGGGCCGGGGCGCCAGGCTCGCCAGGCGGGCGCGCTCGCGCCAGGCGAGCCAGGCCGCGATCGGCAGGATCAGCCAGCCGTGGGCGTAGGTCGCCGAGCTCGACCAGATGCCGGCGATGGATCGGGCGGTCTCGGCGTGGAGGAATCCGAGCACCAGGATGGCGGCCGCGAGCAGCGCGAGCGAGGCCGCCCACGGGCGGCGCAGGCCCGTTTGCAGGCGCCCCAGGGTACCGCCGATCCCGAGCGGCGTGGCCATGATCAGGAGGCCGCCAGCCGGGGGTCGGCCGATCGAAAGCCTTCGGCCACGTCGTGGTCGCCATGGACGAGATCGGCGATCGGGCCCAGGCGGATGTCCCAGTCGTAGTGCGCCTCGACCCAGGCCCGCATGCGGCCGCCGATGGCCTGCGCGTCACCGGACTCGAGCACCTCGCCCGCGAGACGCGCCTGCTCCGCGGCGGCGTCGGCCGCGAGCGGGTAGTCGCCCTGGAGCTCGAGGCCCTCGAGCGCCATCGAGGTCGCGAGCACGGGCTTGGCCATGGCGAGACCTTCCAGGACCTTGTTCTGGATGCCGCGCGCGACCCGCAGCGGCGCGACCGCGAGGCGCGCGTGCGCGAGCCAGGGGCGCATGTCGGGCACCGGGCCGATCACCTCGACGCCGGCGTGGCGTTGCAGCGCCCGGACGGTCGGCGTCGGGCGCGTGCCGACGATGTGCAGTACCGCGTTCGGGACCCGTTGCCGGATGCGGGGCAGAACCGCCTCGACGAACCAGCAGACGGCGTCGACGT
>CAYUKN010000201.1:0-3065 GCA_964445325.1 uncultured Ectothiorhodospiraceae bacterium
CTAAGCTCGCGGATCATGAACCGCTCCGTACACTTGCGGAACTTCTGTCGGGGCCACAGTGGCCACCGCAAGCGAGCTGCCCACGGGCATGCGCCGCCGCCCGTCGAATGTCGGCGAGGCCGAGGGCTCACTGATCGACCTGCCGCGGACGCCGGCCGAACGAACACTCGCGCGCAAGACGCTGGTGGCGCTGCACGGGACTAGTGACGAGGGCTCGACTAAGCGGGAGCCACCGGTGTTGTCGCAGTACGCTCGGGCCGCGCTTGTCAGCGCTTATCGCAGGGGCTGGCGGGCGGGCCCCCTGGTATCGGTTCGCCTTGACAAGCTCTCCGATGCGAAGCATTGGGTGCGGCTGTTGAGCGCCGTCGGCATCAAGGCGGATTTCGTCGCCGAGCACGTTCCGGGACTGAACTCGCAAGCCGGTTCGCCCGCCGTACAGCGCCAGCACTGGACAGCCGCAGGGATCGAGATCCGAGAGGCCTCAGAAGGAAGCTTGGTCGCCCTGGAGCGGGTGCAGCGATCACGGGGCTGCATCATCATCCGCCCGCGGCCTGATGCAGCCCGGGGGCGGCGAATGCGGCTTTACGGGTTCGCCTGGGCGTTGGCCGTGTCGTGCATGACCGACCAGCACTGACGCTGGCAGCGCAGCGCCTACGTCTAAGCGCGGAATGGATGACCGAGGCCCTAGCCGCTTGCACTTACCGTGGCGCGTGCGGACCCGGTATGCATTCACGCACTCGCGCTCGGCGTGACTGGATAATCAGATCGCCCACGTTCGCCGATGTTGTGCATGGCACAGGCGTCCAGGTAGCAGAGGACACCCGTATACATTGCCTCCGCCGCCTTCGGTCTTCATGGGATATCAGGCACCTACAAACCGGAGCTCCTCGGGCTGGGCGGATGGAGCAGCGCGCTACCGTCGCACCGGTAGCATCACCGGGGCGCCTTGTCCCCGTACTCGGCCTTGAGTTGATCGACTGAGCGCGAATATACCTCCGCTGGTTTGAGCTAGTGCATTGTCATGGGGCACGTACTGGTCCGGGCGAGCCGCCGGTCACTTTAGCCGGACACATCGAGTCTGCTGTCAATGTGCCGCGTTTTATAAGGGATCTTCGCAACCGGTCTTACGCGATGCGGCGGTTTCCGCTACGGACCCCGCGATGCAAAAAGAGCCGCCAATTCGACGGCTCGGTAGAAGCAGACGTGGAGATTTGCCGTTAAACCTCCGACCGCTCGCCAAATATCTCTTCTAATGTGAGCTCGCCGCGTACGGCAGGGCAAGTCCCGTGCTCGATGAATTGCTCGAGCTCTTCGAGAACCCGCCCACCCGAGGCGACTAGACGTGCTTCCTCGAGGGTGGCCTTGTCGCGGATCACTGACGGCATTTCATCGCCACGGCCGTTGCGCGCGGCCTGCTGCATGAGACGACCGTGCTCGGCGGCGGTCAGTCGGACGTTGTCGCGATCGAAGAGCGGCATCACTTGCCCTCCTGACAGTGTTGTCCAGCCGTCCCCGAGGATAAGCCGATTAGGAGTGACGGCAAGGGGCTGGCGCGGGGATCATTTCCAGAGGTTGAGCCCCTTAATGCGGCTCACCGGTGGCCGTCTACAAGGATGCAGTCGGACCCGGCTGTTGCCCCAACCGCCATCTTGCGAAAGGGACGGTCCGTATAGCTTTGCCCTCCCTGGCCGGGGGTGTTTGAGGCGACAGCGACGCCAGTGCGGGCTTGGGCGCTGCGCAGGTTGACATCGAGTGTCGCCAAAGGGCATCCGCGACAGAGCGCCAGTTCAAGATAGGCGGCATCTTAGGCTGAAAGATTGAATCGACGCGCAAGTGGGAGGGTGTCGTCGAGGGCGTGGCCGGCTGTGGCAGGATCGATCTCAATGCCCATCTCTTTGAGGGTGAAAGTGAATTCGGTGCTCTGCGCCTCGCCGATGAGCTCTTTCGCTTTCGAGCGGCCATATCGATGGCGCAATGGCGACATTCTTCCCATCCTCGAGCAAGCTCAGCACATAGGATGCGTAATTCAGATCATCCGTGCTGCCGTCGTTGAACAGCCAGCGCATGCACACGGAATTGTCGAGAACGAACCGCACTAGTCGCGTCCTTGCTCGATGAGGGCCTTCACGTCGACTGACCGCGTCGACCGATGACGATCAACGAACGCCCGCATCCGCCGCGCAGCGGCCACGGTTTCACTGCATTGTGCTGCACCTGCCGGAATGAGTAGCGCTACCGGCTGTCCGCGTTGCGTGATCGTGAACCGCTCGCCGGCGCCGACCTTGCGCAGGAACTCGGGCAGTTTGGTCTTGGCCTCGTAGGCGCCGATCTCGTGGTTGTCTCGCATCGTATCGACCTCGAATCCTGAAACTACTGGTCGACCGAGCAATCTACTCCGGCGTTTGTGCCCAGGCGAGCCGAACTCTCCTGTGCGGTCGCCGGCGACGACGTCGAGGCGCTCGTCAGCGGGCGGGTCGCCGGCGACGCGCGGTGGCGTTCGTTCGGCCTCGGCGAGCGCTACCCCTGAGATGAAGCGGCAAGGCTTCAATGAGAGACCAAAAGGGCGGGGAGCGCGAAGCGCGAGTTTTTTCGTCCGGACGGGGTACTTGAGTACGACCTTAGCGTATCGCGGCGAGCAACGCTTCACGGACGCAACCATCGCGTACGAGTCGAGGCGGCAGTATTCGCGCAACGCGTTGTCCAAATGCAAGCGCTGTTGCGCGTTGGTCTCGCCAAGCATCTCGAGCGAAGCGAGCCCGGCGGCGCTGCCCTCGGCGACTTCGAGGGCCTCGTAGTTCAAGTCCGGGGCGAGGACGGGCAGCACGTACTTCAGCGCCGTCTTGCCCTGAAAGCCCGGATGGCAGTGGCTCTGTTTGATGATGGCCTCGAGGTCGACGAGCCGGTCTTGGAGGGCGTTGAGCTCTTCCGCCTCGTCGGGCAGTCAATCCGCCAGGGCGGCGATGGTCCTCTGCTCATAGCTGCTGTAGACGATGATCGAGCCCGTGGCGCGGACGGCCTCGAGCAACGCGTCGGCGAGCTCACCGCGGGGGTCGCGGTCCGCCGTG
>CAYUKN010000202.1:0-3062 GCA_964445325.1 uncultured Ectothiorhodospiraceae bacterium
CACAACGTCGATGTGACGGTGAACTTCATCAACATCGGCGATCTGGCATCGACGCTGTCGTCGTCGATCTCCGCGGGCGAGGGCGCGACCATCTTCGAGATGCCCGCGCCTCCGACCGCGTTCATCGATGGACTTCAGTCCCTCGATGACGTCAACAAGGCCGCCGAGTCGGCCTTCGGCGAGCGCTCCGGGACCTGCGCCCGCTCCAGCTACCTGCCGGCAAAGGACATGTGGTACGGCTTCTGCCACGGCTGGGTTCCCGACCCCGGTGACTACCGGCGCTCGCTGTGGAAGGAGGCAGGCTACCCCGAGGGTCCCAAGAGCTACGAGGATCTGCTCGAGGGCGGCTCGAAGATCTTCGAGAACGACGGCGTCCCGGTCGCCGTGGGCATGTCGCCCGAGATCGACTCCGAGTTCTATGCCCGGGCGTTGATCTGGTCGCACGGCGGCTCGGTGCAGAACGAGAAGGGCGAGGTGACGTTCGACTCCGAAGAGGTGGTCGATGCGGTCAAGTTCCAGAAGAAGCTCTTCAACAACGCGATGACGCCGGAGGTGTTCTCCTGGAACGCCGCCTCCAACAACCAGACGTTCATCGGCGGCCAGGCCTCCTACATCCAGAACTCGATCTCGTTCTATCGCAGCGCCCAGGAGGCCTCGCCCGAGGTCGCCGCGGACACGGGCTTCCGTCCCGGTCTCGAGGGGCCGCGCGGGGACCGGTTGATGCCGGCGCACGTGTGGTTCGTGCACACGATCCCGGACTACGTCACCGACGAGGACAAGCTGGCCGCGGCCAAGAAGTTCATGCTCGATCTCGAGCGTAACTACGACGCCGCCAGCTACTACGCCAAGTTCTATAACTTCCCCGCGTTCAAGTCGCAGGTGCCGCAGCTCTTCGGCGACGACAGCTGGCTCAACGACGATCCGTGGGGCGCGGAGCCGGCGGACAAGCTCAAGCTCCTCAAGACGGCCGAGGACTGGACCGCTTGGCTGGGCTATCCGGGCTACGCCAACCCGGCGATCAGCGAGATCTATCAGTCCCACCTGATCTCGAGCATGATGGCCGACGTCGCCCGCGGTAAGAAGGACCCCGAGCAGGCGGTCGAGGACACCGCCGAAGAGATGCGGGCGATCTTCGACAAGTGGCGTGAGCGCGGCATGGTCGGCGGCGCCAACTGAGGCCGCAGCCACAGCCGACGAGCCAACCGGCCCCCGCCCCTTGGGCGGGGGCTTTTCTCGCGCCGCCCTTTGCGGCAACCTCCCGTACGCTTCAGCGACCCGCTATTTGGGGAGTCATATGGCGGTACTCTCGACGCATGCCCTAGAAAAACACTTCGGCCGTATCCCGGCCGTCAACGGCATCGATCTCACCTCGGAGGACGGCGAGCTGCTCGCGATCCTGGGGCCTTCGGGCTCCGGCAAGAGCACGCTGATGCGCATGGTCGCGGGCCTCGAGGAGCCAAGCGCAGGCGACATCCGCGTGGACGGCCAGTCCGTGGTCGGCGTGCCGCCGAAGCGGCGCAACGTGGCCATGGTCTTCCAGAGTTTCGCGCTCTATCCGCACCTCAGTGTCCGCGAGAACATCCGGTTTCCGCTGGCCGCCCGCAAGGTGCCGTCGTCGGAGCAAACGACCAAGATCGACTGGGTGGCCGGTATCCTCCAGATCAACGATCTACTCGACCGCCGACCGACAAGACTGTCCGGCGGCCAGATGCAGCGGGTCGCCCTCGCGCGTGCGCTGGTGCGCGACCCCGAGCTATTCGTCTTCGATGAGCCGCTGTCGTCACTGGACGCACAGATCCGGAGCCAAGCGCGCGGTGAGCTGCGCGAGCTCCACGATCGCACCAGCATCACGACACTCTATGTCACGCACGACCAGCTCGAGGCGCTGGGCCTGGCCGACCGCATCGCGGTGATCCACAACGGCAGCATCCGCCAGCTGGGCACGCCGCAGACGCTCTACGACGATCCGGGTGATCTCTTCGTGGCCGGTTTCATCGGCGATCCGCCGATGAACCTCCTGACGATGGGCGACACCATCGTGGGCACGCGCCCCGAGCAGCTCGTGGCCAAGGACGAGGTACCGTCCGAGGACATTGCGGTCGAGATCGATGTCGAGATCGAGCATGTCGAGTTCCTCGGTGCCGAGTGGCTCCTCTATGGCGCGGTGCGCGGCGGCCTGCCCGAGCGCCGAGGCGCCGATGACGAGACCCCGCGGGTCATCGCGCGGCTGCGCCAAGCCGAGTCGCCGCGTTTCGCGCCCGGGCAGCGCCAGTCGTTCGTCATACGCAACGCCCATGCGCGGTACTTCGACGCAAGCTCGGGCGAACGCGTGACGGCCCCGGAGGGCATGACGGCATGAGCGCGGCGAACAGCGGGACGCTTCTCGAGCGTATCGGCGAAGCCCTGGAGCGCCCAGGGGTGCTGGGCACGGTCATGCTCGCGCCCGCCGTGCTCTATGTGGTCGCGTTCGTGGGTGTGCCCTTCGTCGGGGCAATCCTTTTGAGCCTCAGCGACGCCACCGCAGGCGATCCGACCATCGATGCCTTCGTCGGTCTGAGCAACTTCGCCGACGTCATGCACCAACAGGCATTCTGGACCGCACTCCAGAACAGTCTGATCATCACGCTCGGTACCGTCGGGATGATCGTCATCCTGGCGACCATCTGCGTCGAGTTCCTGGCACGCGAGTTCCGCGGCAAGCGCCTGGTGCAGATGCTGTTCATGATGCCGTGGGCCATGCCGGTATCGCTGGCGGCGATCACCTGGCTGTGGCTGCTCGACTCGCAGTTCAGCCCGATCGACTGGCTCCTGGTGCAGGTCGGCCTGCTCGGACCCGACGGGGTCTGGGGGCCGCAATCGAACATGTACTACCTCGGCCGCACTTGGCTGGCCATGATCTCGATCATGTTCGTCGACGCCTGGCGCTCGCTGCCGCTGGCGACGATCATCGTGCTCGCGGGCCGCCTGTCGATCCCGCGCGAACGCCTAGAGCAAGCCCAGATCGACGGCGCCGGGTTTTTCCGCACGCTGTTCACGATCGTGATCCCGGCGCTCGCGCCCGT
>CAYUKN010000203.1:0-3060 GCA_964445325.1 uncultured Ectothiorhodospiraceae bacterium
CGAGCGGGACCTTGCGCTCGGCTTCCTCGGGCTCGACCTGCTCGGCTGGCTCGGGGGGCTGAAGCGTGTCCTCGGCCTCGGCTTCGGTGGCCTCCGTCGTCGCGCTCATGGCATTCCCCTGCTAGTGTCAGCTGTTCCCGGCGCGGCCGCGGGGGACCGGTCGCCGAGCGTGTATGATGCCCGAGGGAGGCGGGGGTGCAACAGGTGCCATCGGCTGCTGGAGGCCGAGGGGTGCCACCTCGGCGGACTGCGATGGCTCTGCCGATTGCCGAGCCGGGCTCGCGCCTGTAGTGCACCGGTCAGCAGCGCCGTCGATCCGATGGGCGCGGCTCATCGTAGGCCCGCCTCGCGCGCAGCGCGATGCGGGCGCGACCGAACCCGCGCCCCACGAGGCCGCCAACAGGCATGGCGCCGGGATGGACGCCCCTCGCCACCCTCGCTAGCCTTAAACCACTGAAGCAAGCCCGGGCCACGCCGGGCCGCGCACGGGCAGGGAACCGGCCATGGAAGCCGCCGCACGCGACAAACCGCCCAGCCAACGCCCGTCGCCTTCGTGATCCGCGGGCCCCGCTCGCATCCCGATACGCTCGCGCAATCCCGCTCGATGACGCACGGTCAACCGCTCGATCCGCGGACCGCGTCACTGGTGAAGTGTCGGCGCGCGTCCGGGGGCGCCGTGCCGTATTTCACGCACGCCGCAGGGCCTCGGCAGCATGGGCAGAATCCCGCCATGGCGGGCATCAGCGGCGCTTCGAGTGGTATGGTTAATGCCTAATACTCGGCCTAGCGCCGTGATTGATCACGGCGCTGAACTTTCTAATAGCTGTGAGGAAAACGAGGATCGGACGGTACATGATTAGTAGAAGCCGATGAAAGTAAGAGATATCGTGCGGAGATTGCAGGATGCGGGATGATACCTCTACTCCACTCGGGGCAGCCACCGTCAGTACAAACACCCAACCAGCTCGTGGCGGGTCACGGTCCCCGGAAAACCGGGAGACGATCTGGTGCCGGGAACCGTGAACAGCATCTTCAAGCAAGCTGGCTGGAAGTAGGAGTCGTTATGAAGTACGCAATTGTGATTGAAAGGGCCGGATCAAACTATTCCGCCTATGTCCCGGATCTCCCCGGGTGTGTGGCGACCGGCGCAACTCGGAAGGAGGTGGAATCCCAGATTCGAGAGGCCGTCGAATTTCATCTTGAGGGTATGAGAGAAGACGGTGAGGCAATACCGGAGCCGAGCAGCCACGTTGAGTACATTGATGTTGCTTAACACGGCGCTCAAGCCGACGGGCCAAAGCTTCGTTTTGCCCCACGGTTTAGCTCTGCGTTGAGCCACACAGGCGGTAGTGCGACGTGCCAACTGTATTGCGAATTGGGCCGTATCGCTTCTTTTTCTATTCGAATGAAGGGGCGGAACCGCCGCACATTCATATCCAGAGAGAGTCCATGCTGGCGAAACTGTGGCTGGATCCCGTATCCGTGGCCAGTAGCTCCCGATTTCCCGCGCAGGAATTGAACAGGTTGTTGAACGTGGTCGAAGAAAATCAGACGACTCTGATGGAGGCCTGGCATGAGTACTTTGGTGAGTGATCCGGCTCCGCGGGCGCGCGCGGTGCGTTGTAGCGATGATGAGCTGGTTGTGGATCTAATGGATGGACGCACTGTAAGCGTCCCCTTGGCCTGGTTCCCACGCCTTGCGCATGCGACCGAGAAGGAGCGCGACTCTTATGAATTGCTTGGCGATGGAGAGGGGATACATTGGCCGGATCTCGATGAAGACATTTCAGTGATTGGCCTGCTGGCGGGGCGCGGCTCGGTCGAATCGGGGAGTCCTGCGGCTCAACCATCGGTTGCACCGGACCGGTAATCCCGACGGCGTCTTGCCGGCCGCATGAAGAGGCGCAGGCGCGGCCAGTGTGTGGTCGAAATCCTGCACCCTCATGGCGTTCTGGGCCGCGCATCCTCAACACAACGAGGCTAACCGTAGGCCCGCCTCGCGCGCAGCGCGATGCGGGCGCCACCGAACCCGTACCACACGAGGTCACCAACAGGCATGGCGCCGGGATGGACGCCGATCGCCACCGTCGCTAGCCTTGAAGCATCGTAGCTAGCCCGTGGCACGCCTTCCCGCGCACGGGCAGGGAATCGCCCATGGAAGCCGCCGCTCGCGACAACCTTCCCGGCCGACGCCTCGTCGCTTCCGTGATGCCCGAGCCCTGCCGCTCGGATCCCCGTGTGCGCGCGCAACCCCACTTGATGACATGCGGGCGACCGCTTGATCCGCGGCACCGGCGAAGTGCCGGCGCGCATCCGGGGCACCGCGCCGGGTTTCACGCACGCCGCAGGGTCCGGCAGCAGGGGCAGAATCCCGCCATGGTGGGCGTCAGCGGCGCGTCGAGTGGTATGGTTAATGCGTAATATACAGCGTAGCGCCGTAGCTAATCACGACGCTGCGCTTCCGAATACCCGTTAGCCTTGAAATAGGAGTCTTACGTGCTGCATCCGAGCCAATTTGAGGTCAATGAAGCCTGGATCGCCTTCTGGCTGAATAACGAGCCTATTCGTACGGCGCAGGATGGCTCGTTCAATTGCATCTGTCTTATGGACGCGGCCAGTTGCTTCATATTGGGTAACGCTATGACGCCGGAGCATGAAGCGGAGCCGTCGGAGTTGGAAGCGAAGCGCCTGCTCAAGACCGGGTGGGAACACAAGAAGAAAATGCCCAAGACGCTTCTCGTTCCAAAGGGTCAGTTCGACGCTAACCTCACTGCGGCGGCCCAACACGAAAACATTGATGTCGTTCCTGTAGAAGAGGATCAGCTACTCGTCTTTATAGAAGATGCTAGGGAGGGTTTCAAAGAACATGTTCAAGGAGGAAGCAGTGAAGGCTAACCAGCGCTTCCAGCGGACGACCCTCGGGCTGAGTGCTCGGCCCGCCGCGGAAGCGCGGCGTTATCGAGCGATGGTGGGCGCCGAGGCCGCGCCGGAATGGCTCCCAAAGGACGGGCTACTGGCGGCGTTCGCCAAGCGCCGCCCGACGGCGCGCAAGCGCTATGC
>CAYUKN010000204.1:0-3052 GCA_964445325.1 uncultured Ectothiorhodospiraceae bacterium
GCGAAGTCAACTACGAGGCCATCCCGTGGGTGATCTACACCCACCCCGAGATCGCGTGGGTGGGTGAGACCGAGCAGGACCTCAAGCATGCCGGGCGCGATTACCGCGTCGGCACCTTTCCCTTCCAGGCCAGCGGCCGGGCCAAGGCCATGCACGAGACCGACGGCCTCGTGAAAGTGATCGCCGACAGCCACACCGACCGTATCCTCGGCGTCCACATGTCGGGTGCGCAGACCTCCGAGCTGATTGGCCAGGCCGTGCTCGCGATGGAGTTCGAGGGCTCGGCGGAGGATTTGATGCGCACCGTGTTCGCCCATCCAACGCTGTCGGAGGCCCTGCACGAGGCCGCCCTGAGCGTCCACGACCGCCCGTTGCACATCCCGCCGCCACGGCGGCGCAAGAAGTAGCCGAGCGCGCCCTGGTGGCACGTGCAAATGGATTTCCAAAAACGAGGTGCCCAAACAACTACCTCGCTTAAGGGATCTCGCGAAGTCGCGAAGAACGCGGAGGACGCAAAGAAAATACTTTACCTTGGCGTCCTTAGCGCGCTTTGCGGCTTCGCGAGAGAAGAAAGCGAGGTACCGAAAGAACCACCTCGCTATAGAGATCTCGCGAAGTCGCGAAGAACGCGAAGGACGCACAGAAAGGACCTTTGATCTTGGCGACCTTGGCGCTCTTTGCGCCTTCGCGTTAGGCGAAAGCGAGGGGCCAATCAACCACCTCGCTGAAGGGATCACGCAAAGGCGCGAAGGACGCTAAGGACGCGAAGAAAAAATTGGATCTTGGCGTCCTTGGCGCGCTTGGCGGCTTCGCGTGAGGCGAAAGCGAGGGACAAATCAACCACCTCGCTGAAGGGATCACGCAAAGGCGCGAAGGACGCTAAGGACGCGAAAAAAATTGGATCTTGGCGGCCTTGGCGCGCTTGGCGCCTTGGCGAGAGACCGAAAGCGAGGTGCCAACAGATGCACCTCGATCGAGTGGCAACGGGACAACCCCTAGGGAGCCCCCATGAACCTGCATGAATATCAGGCGAAGCAGCTGTTTCGCCAATACGGCTTGCCCGTGCCCGAGGGCAAGATGATCCGCGACAAGAGCGAGGCCGGTAGCGCCGTGCGCGAGCTCGCGGGCAAGCGCTGGGTGGTCAAGGCGCAGGTCCACGCCGGCGGCCGCGGCAAGGCCGGCGGCGTGGAGCTCGTCGATGACGCCGATGGGGCGACCGAGGCGGCCGGGCGCATGATCGGGCGTTCACTGGTCACTCACCAGACCGACGAGCGCGGCCAACCCATCCACCGCGTACTCATCGAGGAGACCAGCGAGATCGCCTCGGAGCTGTACCTGGGCGCGGTGGTCGATCGCGGCACCCAGCGCGTCGTGTTCATGGCCTCGACCGAGGGCGGTGTCGAGATCGAGGAGGTCGCCGCCCGGACGCCCGACAAGATCCGCCGCGTGGTCATCCACCCCATGCTCGGCGTCATGCCGTATCAGGCGCGCCAGCTGGCCTTTGCGCTGGGCCTCAACGGCGACCAGATCAAGCAGTTCACCAAGCTGCTGACGGGCCTGGGGCGCCTGTTCTGGGACAAGGACCTCAGCCTCATCGAGATCAATCCGCTGGTGATCACGGGCGCCGGGCACCTCATGTGCCTCGATGCCAAGGTCAACGCCGACGACAACGCCGTCTATCGCCACAGCGACATCGGCGAGCTGCGCGATCAGTCGCAGGAGGACGAGCGCGAGAACCGGGCCAAGGAGTGGGATCTCAACTACATCGCCCTCGACGGCAACATTGGCTGCATGGTCAACGGCGCGGGGCTGGCCATGGCGACCATGGATCTGGTCAAGCTCCATGGCGGCGAGCCCGCCAACTTCCTCGACGTGGGCGGGGGCGCCACAGCCGAGCGGGTCGCCGAGGCGTTCAAGATCATCGTTTCCGACCCCAATGTCCGGGCGATTCTGGTCAACATCTTCGGCGGTATCGTGCGCTGCGATCTGATCGCCGAGGGTATCGTCAACGCCGTGCAGGAGGTCGGCCTGGAGCTGCCGGTTGTGGTGCGCCTGGAGGGCAACAACGCCGAGGCAGGCGCGCGCCAGCTCAACGAGTCGAGCTTCAACGTCATCGCCGCCGACAGTCTCACCGACGCCGCCAAGCGCATCATCGCCGCCGCGGAGGGGCAATAACCATGTCCGTTCTGGTCAATCAAAACACCAAGGTGCTGTGCCAGGGCTTCACCGGCAAACAGGGCACATTCCACAGCGAGCAGGCGATCGCCTATGGCACCCAGATGGTCGGCGGCGTCACTCCGGGCAAGGGCGGCACCACGCACCTCGATCTGCCCGTGTTCAACACGGTCGCCGAGGGTGTCGAGGCAACCGGCGCCGACGCGAGCGTGATCTATGTCCCGGGGGCGTTCTGCAAGGACTCGATCGTCGAGGCCGCCGAGGCCGGCATCAAGCTCATCGTCTGCATCACCGAGGGCATCCCCACGCTCGACATGCTCCAGGCCAAGGCCTACATCGACCAAACCGACTCACGCCTGATCGGCCCCAACTGCCCCGGGATCATCACCCCGGACGAGTGCAAGATCGGCATCATGCCGGGCGAGATCCACAAGGCGGGCAAGGTCGGCATCGTGTCGCGCTCGGGCACGCTGACCTACGAGTGCGTCAAGCAGACCACCGATCCGGGCTATGGCCAGAGCACCTGCATCGGCATCGGCGGCGATCCCATCCCCGGCACGAGCTTCATCGACGCGCTCGAGCTCTTCCAGGCCGATCCCGATACCGAGGCGATCGTCATGGTCGGCGAGATCGGCGGCACCGCCGAGGAGGAGGCCGCCGAGTTCATCCAGCAACACGTGACCAAGCCCGTGGTCGCCTACATCGCCGGGGTGTCCGCGCCCAAGGGCAAGCGCATGGGCCACGCCGGCGCGATCATCGCGGGCGGCAAGGGCACGGCCGCCGAGAAGTATGCCGCGCTCGAGGGCGCAGGCGTGCACACCGTCAAGAGCCCGGCCGACATCGGCCGTGGGGTCGCGGAGGCGACCGGCTGGTAACG
>CAYUKN010000205.1:0-2997 GCA_964445325.1 uncultured Ectothiorhodospiraceae bacterium
CGGGGTGTTAACAGGCCCTAGGTACACGCCGCCACCTCGGAGGCCGGTTTTTGCTCGATGCGCCCGAGTTCGGGCTCTTTTTGGCACGGTCCAATACGGCCGTGGTGAATCGGACGGCCCAGGACACGACCGGCATTGGCGGTGCCCCGCCGCCGGATGCCGGTTATTGCTTGGGGCGGTGGCGGCAGCGGCGGTGCGTTGCCCGTGGTGGCGATGGCGACCGCGGGTGGCGGGCACCGAGCAAGAACCGGCCTACGCCCACCCGAGCCGCAGCGACGTAGGCCGGCTTTTGCCCGATGGGTAGCCGTTCGGCATCGTTTCGCACGGCCCAATCACGCCGCGGCGTGTCGATCGGCCGAGGCAACAACCGGCGCCGGTCCCGGTCATCCCGTCGCCGCTAGTCCGATCAAGCCAGGTCTTTGATGAACACCTTCGAGTTGCGCTGCCAGTTGTAGAGCTCTCGGCGGTCGTGGGGCAGGGCGTCGACGGCGCCCGGCTCGTAGCCGCGCTCGCGGAACCAGTGCATCGTGCGCGTCGACAGCACGAAAAGCCGGGCCAGCCCCGAGCCCCGGGCGCGTTCCTCCATGGCCTGTAGCAGCTGGCGCCCGCGTCCGGTGCCCTGGTAGCCGGGATCGACGGCCACGCAAGCGATCTCGCCGCTGACGCCGTCTGCCATGGGATACAGCGCCGCACAGGCGATGATCTTGCCGTCGCGCTCGATCACGGCGAAGCGCTCGATCTCGAGCTCGAGCTGCTCGCGCGATCGCCACACCAGCGCGCCCGCTTCCTCGAGCGGTCGGATGAGCTCGACGATACCGCTGACATCGTCGATGCCCGCCGGCCGCAAGCCCTCGTAGGTCTCGGCGGTGACGAGCGTGCCCGTGCCGTCGCGCGTGTAGAGCTCGGCCAGCAGCGCGCCCGCGCTGCGCGCGATGAGGTGGACACGCCGTACGCCCCGGCGAACCGCGCGGGCCGCACTGGCGAGATGGCGCGCGCCCTCGGGGTCGCTGGCTCCGTCCTCGTGCGCCCAGCGGTCCGCCTGGCCCGGTTCGATCTGGCTCACGCGTTGGCCCGAGGCATCGGTCACACCGGCGCCGTTCATCAGGAACAACAGCTTGTCCGCACGCAGCGCGACCGCGGTTTCGGTAGCGACGTCCTCGCCGTGGAGGTTGAAGATCTCCCCGGTCGCCGAGTAGCCCAGCGTGGAGAGCAAGACGATGTCGCCCCGCTCGAGGGCGGCGCTGATGGCGTTGGCGTCGACCCGGCGGACGATGCCGGTATGCTGGAAGTCCACTCCGTCGTGGACGCCCCAGGGACGGGCGGTGACGTAGTTGCCCCCGGCGACCCGGATGCCCGCGCCCGCCATGGGCGTGTTGGGCAGTCCCGATGATAGCCGCGCCTCGAGCGTGAAGCGCGCACGGCCGATCGCCTCCATCACGAGGGGCAGGTAGGTCGCATCGGTAATGCGCAGCCCGTCGTGGTATTGCGGGGTGACACCGGCCGTGCTCAGACGCTCATCGATCTGCGGGCGTGCGCCGTGCACGAGCACCAGACGCACACCGAGGCGCGCGAGTAACGCGATGTCGTGGATCAGGGCGGCGAAACCCGATTCGGTCAGCGCTTCGCCCCCGAAGGCGAGCACGAACGTACGGCCGCGGTGCGCCTGGATGTAGGGCGAGGCGTTGCGGAACCAGGTGAGATGGCCATCCGGGTCGGGCGCGTCGGGCTGCATGGATGCGGTCACGGTTCGGCCGAGCGTGCATTGTAACCGATCGCTTGCGCCACGAAGTCGCGGCATGCGTCGCGCAAGATGCGCTGGGCATCCGTGTCATCCGGGTTGGCCAGGACACGCTCGAGTGCAGCCAACCGGATCTCGCTCACGTGCTCGTGCCAGCGCATCAGGCAGAACTGATCGACCGGTGATTTGAACGCCGGCAAGGCGTTGTAGTCGGCCCCGGGCGGCCCCGAGCGCCCCGGCAGCCGGCGCTCGCTGCCCAGCCGTCCCTGGAACCGATAGAAGGCATCGGTGCCCGGCAGGAAGCGCAGGGTGTAATCGACGCGTTCGCCGCCGGCGGTGATGTCGTGACTGGCCGTCCACGGCGCCGGGCCCGCGCCCGTTGCCAGCCAGCGCACATTGTCCGCCTCGAGGAACTGCGTCACCCGGTGGCGCCGGCGCTCGCCCGTGTGGCGATAGAGCTCGTTGGAGCGCTCGGCCGCAGTGAGCGTGATCCGCCCGTCATCGGGGGTGGGCCAGTCGCGGCCGAACCAATACGAGCGCAAGGCGTTGTGCTGCTGCAGGATCACGCCCAACGGCTCTTCGCCCGGGCCCAGCACCAGGGTCGCGGCGGTGTAGTGGTCCAGCTGATGCCAGTCTTTCGGGTCGGCCAGCGCGTGGGCCGCGAGCGCTTGCCAGAAGGACAAATCGGCGGGTAGCCCCGAGTAGCGGAACACGAAATGCCACTGGACGAAGGTCAGCCGGCCGATCGGCTCGAGCCAGCCGTCGCGCACCCGCCCCAACGCCACCGGCTCCGCGTCGGGGTCGGCGGGCGCCTCGTGGGTGAACACTGCGTCGACCTCGTGGGCATGCGCGTTGAGCCGGCTCCGATCGACCGCGTTCCAGCGGCCTTGCGGTGCACGCAGCTCGCCATGACCGATGTAGTCGTCATAGAACGACAGCGGACCGGAGGCGCCCTCGGGGACGTAGAGCGCGGGCCGATATCGGCGCAATAGGTCGCGCTCGGCACGCGTGGCCGGCTCGGGATCGGGCGGATGCGCGGCGAACCATGCATCGAAGCCTGGGTACTGGGAAAAGGGCGCATCCCCGCTGCAGCCGGCGAGCGCGGTCAGTGCCGCCAGCGCGGCCTTGGGCCGCAGGGCCGCGATCAGCCCGCGTGGCGTGTCATGGGGGGCTGGTCGACGCAAAACCGTTCGATGAAACTGCTCAACAAATCGACCGTCCGCCCGAGGCAGTCGAGCTCGACGAACTCGTCGGGTTGG
>CAYUKN010000206.1:0-2985 GCA_964445325.1 uncultured Ectothiorhodospiraceae bacterium
CGCCCGCCGAGGCGGCGCAACGGATGACCGCGGAGACGCCCCCGAGCCCCCAAGCCGACGAGCTGCTCGCGGAGGTCAGCGACCTCGCCGAGGAGCTC
Source organism: uncultured Ectothiorhodospiraceae bacterium (assembly GCA_964445325.1). GTDB lineage: Bacteria > Pseudomonadota > Gammaproteobacteria > XJ16 > Halofilaceae > Halofilum. The sequence goes on from CAYUKN010000206.1 coordinate 99, forward strand.
CATGGCGGCCGGCGCCCGCAGCTCGCTCTCGACAGCGACCTGGGCGCGGACGCTGGCCTCGACAGCCTCGGGCGCGTCGAGCTGATGCTGCGCCTGCAGCGCCGCTTCGGGGTGGACCTCGCCGAGGACGCCGCCATCGCTGCGAATACGCCGCGCGATCTGCTCGCCGCCCTCACCGAAGCGCCGGCCGCCAGCGCCCGCGTGCTGCGCGCCACCACGCGCCGTGACAGCGCCACGGCCCCAAGCGCCGATCCCGGTCCGCCGACGGAGGCGGCTACGCTGGTCGACGTCCTCGATCATCGCGCCGCCCACACCCCCGACGACACCCACGTCATCCTGCTCGCCGACGAGGTCGGCGACGAGCAACGCCTGAGCTATGCCCAGGTGCGCGCGGGCGCCGCCGAGGTCGCCAGCGGGCTGCGCGGGCAGGGCCTCGCACCGGGCGAGCCGGTCGCGCTGATGCTGCCGACCGGCGCCGACTTCTTCTTCGCCTTCCACGGCGTGCTGCGCGCCGGGGGCGTGCCGGTGCCGTTGTATCCACCGGTGCGCGCCGACCGCATGGAGACCCATGCGCGGCGCCTGACCGGCGTCATGACCAACGCCGAGGCGCGCTTTTTCGTGGCCTCGCCGCGCACGCGCCCGGTGGGGCGCCTGCTGCAAGCCATGGTCGCGAGCGTCGCCGCGGTCGCCACCGTCGACGAGCTACGCGCAACCGAGGAACCACTCGCCAAGGTGGCGCGCCGCCCCGACGATCTGGCGTTTCTGCAATACACCTCGGGCACGACCGGCGACCCTAAGGGGGTGATGCTCACCCACGCCAATCTGCTCGCCAATATCCGCGCGATGGGCCCCGCGGTCGGGGCCGGGCCGCAGGACCGTTTCGTCAGCTGGCTGCCGCTGTATCACGACATGGGCCTGATCGGGGCATGCCTGACGACGCTGTACTTCGGCGTCGCGGTCATCCTGATGTCGCCGTTGCAGTTCATGACCCGACCCGAGCGCTGGCTCTGGGCGATCCACCGCCATGGCGGCACGATGTCCGCTGGCCCCAACTTCGCCTACGACCTCGCTGCCGCCCGCATCGACGAGGCCGCGCTGGCGGGCCTGGATCTGTCGAGCTGGCGCCTGGCGTTCAACGGCGCCGAGCCCGTGAGCCCGCGCACGCTCGAGCGCTTCGCCACGCGCTTCCACCCCTACGGCTTCGACGAGCGCGCCTTCATGCCCGTCTACGGCCTCGCCGAATCCTCGGTCGGCCTGGTATTTCCCCCAACCGGCCGCGGCCCCAAGATCGATCGGGTCGACCACGAGCGCCTCGCCCACGACCAGCGCGCCGAGCCGGCCGCCGCCGATCCCGAGGGCACCCTGCGCTTCGTCTCCTGCGGCCAGGTGCTCGCCGGCCACGAGCTCCGGGTCGTCGACGCCAACGGCGCGGCCTTGCCCGAGCGCCGCGAGGGCCGCGTGCAGTTCCGCGGGCCCTCCTGCACCAGCGGCTACTATCGCAACCCCGATGCCACCCGCGCGCTTTTCACCGCGGACGGCTGGCTCGAGTCCGGGGACCGCGCCTACGTCGCCGACGGCGAGCTCTTCGTCACAGGGCGAACCAAGGACTTGATCATCCGCGGCGGGCGCAACATCCACCCCGAGGAGATCGAGGCCGCCGTCAGCGCGGTCGACGGCATCCGCAAGAACAACGTCGCCGCTTTCGCCAGCGGCCGCGACCCCCATGGTGAGCGGCTCATCGTCATGGCGGAGACACGCATCACCGGCGAGTCGGCCCGCGATGCCCTGGCGGAGGCCGCCCGCAACGCCGCCGCCGCGGTCGTCGAGGGCGGCCCGTCCGAGTTGGTGCTCGTGCCCCCCGGCACCATCCCGAAGACCTCCAGCGGCAAGATCCAGCGCAGCGCCTGCCGCACGCTGTTCGAGACGGGCGCGGCCGAGCGCCCCGCGGGGCCGATCCGCCAGTGGCTGCGCCTGATTCGATCGAGCGTCGCCGGGATGGCCCGGCGCTCGCCCCGAGCGGCGGCTCGGCGCGCATACGGTCTCTGGTGCTGGGTGGTCGGCCTGGCGGTCGGGCTCCCGGGAGCCGTCGCGGTCGTGGTGACCCCGATGCCGGGCGCCCGGGCCGGTCTCGCCCGAGCGGTCTGCCGGGCATTGCTCGCGCTCACCGGTGTCTCGCTGCGGGTCTCGGCACCGGCGGGCTCTGCTCACAGACCCGCCATCGTCGTCGCCAACCACGCGAGCTACCTGGACGGCTTGATCCTGCGGGCGGCGCTACCGGGGCGTGTGTTCTTCATCGCCAAGCACGAGCTCGCGCGCTTCCGGTTGGCCGACCTACTGCTGCGGCGCATCGGGGTCGAGTACGTCGATCGCAGCGACCACCGCCAGGGCCTGGCCGACCTCGAGCGCATCCAGGCCCGCACGGTGGCGGGCGAGACCCCGATCGCCTTCCCCGAGGGTGTGCTCGCCGACGGACCCGGCTTGCGCGATTTCCGGGTCGGGCCCTTCATGGTGTCGGTCAACAGTGGTGTGCACGTCCTGCCCGTGGCCATCCGCGGCTCGCGTCGGCTGCTGCCCTGCTCGGCGCTGTTGCCGCGGCCCGCGCATGTCGAGCTCGTCGTGGGCGAGCCCGAGGTCCCCGAAGGCGACGACTGGGCGGCAGCGCTGGCGCTGCGCGAGCGCGCCCGGGCGTTCATCCTGTCGCACTGCGACGAGCCCGACCTCGCCACCGCGGGCCACGCCGTCGCGGGTAACGTCTAGGCGTCGTTTGCGGGGCCATCGATAGGGCACACGTCGCCGCCGCGCGATTCGCTACACTAGGGGCCTGTTAACACGCCGTTTGATCGCCGCGGCAGGGCCTGTGCGGTGCAAGGCAAGGCGCGCCGAGCGA
>CAYUKN010000207.1:0-2928 GCA_964445325.1 uncultured Ectothiorhodospiraceae bacterium
CCGCCACCGCGATGAGCGGGTTAAATCAGGCATTCCTTAGGCAACGGCGCGCCGTTGATGACGAGCAAGGTACTCGGATTGTTGAGGTGAAAGCCGCAATCCAGGCTGTTGCCGGTGTTGGGTGTCTGATGCAAATCCTTGAGCGGGGGCGTGGCGAACGGCTGAGTTGACCGCTACGGCGCCGCACCGCAATCCTCCCGCGCTCCGCCGATGGCGGCGAGCCCCCAGCATCGCAGGCTAGCCCATGACCCACGACCTCATCCGCCTCCGCGGCGCGCGCCAGAACAACCTCAAGAACCTCGACGTCGAGCTGCCGCTGGGCCGGCTCACCGTGATCACGGGCCCCAGCGGCTCGGGCAAGTCGTCGCTGGCCTTCGACACCATCTACGCCGAGGGCCAGCGCCGCTACGTCGAGACCTTCTCGCCCTACGCGCGCCAGTTCCTCGACCGCATGGACAAGCCCGCCGTCGACACCATCGAGGGCATCCCCCCGGCGATCGCGATCGACCAGACCAACCCGGTCAAGAACTCGCGCTCGACCGTGGGCACGATGACCGAGCTCAACGACCACCTGAAGCTCCTGTTCGCGCGCGCCGCGCGCCTGTTCTGCCAGGGCTGCGGCCGCGAGGTCCGCCGCGACAGCGCCGACGCCATCGTCGCCGACGTCCTCGCGCGCGGCGAGGGCGCCCGCGCGATCATCGCGTTCGACGTGGCCCTGACCGGCGACGTCGACGCCGACAAGGTCCGCGCCGAGCTCGACCGCCAGGGCTACACCCGCGTGGAAGAGGTCGATGCCCACACGCTGCGCGTCACGCGCGACCGCGTGCGCCTGACCGAGGCCAACCGCGACCGCATCAGCGAGGCGGTCGAGGCCGCGCTGCGGGCGGGGCAGGGCCACGTCAGCGTGCTGCCGCTCGACGACAACCGCGAGCCGGCCGACCACTGGCGCTTCTCGGAACACCTGCACTGCCCCGACTGCGACCGCGAATACAGCGACCCCATCCCCAACTCGTTCTCGTTCAACTCGCCCATGGGCGCCTGCGAGACCTGCCGCGGCTTCGGCCGCGTCATGGGCATCGACTACCGCCTGGTCATCCCGGACGAGACCAAGTCGCTGAAAGCCGGCGCGATCAAGCCCTGGCAGACCGAGAGCTACGAGGAGTGCCAGCGCGATCTCCTCCGCCACGCCAAGCGCGCCGGCGTGGCCACCGACATCCCGTGGAAGGACCTGCCCGAGGCCGATCGCCAATGGGTCATCGCCGGCGACGCGGACTGGAGCTGGGCCTCGAACCGCGGCGGCTGGTACGGCGTCCAGCGCTTCTTCGACTGGCTCGAGTCGCGCTCGTACAAGATGCACATCCGCGTGCTGCTGTCGCGCTATCGCTCCTATGACGAGTGCCCGGACTGCCGCGGCGCGCGCCTCAAGCCGCAATCGCTGCTGTGGCGCGTCGGCACCAAGGAGGACGCCGACGCCGTCCTCGAGCCGGGGCAACGCTTCAAGCCCACGGGCGCGGCATTCAGCGACGCGGTTCTGGCAGAGTTACCCGGCCTCAACATCGCCGACATCGTGGGCCTGCCGCTGGCGCGCACCCGGGCGCTGTTCCAGCGCCTGCACCTGCCCGCGCCCATGGACGCGGCCTCGGATCTGCTGCTCGACGCCATCCGCGCGCGCACCGCCTATCTCGTCGACGTCGGCCTCGACTACCTCACCCTCGACCGCCAGTCGCGCACGCTCTCCGGCGGCGAGGTCCAGCGCATCAACCTGACCACCGCGCTCGGCACCTCGCTGGTCAACACGCTGTTCGTGCTCGACGAGCCCAGCATCGGCCTGCACCCGCGCGACATGGACCGCATCATCGGCGTCATGCACCGCCTGCGCGACGCGGGCAACTCCCTGCTCGTGGTCGAGCACGACCCCAAGGTCATCCGTGCGGCCGACCACGTCCTCGACATCGGCCCGGGCCCGGGCGAGCGCGGCGGCGAGATCGTCTTCCACGGCACGCCGGGCGAGCTCGTGCGCGCCGATGACTCGCTGACCGCCGACTACCTCAACGGCCGCCGCCGCGTCGTCGCCGAGCAGGCGCCGCCCGCGAGCACCCCGGCGCCCGACGAGTGCCTGCGCATCCGCGGCGCGGCCGAGCACAACCTCCAAAGCATCGACGTCGACCTGCCGCTCAACCGCCTGGTCGTGGTCACCGGCGTCAGCGGCTCGGGCAAGTCCACGCTCATGGAGGGCGTGCTCCACCGCGCGCTGTGCGAGCTCAAGGGCCACCCGGGCGAGGTCCCGGGCGCGCACACGGCCATCAGCGGCCACGAGCGCATCGATGACGCCGTGCTCATCGACCAGTCCGCGATCGGGCGCACCACGCGCTCGACGCCGGTGAGCTACGTCGGCGCCTACGACCCGATCCGCAAGCTCTTCGCCGCCCAGCCCGAGGCCAAGGCGCGCGGCTACACCGTGGGCACGTTCAGCTTCAACGCGGGCAACGGGCGCTGCCCCACCTGCGGCGGCAACGGCTTCGAGCACGTCGAGATGCAGTTCCTGTCCGACGTCTACCTGCGCTGCGCCGACTGCGACGGCCGCCGCTTCCGGCCCGAGATCCTGGAAGTCACACTCGCGCCCTCGGTCGGCTGCGACACGGGCCCGCGCTCGATCGCCCAGGTGCTGGAGATGACGGTCACCCAGGCGGTGACCTTCTTCGCCGACTACCCGGACGTGCTGCGCGCGCTGGAGCCGTTGCAGGCGGTGGGCCTGGGCTACATGGCGCTGGGCCAGCCCGTGCCGACGCTGTCCGGCGGCGAGGCCCAGCGCCTCAAGCTCGCCGGCCATCTGGCCAAGGCGGGCGGCCGGCGCGGCGGCGAGGCCATGCTGTTCATCTTCGACGAGCCCACCACGGGCCTGCACATGGACGACGTGGCCACGCTGCT
>CAYUKN010000208.1:0-2908 GCA_964445325.1 uncultured Ectothiorhodospiraceae bacterium
GCGCCGGCGATGTGCGCGCCGCCGCCGCCGAGACCGACGGTGCGGCGCGCCGGCCCCGGGCGTCGCCCCGACTCGCGCTCTACGGTCTGGGCGTGATCGCGTTGGGTGCGGGCCTGTGGGTGCTCTGGGTGGCGGCGAGCGCATGAGCCTGATCAACCGCATGCTGTCCGACCTCGAGCGCCGCGGCGCGCGCTCTCCCGAGCAGGGCGTCCAGGCGCCGGCGCCCGGCTCGCGCCCCGGGCGCCGGCGCCGGCCGTGGTTTTATGCCGCGCCGATCGCGCTGGCACTGGCGTTGGTGGCGGTCGCGGCGGCGCTGCTCTACCAGCGGTGGCCCGCGATCGCCGCCCTGTGGTCGAGCCCGGAGATCGTCGCCCCGATGGCGTCCGAGGAAACACCTGCCGAGGGGCCGTCGACGAGCACAGAGCCGTCGCGCCCCGTGCTGGCCAACATGGCCTTCGATACCGGCGGCGTCGGCGGCGCCGTCGAGCTGCGCTTGGAGACGAGCGTGCCCCCCGAGGCGCCGCCGGCCTACGAGCGCGACGACACCGCCGTCCGCCTGCAACTGCCGCTGGCGGGCGCGGCCGGGACCGCGCTACCCGCGCCGCCGTCCGATCAAGACGTCGTGCGCGAGCTCCGCCTCGAGGCCGCTAGGCAACAGCCCACGCTTCATCTCCAAGTGGCCAGCGATGCGCGCCTCGATGTCGCCCGGGGGGCATCGGGCTACGTCGTCACGGCCCGCGCGCCGACCGACGCGAACGCGGCCGGCGTCGAAGATCGTGCGATGCAGGCCAGCGCCGATCGGACGGCACGTGACGACGCGACGGTTACCGCCACCGACGCCAACGGTGGCGGCGCCGATCCCGATGACCGAGGCGCCGCGGCCGATGCGGGCGAGCCGACCCGGCAGCAGGACAGCGCCCGGGCGACCGAGACCGCGCGCGCTGCCGGCGGCGACCAAGGAGACGGCGCCGCCACGCAAGCCGGCGAGGGCAGCGAGGCGGCGCCGGCGGGCGATGACGACGCGGCTACGGCGAGCGCGAACGATGATCCAGCGGGGCGCTCGGCTGAAGCGAACGCCGATGGCGAAGCGGTCACGGCCGAGTCGGATGGCGACGCCGACGCCGGAGACGACGACGCCAGCGTGCGCGCGGACGCCCAAACCGACGCGTCGGTGCGGGCGGAGAGGCGCTATCGCACGGCGCGCCAGGCACTCGCCGACGGCGAGCTCGCGCGCGCACGCAGCCAGCTGCGGGCCGCGCTCGAGGCGGACGCCAACCTCCATGACGCGCGCGACCTGCTCGTGACGCTGTTGCGCCGCGCGGGCGCCGCCGAGACGGCACGCGAAGTGCTTGCCACTGGGCTGGAGCGCGCGCCGCAGCGTCGCGCCTATGCCGAGCCCATGGCCCGCCTGCTCGTCGACGCTGGGGAGATCGAGCGCGCCGCCGAGGTCCTCGAGCAGGCGGCACCGGCCGGCGGCGGTGACCCCGGCTACCACGCCCTGCGCGGGGCGGTGGCGCAGCGCCTGGAGCGCCACGAGCGGGCCATAACCGCCTACACTCGGGCCCTGGAGGGCGACACCAGCCGGGGCCGCTGGTGGCTCGGTCTGGCGATCTCGTTGGCGGCCGCGGATCATCCCGATGAGGCCCGTTCGGCCTTCCGCGAGGCCCGCGCGACGGGTGATCTGAGCGAGCGCCTGGACCGCTGGGCGCAACAACGGATCGAGGCGCTGGCCTCGTCCGCCGGAGACTGACGCCATGGCAGCACGCAAGAAGATTCGCCTCGGAGAGCTCCTCGTGCGCGATGGGTTGATCACCGAGGATCAGCTCAAGGCGGCGCTCGCCGAGCAAAAGCGCGGCGGCCGGCGTCTGGGCAACACCTTGATCGATCTCGGCTACGCCAGCGAGGACCAGGTCCTGAACTCGCTGGCGCGCCAGCTCGCGATCCAGCGCGTCGATCTCAGCCAGTACGAATTCGACCCGGAAAAGGTCAAGCTCCTGCCCGAGACGCTGGCGCGGCGTTTCCGCGCGATCGTGCTCGACGACGATGGCGAATCCCTGCTCGTCGGCATGGCCGACCCGACCGACATATTCGCCTTCGATGAGCTCTCGCGCCATCTCAAGCGCCCCATCCGCCAGGCCGTGGTCAGCGAGAACGAGCTCATCCGCATGATCGACCGGGTCTACCGGCGCACCGCGGAGATCTCCAACCTGGCCGAAGAGCTTGGCCAGGAGCTCTCCGACAGCGACTACGACGTCGAGCGCTTGACCGAGGCCGAAGAGACGGCCGAGGTCCCCGTGGCGCGGCTGTTGAAGTCCATCTTCGAGGATGCGGTCCAGGTCGGCGCCTCCGACATCCACATCGAGCCCGACGAGAGCCTGCTGCGCATCCGCCAGCGCGTCGACGGGGTGCTCCAAGAGCACCAGATGAAGGAAAAGCGCATCGCCCCGGCGCTGGTGCTGCGCCTCAAGCTCATGGCGGGCCTCGACATCTCGGAGAAACGCATGCCCCAGGACGGGCGCTTCAACATCCGCGTGAAGAACCGCTCCATCGACGTTCGCTTGTCGACCATGCCCGTCCAATATGGTGAGTCGGTGGTCATGCGCTTGCTCGACCAGACCGGCCAGCTGCTCGACCTCGAGAAGCTCGGCATGGGCAAGACCACCGTCGAGCGCTTCCGTAAAACCATCCACCATCCCTACGGCATGGTGCTGGTGACGGGGCCGACCGGCAGCGGCAAGACCACCACGCTGTATGCGGCGCTGGCCGAGCTCAACAACGCCGAGAAGAAGATCATCACCGCTGAGGATCCGGTCGAATACCGCCTGGCGCGGGTCAACCAGGTCCAGGTCCAGCCCAAGATCGGCCTCGATTTCGCCCGCGTGCTGCGCTCGGCGCTGCGCCAGGACCC
>CAYUKN010000209.1:0-2898 GCA_964445325.1 uncultured Ectothiorhodospiraceae bacterium
CTGTGGGTCGGACTTTCAGTCCGACCCGCCAGCGACTTGCCAACGCCGGAGTGGGACTCGCCACGCGATAAGCGGGTTACATCAGGCATTCTTTAGCGCGACAAGCGCTCGCGCGTGGGTGAGACCTGCCCGGGCATCACTCCCACGGCATCGCCGGTAGTTTCTTCAACAACCCGACGAACCGGGCGCGATCGAACTCGCGGCCGTGCTTGATGATCTCGTGGGTCTCGTCGGCGATCGCCGCGCCGATCAAGCGGTAGGCGTCGTCACGCGAATAGCCCTGCTGCAACAGCCGATCGAGCGCCTCGGCCGTCTCGGGCGGATCGCCGTCGGCCAGCTGCGTATCGATCGCCTGGAAGATCGCCTTTTGGGCCTTCTCCGATTCATCCGCGTTGTCTTGCATCGCCGCGCTCCGTCGACCTCGCCGAGGGTATCGCCCGCTTCCGCCCGGGCCGCGTTTGCTTCGCCATTTCGGTCCAATCGATAATACAGTGCCGGCTACCGAGCACTTGTCGTTGGATCGACGCCAGTATGGGTCATTCTCCACGCCGCGTCGCGGCCACAAATGACGGCCGGACTTACACAAGAGTGCGCTATCGCTGCCCATTACGGCCCGAATGGGCCGGCCTGGGGCCGCGCGACCCTGTGATTCATACCGGAACCCGGTTTATAACATCCGCTGGGTCGGACTTTTAGGCCGTGCCCGCAGTAACTTGCAAACCGTGGAACGGGCCGCATCGCAGGATGACCGGTGCTGATCGGACGTTCCCTAGAGCATATTTTTGCGCTACCTGCGAGTCGTGTCTACGAACGGCATGAACCCGTCTCGCGTCATACGAGCGATCGTTGCCGCCATCGCCCTCGCGGCGATCGCGCTCGCGTTGCTGCGCCTCCTTGATCAGACCGCGGCGTTGACCATCGAGCAGGTCGCCGTCGGCGATACCCCGGCGACCGTCTATCGCCCCACCGCGGGCGAGCCCGCACCGGCCGTGGTCATCGCCCACGGCTTCGCGGGCTCGCGCCAGCTCATGCAGCCCTTCGCCATCACGCTGGCGCGCAATGGCTATGTCGCGGTGACGTTCGACTTCCGCGGCCACGGGCGCAACCCGCGCCCGCTGACGGGCGACGTTACCGAGGTCGAGGGCGCGACCCAGACGTTGCTCGACGAGCTCGCCAAGGTGGCCGTATTCGCACGCGAGCTGCCCGCCAGCGACGGGCGCCTGGCTGTGCTCGGCCACTCGATGGCCTCGGACATCGTGGTGCGCTACGCGCAGGCCCACGATGTCGCCGCAACCGTCGGGGTTTCGACGTTCGCGCGCAGCCTCGAGCCCACCTCGCCGTCCAACCTGCTGGTGGTCGTCGGCGGCCTCGAGGCGGGCGCACTCAAACGCGCGGCGCGCGAAGCAGTCGCCATGGCGCCGACGGCGCCGGCCGCCGATGCCGTCGCCGAAGGCGAGACCTACGGCAACCACGCCGAGGGCACAGCAAGGCGCATGGTCGTCGCCGACGGCGTCGAGCACATCGGCGTGCTCTACAGCACCGGGGCCCTCGCCGCCGCGCGTGACTGGCTGGACACCACCTTCGGCCGGGACGCCGACGGATTCACGGCGAACCGCGGCGCGTGGATCGCGCTGCTGTTCGCGGGCATCGTCGCGCTGGGCTGGCCCGCAGCCGCCCTGCTGCCGCGCGTCGCCTCATCCGCCGCCGGCGCGGGCCGGCCCTGGCGCCGCTGCTGGCCGGCGGCTTTGCTGCCGGCGATCGCCACACCGCTGCTGCTTCGGGTCGTGCAGCCGGACTTCCTGCCGGTCCTCGTTGCCGACTACCTGGCGGTGCACTTCGCGCTCTACGGGATCTTGAGCGCGGCGATGCTCGCCTGGCTGGCCCGGCGTGATCCGCAAACACGACCGACACGGGTCTCATACCCGCGTCTCGTCGTTGCCACGATCCTGGTCATACTGTTCGGCCTGAGCACGGTCGGCGTCGCGCTGGATCACTTCGTCATCGCGTTCCTGCCCACGCCCGAGCGCGCGACACTGCTGGCCGTCATGCTCATCGGCACGGCCCTCTGGGCCACCACCGATGAGTGGCTCACCCGCGGCTCACAAGCCGCGCGCGGCGCCTATCCCGCGACCAAGCTCCTGCTGCTCGCCTCGCTGGGCGGGGCCGTCGCCCTCGCCCCGCGAGAGCTCTTCTTCCTGATCATCATCGCCCCGGCGATGGTCGCGGTGTTCGTCATCTTCGGCCTGTTCAGCCGCTGGACCTACGCGCAGACGGGCCATCCGCTCGTCGCCGCCCTCGCCAACGCCGTCATCCTCGCCTGGGCGCTCGCGGTCACCTTTCCGCTCCTCAGCGGTTGAGTCACGCGCCAACCGCTGAGCGGTCACTCGAGTCGGAACTCGAAGGTCTCCACGAGATCGCCCTCGACGTACACGCGCATCACGTACTCGCCCGAGGGGTCGCCTTCGGCTACACCCCACCAATTCAGGATCTCGCCGTCGTCGATGGCCACCGTCCGCTCCGTGATCGCGGTCGTGCGATCGGCACTGATCGTTATGCCTTCCTCGCCCGCGGTATTCCATTGATCCGGCGCGGTCGGCAAGACGAACTCCTCGCGCCAACTCAACTCCGCCCGGTCGGTCTCCAGGCGGATCCGCCACCCATAGACGACCCCCTGCCTGTTGGGGATCCGCTTCGCCTCCTCGACGAGGATCTCGCCTTCCGGTGTCTGCTTGATGAGCCCGAACTGAGCCTCCTCGACCTCGGGCCGGCTGTCCAGGGCGGCACACGACGCCAGGACCACGCCCGCGACGAGCACCCGTGCCATCTTCAGCATGCGAACCATCGCCGTCGTCATTTCGCCCTCCCACTGCCGCGACCATCGAAACCAATTCATCCTAG
>CAYUKN010000210.1:0-2865 GCA_964445325.1 uncultured Ectothiorhodospiraceae bacterium
CGTAGAATCAGAGCGTTACGAGCGGAGCAGCCCGCTTTTTCCGGACACTACTGGGTCTGTCCCCTATTTTCACTGCGCTCGCTGGTCATAAGGGCGGGCTGGTCGCCGGAGGCGATTAGCGTGGCCGATCGACTCGACTGAAGGAGGGCACGCCAGTCTGGGTAGGGGCGGCGGGACTCGAACCCGCATCAACCGCTTATAAGGCGGACGCTCTGACCGGTTGAGCTACGCCCCCGCCGGTCCGTACGACGACCGGCGGGGTATTCGAGTGGACACACCCATGGGTGAGCACGCTGCGGGCATCGATCCGGCTCCTCCGCGTGGCTTCGATGCGGGATGCGATTCGGTCAGCCCGTCTGACCGCCTCATCGGAGTCAACGCTAGCATTCGCCACGCGAAGGGCGCTAGACGATGGCGCCGCAGCCGCCCCGGTGGGCCGACGCGCCTGGCGCTGGCATGCTGGCGCTCCTCGCCACGCGAATCGAGCGACGACGGCCCGGTCCGAGCGGGTCGCCGGGCCATAGGGAGGCCCCTCCAGCATGGCACCGCCTACACGAGCATCGCCGGCCCCCGGAGAGGTCGCGGCATGGCTGCGCGAGCGCGCCGGGTTGGCCGCCCGCGCCGGCCATCGCGCGCTGGTGGTACTCGCCGGGCCGCGCGACTGGGGTCGGACTTGCGCCGAGGCGGCCACCTCCGCCCTCAGGGGTGAGCCGGTCCTATGGCTCAGTGACGCCGCGCCCGATGGCGCTTGGTCGATGACGGGGCCCGAGGCGCGGCAACTGCTCGGGCGCGAGACCGCGCACGTCGTCTTCGACGCCCATGCCGGCTTCAACCCCGATGCCTTCGGCGCCGTTGCCGGCACGATCCGCGCCGGCGGGCTGCTCATCCTGGCCGCGCCGGCGCTCGCGGATTGGCCCGCGTATCCCGACCCCGAGTATGCGCGCGTGACGGTGCCGCCGTTCGGCGTCGACGCGCTGGCGGGTCGATTCCTGGCGCGGCTGGTGGGTCGCATCCGAGCCTCGCCCCTGGCGGACTGCATCGAGGCGGGCCAGCCATTACCGGAGCTGCCCGCAACCGCAGGCCCTGGGCCGCCATCGGGCACGGAAATGCGCGACAGTGCCTGCCGCACGTCCGATCAGGCCCACGCCGTCGCGGCGATCGAGCGCGTCGCCGAGGGCCGGGCACGCCGCCCCGTCGCGCTCACCGCGGACCGCGGCCGCGGCAAATCGGCCGCGCTCGGGCTGGCCGCCGCGCGCCTGCTCGACAAGGGCTTCGAGCGAATCTGGGTAACCGCCCCCACGCGCGCTGCGGTGGCGCCGCTGTTCGCGCACGCCGCCGAGCAGCTGCCCTCGGCGCAGGCGCGCGGCGACCGCGTCACCCTGGGCGACGCCTCCATCACGTTCGTGCCCGCCGATGAGCTCGCGCGCCAGCGTTGGCACGCCGACCTCGTGCTCGTCGACGAGGCCGCCGCCCTGCCCGGGCCGCTGCTCGAGGCCTTGCTGCGCGCCCATACGCGCATCGCCTTCGCCACCACCCTTCACGGCTACGAGGGCAGCGGCCGTGGCTTCGCCGTGCGCTTCGAGCGCGTGCTCGACACGGTCACACCGCACTGGCGTCGCCTCACGCTGGAGACGCCGATCCGCTGGGCCCCGGGCGACCCGGTCGAGGGCTTCGTCTTCGACGCCCTGCTGCTCGACGCCGAGGCCGCAGCGGATGCCGATGTCGCCGGGACCAACGCAAGCGATACCAGCATCGCCGCGACCGACAGGGACACGCTCGCCGCCGACGAGGCCACGCTGCGCCAAGTCTTCGGCCTGCTGGTGCTGGCGCACTATCGGACGACGCCGGGCGATCTGCGCAACCTCTTGGACGGCCCCAATTGCCGCGTCTGGCTTGCCCACAGCGACGGCGCGGTGGTCGGCGCTTGCCTGACCGCCGACGAAGGCGCGCTCGACCAGGGGCTGGCCGAGGCCGTCGCCCGCGGCGAGCGCCGCAGCCACGGTCATCTGCTGCCGCAAACGCTGACCTTCCACGGCTTCGACGCGACGGCGGCGAGCGCCTCGGGCCGACGTGTCGTGCGCATCGCGGTGCACCCGGCCTGCCAGGGGCGAGGCCTCGGCAGCGCGCTGGTCGAGCACGTCCGCGCCGCCAGTGAGCGCGCCGGCTTCGCCTACTGGGGGGCGGCCTTCGGCGCCACGCCCGAGCTCGTGCGCTTCTGGGCGCACGCGGGCTTGCGGCCCGTGCGCGTCGGCGTGACGCGCGAGGCCTCCAGCGGCCACCACGCCGCTGTGATGATCGGTGGCCTGAACGGGCCGGGCTGCGATCTCGCCCAGAGGACGCAGACGCGCTTCGCCACGGAGTGGCCGATGCGCCTGCCCGAATTCTTCGCCGACCTCGAGGCGCCGCTGGTCCATGCGCTGACGCACGCAGCCGGCGCCGCCGCCGCGCCGGTGCTGGACGAGACCGAGCGCGCGCTTTTAGCGGCGTTCCTCGCGGGGCAACAGCCTTACGAAAACGCCGCCGTCGCCGTGTGGAAGGCCACGCTGGCGACACTGGCCCACGATGCGGACACGGTCACCCCGCCGGCGCTTGCGGCGCTGATCACCAAGGCCTTGCAGAAGGGCGACTGGGCGCGCGCGGCGGCGGCCGGCGGCTTTTCGGGGCAGAAGGAAGCACGCGCGGCCATGCGCTCGGCCTTGTCGCCGCGACCCACGCCGTCGCCACACGACAACCCCGTATGACCGATGCACTGGGGTCACGGGCGTGGCCGATCGTGCGGGCGCAACCGGCGGTACCCCGCCTGGAACGAAACGGGACCGCGTGGGCGCCCCAGGCACTGCTATCCTTGCGCGCCTCGACATGGCC
>CAYUKN010000211.1:0-2833 GCA_964445325.1 uncultured Ectothiorhodospiraceae bacterium
ATCCAGGGCGGGGATGATGCCGAGCGGGTCCGCCTGGCGGTGCGCCGTATCCGCGCCCCCAGTGCGTTGAACGGCTTTCGTCTGGTGGCCCTGCAATCGCTTCGCGGCGAGGAGCCCGCCGCCGTCGGGGAAACCGAGGCGGCCGTTGAGCCCGCCGACACGAGCAGCGGTGACAGCGAGACCGAGGCCGACCTGCGGCGCTCGCTGGAAAACGCTCGCCAGGACAAGGAGGTGGCGGTCAAGGAGATGCAGGGCGCCAATGAGGAGCTTCGCTCGCTGAATGAGGAGCTCCAGTCGATGAACGAGGAGCTCCAAAGCAGCAACGAGGAACTGGAGGTCGCCAAGGAGGAGGTGGAATCCCTCAACCAGGAGCTGCGCAGCGTCAATGCGGAGCTGCAGTCGCGCGTCGACGAGCTCACCGAGGCCAACGACGACCTCAAGAATCTCCTGGACAGCACCCACATCGCCACGCTGTTCCTCGACTCGGCCCTGAATATCAAGCGCTATACCACCCCGGTGCAGGACCTGATCGCCGTGCGCCCGGCCGACATCGGACGCCCCCTCAACGAGCTGCGGATCAACCTGGCCTACGACGACCTGGTCGCCGACGCGGCGTCGGTGCTGGACACCCTGGTCCCGCACGAGGTGAAGGTGCAGTCGGATACGGGGCACTGGTATTTGCTGCGGATACAGCCCTACCGCAGCACCCGGCAAGTCATCCGGGGGGTGGTCTGCATCTTCCAGGATATCCATGCCTTCCACGGCGTGGCGCGCAGCGAGGCGTTTTTCCGTACCGTCTTCGATACCGTGCCCGATCCGCTGCTGGTGCTGGATGGCGATATGCGGGTGCTGTCGGCCAACGACGGCTTCTATCGCACCTTCGGGCTGGCCCCGGAGGCGGTCGATGGACGGTCCCTGTTCGAGCTGGGGCAGGGCGAATGGGACGATCCCGAATTGCGCAGCCGCCTGGCGCAAGTGCTGCCCCGGAACGAGGCCTTCCGTGACTTCGAGCTCGCCATCGACGGCGGCGATGCCGGGCCGCTGCAGTTGCGTCTCAACGGCCGTCGCCTGGAAAACGAGGGCGGCCCCGCAACAATCCTGCTCGCCATGGATGTGCGCGGATCCGCCCGCGAGCCAACGTGAAGAGGTCCCCGACCATGGAGCACGACGACGCCAAGCCGCTGCCCGCGGCCGCCCTACGGGAAGCGGCCCGCCAGCGCCTGATCCAGGGGCCGACCGATGTCGGCGACTGGAGCGATGCGGATGCCCAGGCCCTGGTGGCCGAGCTGGAGCTGCACCAGGAAGAGCTGCGGATCCAGAACGAGGTGTTGGCGCAGGCGCGGGATCGGCTGGAGACAAGCGAAAGGCGCTACCGCGATCTCTTCGAGCGGGCGCCGGTGGGCTATCTGAGCCTCGACGGCGAGGGCCGGATCCAGGAGGCCAACCGGGCCGCCGCCGAGCTGCTGGCCCCGGGCACCGACCCGGCGGGCCAGCCGTTAGCCGCGTTCGTGGCCCCCGACTCCCAGGATGCGCTCCACCTCCACCAGCGCGCGCTGGCCGCCGACGCCGAAGCCCACGTCGTCGATGACCTGAACCTGGCCGGCGAAGGTACATGCTTACGCACCGTCCGCCTGGACACGGTCGCGGACCCGGATGCCGCCGATGCCGGCGCCCCTCGATTCCGCTGTGCCCTGGTGGACATCACGGCGCGCCAGGAAGCCGAGCAGGCGCTGCGCGCGTCGAGGGACGCGTTGCGACAGTTCCAGGCACTTCTGGAGAGCAGCCACGAGCTTTGCGCCATCGTCGACGCCGACGATCGCTACGTGTGGGCCAACCCGGCGTATCGGGCAAGCTCCGGCTTGGAGGACGAGGCGATCGCGGGGCGCAGCGTGGCCGAGATGGTCGGCGCCGAGGCCTTCGAGCGGATCGTCAAGCCGCGTTTGGATCGCTGCCGCGCCGGGGAAATCCAGCGCTATGAATCCGAGCGCAGTGATGCGCAACACGGCCAGCGCAAGCTGCTGGTGCGTTACTACCCCATCGACTTGCCCGACAGGGCGGAGCTTCTTGTCGGCAAGGTGATCACCGATGTCACCGCGACGCGCGCGGCCGAGGCCGAGATGGCGCGCCAGGCTGAGATGCTCGACAAGGCGGGGCGGATCGCCGGTTTCGGCAGCTGGTCCGCCGATCTCGATCAGGGACGCGTGACGTGGTCCGACGTCGTCGCCGACATCCACGGCGTGGCGCATGGCTATGCGCCCACCTTCGACGAGGCCGTGTCGTTCTACGTGCCCGAGCACCGCGAACGCATCCGCGAGCGGGTGATGGCCTGCGCCGAGCAGGGGGTGAGCTACGACGTGGAGCTGGCGCTCATCGCAGCCGATGGCCGGCGCAAATCGGTTCGCACCTGGGGCGAGCCGGTGCGTGATGACCACGGGCGCATCGTGCGCCTCCAGGGTGCCCTCCAGGACGTGACGGACCAGCGCGAGCGCGACCAAGAGCTGCGCAAGCTCGCGCAGATCACGGAGCAGAGCCCGGCCGCGATCGCGGTCACCGACACCGACGGCCGCATCGAGTATGTCAATCCCGCTTATGAGCGGGTGTCCGGCTATACCCGCGAGGAATTGGTGGGCAACACGCCGGCCATCATCCAAAGCGGCAACATGCCCGATGCGGTCTATCGCGATTTATGGCAGACGATTGCCCGCGGCGAGGTCTGGACGGGCGAGCTGCAGAACCGTCGCAGCGACGCCACCCTGTACTGGGAATCGCTCAACATCTCGCCGCTGACCGACGAGCAGGGCCGGATCACGCACTACGTCGAGCAAAAGCAGGA
>CAYUKN010000212.1:0-2822 GCA_964445325.1 uncultured Ectothiorhodospiraceae bacterium
GCGGCCCGCGGGTGCACGCCCCTGACCGTGCCACGGCCTATCGCGTGGCACAGGCAACAACCGGCGTAACCGAACCAACCCGATCGACGGATCTTGATCCCGGGCTATCCGGTGTTACACCGATCCTGCCAGCCTCCGGGCATAGCACGAGCTGGAGGCCGGCCTTGCCCGGCGCCACCGGGGCGGGTGATATGCACGGCGGTGATCGCCGGGCAATGCCGGCACTCGAGCCGTGTCCATGCCGCCTACGGCGAATTCCAGGTAGGCCGGTTTTTGCCCCTTACAGGCCGGCGTGGGCTGCGGGCGCACGCCTCGTACCTCGCCACGGCGTATCACGCGGCACAGGCAACAACCGGCGCAACAGAACCCACCCGGCCGACCGCCGCCACCGTGACGTCGTGGAGCGACGCCCGCGCGCCCACGATCAGGCGGCCTGCACCGCTGGGGCGGGGGTGAGCACCGCCACCCACTGCTCCCGCATGGCGTTGGTCAGCGTGTCCACGGCCGCGCGCCCGCGCTCGGCCCGGCCGCGGTCGTCAAGATTGGGTAGCGCCCCGGCAGCGCGTCGCAGACGATCGCCACGCGCAATCCCGCCGCGCTCATGCGGCCTCCGGCATCGGAGGCTGATCGATGGGTTGGCAGGCGAGCTCGGCGGCGGCCATGGGCGTGGCCGCGTCGAAATCGACACAGGCATGGATGGCGTCGAACGCCGAACGAACGGCCGTCGCGTCGAGGCCCCAGGCGCGCAGGTCGTGCGCGCGGCGCTCGGTGACCCGCGGTTGGGCGCGGTGGCGCCGCGCCAGGTGCTCCGCAAAGGCGGGGGGCACGCTCAGGCCCAATTCGGCGTAGGCGCGCTCGACCGTGCCGGCCAGATCTTGCGCCAGCGCGCCACTGGGCACGAATACCGCCCGCCCCGGTACGGTCAGCGGCAGCAGCGTGAGCAGGTGGCGGTACTGGAACGCGAACGTCGCCAGCATGCGGCGGGCGAACGGCGCCCGGCGCCACGGGCCGTGGAGGGCGGTCAGGGCGTCGTCGACGGCCTCGAGCTGCGAGCCCAGCGCCGCCTCGGGCCGGCGCAGGCACACCATCAACCGCGCATCGGGGAACGCCGCCAGCAGGCTCGCCAGCGCCGGCGTGAAGGCCGCGTTCTTGGCCAGAAAGCGCCGCCGCGGCCCGTGGAAATAGAGATGGCGCTGCACGCGGCGCCGGTAGGCGGCCATCAGGCGCCGGCGCTCGCCGTCGCCCAGCGCGGTGTCGAAGCGCCCGAGGCGCCACAGCGCGGGCGTGTCCGGGGCGAGCACCACGAGCACGAAGCAGGCCACCGCCGGCAGCAGCGTGAGGTAGTCCTCTTCGGGCGCGGTCAGCGAGCTCGGATGCACCGCCTGCAGCCGCGCCAGCCAGCGCCGCTCCAGGCGCTGCATGCCCCGCGTGCCCGGCCGGCCGATGCATCGGTCGAGGCGGGCCAGGCCGCGCCACAGGTAGCGCCAGGTGATCGACGGTGCGAGCAGGCACTCCCAGGTGCGCATCGTCGTCAGCTGGGGATCGTCGGCCAGCGCATGGTGCAGGGCGGTGGTCCCGCTGCGGGCGACGCCGACGATGAACAGCGGCGCCGTCACGGGCACGCGGCGATAGCCGCGGAACAATAACTCGTCGAGTACCAGTCCGAGCCACTGGTAGGCGGCATAGACCGGCAGCAGCGCCACCAGGGGAAGCGCCACCGCGTAGTGGCGCAGGGTGCGCCGGGCGCAGCCGTCGCGCGGCGGCCAGAGCACCGCGCCCGCGAGCCGCGCGTAGCGTCGTGCCGCGTCGGCGGCCGCGCGCAGCCCTTCGGTTGTTTTCATGAGCCTCGCCTCTCCAGGGACATGGCGCCGGCAAGGCTATCCGGGCTCCATTGCAAGCCGGTGACAGCCCCGCCTTCTTCGGCGCGGGGCGCACCTGTCGCGGCGGTGTCACATCGGCGTCACACGAATGTCATGAGCCCGTGGTCTCATCGCGGCCATGGCACACGCCCTGTCCACCGCCGAGCCCCTCGCCCGCGCCCGCGACAGCGATGCCGACGTCGATGGCGCAGCACTGGCCGCGGGGGTCGGCGAGGCCGCGCCCGCGGCCGAGCCCCCGCGCGAGCGGGTCCGCACCATCTGGATCTCGGACGTGCACCTGGGCACACGCGGCGCCCGCGCCGAGGCCCTGGCGGCATTCCTCAAGCACTACGAGTGCGACCGGCTGTATCTCGTCGGCGACATCATCGACGGCTGGCGCCTGCGCTCGCGAATCTTCTGGCCGCAGGCGCACACCGACGTCATCCGCCGCATACTGACCAAGGCCCGCCGCGACACGCACGTGCAGCTCGTCACGGGCAACCACGACGAGTTCCTGCGCCGCTACAGCCACCTCGTGCTGGGCAACATCACCCTCTGCGACCAGGCCGAGCACGTCACCGCCGACGGGCGCCGCCTGATGATCATCCACGGCGACCAGTACGACAGCGTCGTCCAGTGCCACAAGTGGCTGGCCTTCCTCGGCGACAAGGGCTACACGATCCTTCTGTGGGCCAACCGCTGGTTCAACCGCTTCCGCGAGACATTTGGCTACGGCTACTGGTCGCTGTCCGCGCACGTCAAACAGCGCGTCAAAGGCGCGGTGAGCTACATCTCGCGCTTCGAGGACGCGGTCGCCTGGGACTGCCGCCGCCACGGCTTCGACGGCGTCGTCTGCGGCCACATCCACCACGCCGAGATCCGCGAGCTCGAGGGCGCGACCTACTACAACTGCGGCGACTGGGTGGAGTCGTGCACCGCCCTGGTCGAGCTCGACGACGGCCG
>CAYUKN010000213.1:0-2784 GCA_964445325.1 uncultured Ectothiorhodospiraceae bacterium
CTGTACGCCAGCATCCTGCCCCTGCTGGCCTACGCCGCCCTGGGCAGTAGCCGCGTCCTCGCCGTTGGGCCGGTGGCGCTGGTCTCGCTGCTGACCGCATCCACCGTCGCCGGTGCCGACGCCGCCGACCCCTGGGCGGCCGCCCAGCTGCTGGCCTTGATGGTGGCCGGGATCCTTCTGGCGATGGCCGTGCTGCGGGCCGGTTTCCTGGTCAGTTTCCTGTCCGAGCCGGTGATCAAGGGCTTCACCTCCGGCACCGCGTTGCTCATCGCCCTGTCGCAAGTACCGCCCCTGCTGGGCCTCGACGCGGACGGTGGCCACGATGCACTCAGCGCCGCCGCCGGCATCGTGCGCCATGCCGCAACCCTGGACCCGGCCACGAGCGCGCTGGGCCTGGGCGCGCTGATCATCCTGCTCGCCGTGCAGCTCAGGGCCGACAGTGTCCTGCAGCGGTTGGGCCTGCCCGCCTGGGCGGCCAGGCTCGCCGGCCGCGCCGGCCCGCTGCTGGTCGTCGCCGCCGGGATTGCGGTGGTGGGCCTGGCCGGGCTGGGCGGCCCCGATGGGGCGGGTGTGGCCGTGCTGGGGCCGCTCAGCGCGCGCCCGCCTCCGCTAGGCCTACCACCCTGGGACACGGCCCTGGTTGCCGAGATGGCGCCGGGCGCGGCGGCGATCGCTGTGCTGGGCTATCTGGAGAGCGTGTCGATCGGGCGGGCGCTTGCGGCGCGCCGGCGCGAGGCGATTCGGCCGGGGCGGGAGCTCTACGCCCTCGCCGGTGCCAACCTGGCTGCGGGGGTGAGTGGCGCCTATCCGGTCGCCGGGGGCTTCGGCCGCTCGGTCGTGAACGCCCAGGCCGGCGCGCACAGCCAAGTTGCCGCCGTCATTACGGCGGGCCTGGTTTTGACCGTCATGGTGGCGCTCGCCCCGGCCTTGCACGATCTGCCGCGCAGCGTGCTGGCGGCGATCATCCTGGTCGCCGTGGGCGGGCTCATCGACCTGCGCGAGCCGCGTCGGTTGTGGCGCTTGAACCGGGCTGATTGCCTCGCCTGGGCGACAACGCTGGGCGTGCTGCTCGCCTTCGGGGTCGAGGCCGGCCTGCTCGCCGGCGCCGGGCTGTCGCTGGTCTACCACCTCGCCCGCACGGCCCAACCGCACTACGCCGTCGTCGGCCGCGTCCCCGGCACGGACCATTTCCGCAACATCCGACGCCACCGGGTCGAGACCTGGCCGCACCTGCTGCTGCTGCGTGTCGACGAGAGCCTGTACTTCGCCAATGCGCGCTTCCTGCTCGACACGGTGGGCGCCGAGGTGGCCGAGCGGCGCACGGGGCTGGAGGCCGTGGTTCTCGCCTTCCCCGCGGTCAACGCCGTCGACGCGACCAGCATCGAGACCCTGGAGGAAATCGAGCGGCTGTTGGCCGAGGCCGGCATCGCCCTGCACCTGGCCGAGGTCAAAGGCCCCGTCATGGATCAGCTCGAGCGCAGCGACCTGGCGCAGCGCCTGCGCGCCCAGGGCCGCCTGCATCTGAGCCTGGAGCGCGCCGTCGCCACACTGGGAGGTGACACCGCCAATGCGGTTGTCACCGGTCCCCCGAGCTCTTCGGCAGCAATTGATTCGTCCTGATTTGCAGCACAACCGCTCACCAACCGAAGGAGCAACGTCATGCCAACGAGCCAACCCGTGGTCCAGGGCTTCTTTGAGCCAGAGACCTTCTCCGTCGCCTATGTCGTGCACGACCCGACGACCCGGCGGGCGGCGATCATCGACCCGGTCTGGGAGTTCGATCCGCACTCGGGCCACACCAGCACGGCCTTTGCTGACCGGATGCTCGCTTATGTCCGGCAACAGGATCTGACCGTCGACTGGATCCTGGACACCCATCCCCACGCCGACCACTTCTCCGCAGCGCCGTATCTACGCGCCCAGACCGGGGCAGCCACGGCGATCGGCGATCACGTGGTCAAGATCCAGCGGCTCTGGCAGACGATCTATAACCTCGACGAGACCGCCCTGGCGAGCGACGGCAAGCAGTGGGACAAGCTGTTCGCGGAAGGCGAGCGCTTCCGCGTCGGCGAGATCGACGCGCATGTGCTGTTCTCCCCCGGCCACACCATGGCCAGCATCACCTACGTCATCGGCGATGCGGCTTTCGTCCACGACACCTTGTTCCAGCCCGATTTCGGCACGGCGCGCTGCGATTTCCCCGGCGGCGATGCGCGGGTGATGTGGCGCTCGATCCAGCAGATACTGGCGTTGCCCGACGAGACGCGGGTCTTTACCGGCCACGACTACCAACCCGGCGGGCGCGCGCCCGAATGGGAATCCACCGTCGCCCAGCAGAAGGCCGACAACCCCCACATCAAGGGCATGGACGAGGCGGGCTTTGTCGCGCTGCGCGAACAACGCGACGCCGAGCTCCCGATGCCCAAATTGATCCTGTTCGCCCTGCAGGTGAATCTGCGCGGCGGGCGCCTGCCCGAGCCGGAGGACAACGGCGTGGCCTATCTCAAGGTGCCGGTGGACACACTGGCCCACTACAAGCCGGTTCGGTATACCTGAGGCGGTCCCGAGCGGCGGTACACCGCGTGCGGGGCGCGAAGGTCACGGGCCAAGGGCCAAGCGCCACCCGCCGCGGCCCGCGGATGCAGCGCCGGCTAACACACCCTCGGGTGCCGGAGGTCAGCGGGGCCAGCCACGACCGTGCGCCGCCAGCGGCGCGAGACCTCGGTCGTCTCAAAGAGCGTCTACAAGAAATGTAGGTCACTGGCATGACAATGAACGGAGATC
>CAYUKN010000214.1:0-2778 GCA_964445325.1 uncultured Ectothiorhodospiraceae bacterium
CCTCGTCGGACAGCGCCGCCCCGGAGCCGAATCGATCGTCGCCGTCCGTGTTCGGTGCCTTCACGTAGGACCGCTGGCTCCAGACACCGCTGCTGCGCGTGAACACGTAGGCAGCCCCGGCCTCGGTCAAGCCGTCGCCTGTCTGGTTCCCGTTGATGCCGGTGGCGTTGCTTTCCTCGGTGGGGGCCTACACTGCCAGCGTGTCACCAACATCGGATAGTGCCACCGTGGTGCCGAAGCGATAGTCGCCCGTGGTGTTACTGGCCTTCACGTAAGCCTGTTGGCTCCAAGTGCTGTCGTACGTGAACACGTACACTGCGCCCGCTCGAAACTCGCTGTTGTCACCTTGACCGCCGTTGTTGACGCCCATGGTAGCGCTCGCCTCGACGGGAGCGGCCACTGCCAGCGTCTGGCCGTCGTCCGACAGCGCCATGCTCTCGCCGAACCCGTCGCCGTCGTCGCTGTTGCTGGCTTTGAGAAAAGCCTGCTGGCCCCAGGTGCCGCCGCTGCACGTGAAGACATAGACCGCGCCGGATTCGTCTTTGTTATTTCCATCGGGGTCGCCGCGGACGCTGTCTTCCAAGGGGGCGCCTACGACGAGAGTCTCGCCGTTGTCGGAGAGCGCGACGCCCTCGCCGAATGCGTCATCGGCCTCGGTGTTGCTGGCCTTGAAATAGCCGGTGACCGCTTCAGCGGTGACGTTGTTGAGGAGACCGATACTCGAGCTCGACGCGAGCTCGTCGTTCGAGCCGTCGAGCGCTACGACGCGGTACTCGGCATTGACCCAATCGGTGAGATGAACCGGCTCGGTCAGGGTAAAGCGGGTGCCCGTGACGTTGTCGCCACCCGAGACGGTGGTGAAGCCGGAGGCGCCGTCCGGGTTGAACTCCAAGCGGTAGTGATCCACGGGCTCGTCGCCATCCGTCGACCAGCCGAAGTCGAGCGTCTTGGGTTGCGCGCCAGGCCCGACGCTGACACCGGTGAAGTCGAGGGCGGAATCTTCGGATCCGCCGCCGCCTCCTCCACAGGCGGCCACAAGCGTCAGCACGAGGGGCCAGACGCGCTTGCTCAAGGTGCGTACCATACGACCGTCATCCCCCTTTTCTTGTTATTGACTCCGCCGTATTTATTGGCGAGCGCCTGCTAGGATGCAGTCGAAGCACCGGTCAAGATGGCAACGTGAGCTTGCCGTGTGCAGCTGGCGGTCCTGCCAACCGGTTCGCGGGGCGCCGCGATGCAGGCGCCGGGGTGCTGGGCGCCGCTGGAACACGGTGTCGCCTCCTAGTAGGCTTGGAAGCGGCAGCGCGCGGAAGACGCCGCCAGCCGCGCGCAAGGGAGTCCGCCGTGTCGGCAGATGAACGCTCCGAATCCCCCATCCTGGTCGTACGCGACTTGCTGTGCGACTTCGGCGGTCTGCGTGCCGTCGACGGCTGCACGCTCGACGTCCGGCCGGGCACGATCACGGGCTTGATAGGCCCCAACGGGGCGGGCAAGTCGACCCTGTTCGACATCATCACGGGCTTCATCCGGCCCAACTCGGGGCGTGTCTACTTCCAGGGGAGCGACATCACCAACCTCCCCGCCTACCGCATCTTCGAGCGCGGCCTCGCGCGCACTTTCCAGATCCCGCACGAGCACCACAGCATGACCGTGCTCGAGAACCTCATGCTCGTGCCCGCCGGCCAGGCCGGCGAGCACATCTGGAACGCCTGGCTGCGGCCGGCTCGGGTGCGCGAGCAGGAGGCGCGCCACCGCGACAAGGCGCTCGAGGTCTTGGAATTCTGCGAGCTCTCGCGCATGGCCTACGAGCCGGCCGGCTTGCTATCGGGGGGCCAGAAGAAGCTTCTCGAGCTCGCCCGTACCCTGATGTCGGATCCGACGCTGGTGTTGCTCGACGAGCCCGGCGCGGGGATCAACCGCACCCTGATGCATCGCCTCACCGACAACATCGAGTACCTGTGCCGCGAGCGCGGGATCACCTTCCTACTCATCGAGCACGACATGAACCTGGTGATGAATCTGTGCGACCCCGTGATCGTGATGAGCGAGGGGCGCTACTTGATGGAGGGCAAGCCCGAGTCCGTGCAGAACGACCCGCGGGTCCTGGCGGCCTATCTGGGTGGGCAGTATGCCGTTGCTGAAGGTTGAAGACGTCACCTGTGGCTACGGCGACGTCCAGGTGCTGAGCGAGGTCTCGGCCCGCGTCGACGACGGCGAGGTCGTCTCCGTCATCGGCCCCAATGGCGCCGGCAAGTCGACGTTGATGAAAGCGGTCGTCGGCCAGATCCACCCCTGGTCGGGCTCGATCGACTTCGTTGGCACCGAGATCAGCCGGATGGCGCCTTACGAGATCGTCGAGCTGCGCATGTGCTACGTGCCGCAGGTCGCGAATGTCTTCACCGAGCTCACCGTCGAGGACAACCTCGAGATGGGGGCCTATGTCCTCAAGGACGCGAGCTTGGACGAGCGCAAGCAGCGGGTCTTCGAGCTGTTCCCGCGCCTCGCCGAGCGCCGGCGCCAGCCCGCCGGCAAGATGTCGGGCGGCGAGCGCCAGATGGTGGCGATGGGCAGCGCCTTGATGCTCGATCCCAAGCTGCTGTTGCTCGACGAGCCCTCGGCGGGGCTGTCGCCCAAGATGGTCGACGTCATCTTCGACCGGATCGTGCGCATCAATCAGGAGGGGATCGCCATCATGATGGTCGAGCAGAACGCCAAGGCCTCGCTGCAAATGGCACACCGTGGCTACGTGCTCGCCAACGGCGAGAACCGCTTCGAGGG
>CAYUKN010000215.1:0-2749 GCA_964445325.1 uncultured Ectothiorhodospiraceae bacterium
CTGCAGATCAGCTTGTCGTCGTACAGGCCGCGCTCGGCCAGCCCGATGGCCCCGTGGACGGCGACGCGCAGGCGCGTGCCCCGGGCCAGGCGCGGGCCGAGGACGACGGCGTCGAGCAGGTCGCCCTCGCCGCCGATGCGGTCCGGCACAGAGCCGTAGTTGACCGGGCAGGGCAGGGGCGAGACGAAGTCGATTTGCCCCGTGGAGCCGCGTTTGAGGAAGCTCCAGCGCGGGATCTCGATGATCACCTCGACCGTGATCGCCCCGGCGCCTTCACGGTGTTGCGGTCGCTGGCGGGGGGCTCGAGGTGCGCTTGGGATCTCGCTCATCCGTGCAGTCTACACCGAAGGCCGGGTGGCCGAGGGCTTGGGGCAGTCATCCGGCTCCAATCCGGCGCGATGGTCCTGTGGCAGATCGCCTGCGCAGCGGGGAAACGCAGCGTTGCTGATCCGGACAGAGCTCGCGGTGGTGCTCACCGACTCATGTACTCGACGGATTGCCACCCGGCCTTGCAACTGGTGTGGCCGGACTCGATGCGATCAGCCCCTCTGGTCGAGCTCGATGAGGTGCCCGATGCGATCCAGGTAGCCGCCGAAGGACACGACCTGCGATGGGGCGACGTAGCCCTTGATCAAGTGTTCCCTGCGCCCATGCGCCACGATGAAGATGCCGTTCTTCCAGTCCAGGTTGCTCACGAACACGCACCCGCCGATGACGTAGAGTTCCGCGTGCCCGCGGATCGCGCGCCGACCGGGCAAGGCTAGATCCTTGTAATCGCCGCTTCGCTCGAAGCGAGTCACCTCGCCTCGGGGTGAACGGTCGAATGTCCGGCAAGGAACCGATTGACTCGCTCGTTTCGGTGAGCGCGAGTGTCAGCTCACCTTTGGGGCGGATAAGCTGTTGCGAGCAAGACGCGGATCGGCGGCGATCTGGAGCTCGCGGGCGATGTTGTGCGCGATCAGGCTCGCCAGGGGCTGGTTTAATCACGACACGCCCGGCAGCGACCTCGAGCAGCACATCTTGGCGTCCGACCGGCTCTGAACCGGCTCGCGGGTCGAGGTGCCGGCGCCCGCGACGCTGGCGCTATTCGGTTTTGGCACTGGTCGGCATCGGCTTCGGGAGCCGGCGCCGCGGGTGAGTGTCTTGCCCCAGATGGCCTCGACCGACGGCGCCGCGCGTGGGACGCTCGCGACGTCGATCGTTCGGGATTAGGAGGCTGCGCGGTGGCTGCAGGGGTGCGCGCAGGGGCCCACGCCGGCCCGCACAACGGGATGCTCACTCGCGAAGATTCGGCCGGGTCCCCGAGTCGGGTCGCGGGTTCGCTGCTTCCTCCGGCGCCTCCTCGTCCTCGATGGAGGCCTCGTTGGGGCAGTCGTGATCATGGCTGCGGAGCAGGCTCGCCATGCGCACGAGGTAGCCCCCGAAGGAGACGATCTGGTTCGGGCGCACGTAAGCCTCGGTGACCCGTTGGATCCGGCCGTCCTGGAGGACGAAAGTGCCGTTTCTCGATCCCAGATCGAGCACCAAGATGCGGCCTTCGAGCACGTACACCTCCGCGTGCCGCCGGCTCACGCGGCGATCCGGGAGGCCTATGTAGTGCTCGGCCACCGCGGTGTTCACTCGTCGCTCCACCCTAGGCGGCTTGGCCGCGCTCTCGTTTCGGCGTCGTTCGCGGCCCACGACGTAGAAACGTAAGCCCATGTCCGCTCAGTCTGCCTCCCGAAGTGACTCCTTCCCGCCAGGCGCCCCATTGTGACACGTGTATGGTGGTTGCCAGGTGAGTGGAGCAATCGCCAAACGATGCCGTTGTGGAGCGCGCGCAGTAGGGAGACGGATTCGCCGACAGGCTCCTAGCCCCGACTTTGCACGCAGCGCCCTGACCAGGCGTGACGGCCCGTTCGAGCGGGCCAAGTGCGATTGATAAGGCGACTGAGCGGCTCATCGAGGCGCGTGAGCCGCCATTTGGACACACGCCCCCTTACCCCCATTGTTTGTCATCGTGCCGGGGCAGCACTCGGGTGGGCTCATCCCGGGCGTAGGCGGGCGATGACGTGGCCGAGCAGCTCGCGGTGCGGGAAGTGGCTCGATAGCTCCAGGCGCACCCGCCGCGTATTGCGCCAGACCACCGCCCCGATCTTGAGCAACCGCAGGCGGATGGTGCCAACGGTGGCGCGAGCGAGCTCGGTACCTGCCAGGGCGATCGAGCGCATCGCCTGGATCAAGGTATAGGCGGGGAAAAATGGGATCTGTCCCCGTTTTTCGCGGCTTCCCGATGTCCCGTCGACAGGTCGTCCAGCGTGACCACAGCGTCACCACGAGCGCCGAGCTGACGTACGACGTGGCTGCCGATGTAACCGGCGCCGCCGGTGACGAGAACGTGTGGTTGCATGGGTCTCCCTCGTGATTGCCGCCTGCGTGCGCATGGATTGACGGTGGGCCGTCGAGAACGCTCAATAATCGCATCCCGGCCGGTTGGAGACCATTTGCGCGCTCAATGGCGCGGCCTGGTGTCGTTGCGCGCCCGGTGTGCCCCTCTGCGAGGTGGCCCCGAACCAAGGATGCCCGGGAGACGTTCGCCGGCAGCACGGCCGCCATGGCCACCGACACGCGTCCCTGTCTTGCAGACCGCGTGTGCCGAGCTCGAAATCGGGCGCAAAGTCACTGTGCCGGTTGCTACCGTTGGCGCGTTTGCGTCGAAGGCGAACGCGCGCATCCGCGGCACGATAACCGGGTATCGCATTCGACGATT
>CAYUKN010000216.1:0-2691 GCA_964445325.1 uncultured Ectothiorhodospiraceae bacterium
GATCTCGGTCATGCGGACGCTCCTCGCGCCGTGGCGCCGGGTCATGCGGGCGCGCAGTCGCCGAGGCGCTCGCGCGCGCGCACCGCCAGGGCCTCGATCTCGGGATCGATCCCCGCGGCCCGCAGCAGCACGATCCCGGACGCGGGCAATTCCGGCGGCGCATGCTCGCCGCCCAGCGCTACCAGGTCGCCGGTGGCCGTCGACGCCCCCAGCGCGCCGGCGGCCAGCCCGGCGCGCACGCCCGCCCGCACGCCGGCGACACTCGCGCTGGAGAACACCACGCGGTAGTCGATTGCGGCCCGGTCGAGCGCCTCGAGGGCACGGCGCCGCCAGCTGCAGGCCTGATCGAACACGGCCACGGGCAGCGGACGTCGGGCCCCGTCGAACCCGCGGGCGGCGAACCAGGTGGTGCGATCGCGCGTGATCGCCTCACCGCGCGCGCCGACCTCGTCGGCGAGCGCGAACGCGAGATCCAGGCGACCGGCCTCGAGGCGCCGCTCCAGGTCCGCGGACTGCGCGCAGTGCACCTCGACGGCGAGGCCGCCCGCGCCGCGCACCAGCGCCGCCAGTGCCGGCGGGATCACGCCGTCGGCGTACTCCTCCGGCACCCCGACCCGCACCGTGCGCGGCGACTGCAGCGCCACCACCTCCGCTGCCTCGTCGGCCGCCGCCAGCGTGCGGCGCGCGCGGGGCAGGAGGCGTTCGCCGGCCCCTGTCAGGGCCACGTGGCGGGTGTCGCGCGCGAACAGGCGCGCCCCCACGGTCTCCTCCAGGCGGCGAAGTTGCAGGCTCACCGCCGATTGCGAGCGCGCGACGCGCTCGCCCGCCCCCGTGAGGCTGCCGGTATCGGCGATCGCGAGGAATGTCTCCAGCCAGTCCAGTCGCGGGCGCATGCGCAAATTATGCGCATAGCTCATCAATCCGTGCAAATAAACGCGTTGGACTCATGAATTGCGCCGCGGCAATCTCACGGCCATGGCGAAGGCGAGCGCGAACGGGATCACCTGGCGGCGGCCGGGGCCGGAAGCCACCACTTGGACGGTGACGGCGGCGCTCCTGATCGCCGGGTCGCTGCATCCGGCGCCCTCGGCCGCCCTGCTCGTCGAGGTCGCGGGCGGCCTGCTGTCCCTGCTGCCGGTCATCGCCATCGCCGCCCTCCTGGCCGGCGCCCTCGGCGCAGGCGACCGGGCGGACCGGGTCCTGTGCTGGGTCGGCCGCGGCACGGGGCGCAGCGTGCTCGTCGCGAGCGCGGCGGGCGCAATCACCCCGGTCTGCGGCCTCGGCGTGCTGCCGCTGATCGCGGCGCTGCTGCACCGCGGTCTGGCGCTCGCGCCCGTGATGGCCTTCTGGGTAGCCTCGCCCGTCACGGATCCGGCCATGCTGATGGTCACCGCGGGGATCCTGGGCCTGCCGATCGCCATCGCGAAGACGGTGGCCGCGTTCGGCATCGGCCTGCTCGCCGGCGCGGCGACCGCCGCGCTCCCGGGGTTCGGCGGTCCGGGCCACCAGCACATGCGCGCGAGCGCCCTCGCGGCCGCCGGCTGCGGCGGCGAAGACCGCGGCGTGCTGGCCGAGGCCGCGCGCAATGCGCGGCTGGTGCTCCGGTGGCTGGTCCTCGCCCTCGTGCTGGAGGTGCTCGTGCAGCGCCACGTGCCGGGCGAGTGGATCGCCGCAACGCTGGGCGCGGACCAGCCGGCCTCGATCCTGCTCGCCGTGCTGGTCGGGGCGCCGCTCTACCTGGACGGCTACGCCGCCCTCCCACTGGTACGCGGGCTGATCGACCTCGGCATGGGTCCCGGAGCCGCCCTGGCGCTGCTGGTCGCCGGTGCGGCGGTCAGCCTCTACGCCATCGTCGCCGTGTTCGCGCTCGTCAGCGCACGGGTCCTGGCGCTCTACCTGGGCCTCGCGGGCGTCGGCGCCTGGCTCACGGGCCACGCGTTCGCGGCGATCATCGGCGTCACGGGCTAGCCACGTCCCTCGCCGCCTCGGCGACGAACGGCAGGGAAAGCGCTGCGCCGGTCTCCGGGCCCAACGACTCGCGGCACGCGTGCAAGCGGCCGCACCGTGGTACCGAGACCCTTTGGCCCGAGACCTCGCGGGCGCGTCCGGCGGGCCAGCCGTCGACGCGTGGTGGATCGACGCTCGGGCGCACCACTTCACGTTGGTCTGGGCCGGATGGAGGGCCTGGACCGCGGCAATCGCCGCATCCACCTCCCCGCCCTGCGGGCGAGCAGCGGCCGCGAGGCCCTGCCGCCGCGCGGCGTCGGATACGACACGCTGGTCGTCGCCGTCGGCAGCGAGAGCAACGATCTCGGCATCCCCGGCGTCGCCGAGCACTGCTTCAGCCTGGACTCGGCGGAAGAGGCGGAACAAACCCGCCGCTACCTGCTCGAGGCCTGCCTGCGGGCCGGCCAGTGCGGCGGCCCGCGCCGGGCAGGCGGGCTCAACGTCGCCATCGTCGGCGGCGGGGCCACGGGCGTCGAGCTCGCGGCGGCGCTCGACAGGATGCGCCACGCGATTGCCGAATACGCCGCCTGCGACATCGACCGCGTGCGCGACGCGCGCCTGGTGGCCATCGGGCGCGCGACGCCGGCGACGCCGGCGTCGTGCCGCCGCGCCCCAGGCCGCCGACCAGCAGGCCGCCTTCCTCGCGCGCCCTGCCACACCACCTCGCCGGGCGCGCACTGCGCG
>CAYUKN010000217.1:0-2671 GCA_964445325.1 uncultured Ectothiorhodospiraceae bacterium
CGCGTGCGCTCGCCCGAGGCCATGCAGCGCATCACCGTCGACGAGGTCACCGATCGCTTGGACCGGCTGTTTTCAGCGACCGCCTGAGGGCCCCGTAGCGCGGCATCGGCCCATGGCGCAACGCCGTACAAAGCCCTTTGGCCGAGCGTTAGTACGCTCGCCAACACGCCAAGATCGATCGAGGTAAGCGTTACGCCATGGCGACGTGCGACGACCATAGGCCGCGCATGCGCCTATGCTGGAATACGACTCTTGGTGTACCTGGCGCTACTTTGCGCCTCGGCGAGGGTACAACCGCACGGCCCAAGCGCCCTGAACGAGATCAGCCCGTGGCTCGCGTTGGCAAGCTCTAATCGCCGAGACGCTCGATGAGGGCACTAGTGGAATAGCCGCTGCGGTAGGGGACCACTTGCACGCTGCCGCCGTAGCCCACGACCGTGTCGTGGCCGGCGATCTCACTCGGGTGATAGTCGCCGCCTTTGGCCAATACGTCGGGCTCGATGCGCGCGATGAGCTCGGCCGGCGTGTCGGCATCGAACGCGACCACCATGTCGACACAGTCCAACGCAGCCAGCAGTGCCATACGCTCTTGCAGCGGCGTGACCGGCCGCGAAGCCCCTTTCAATCGCCGCACCGAGGCGTCGCTGTTGACCGCAACCAGCAGTTGATCGCCCAGCGCACGCATCGCGCGCAAGGCTTCCAGATGCCCCACGTGCAGCAGATCGAAACAGCCGTTGGTCATCACGACGCGCTCACCCCGGCTGCGGGCCGCACTGACTTCGGCGACGGCCGTGTCGGCATCCAGGATACGCCGATCGGCGGGGCGATCGACGGTCTCGACCGCATGGCGTAGCTCTTCGAGCGTCACCTGGCTCGCACCCAGGCGCGCGACCACGAGCGCGGCCGCGTGATTGGCCAAGCGCACCGCGTCGGCCAGGCCCATGCCCGCCGCCAAGCTGGCCGCGAGCACGCCGATGACGGTATCGCCGGCGCCCGTCACGTCAAAGACCTCGCGCTTGTGCGCCGGGATGTGCAACCCCTCGCCTTCGTGCGGGATCAAGCTCATGCCTTGCTCGTTGCGCGTGACCAACAACGCTTGCAGCGCGAGCGTGTCGATCAAGTCGCGTGCGCGCGAGGCCAGCGCCTCGGTGTCGGGCGCAGCCCCGGCAACCCGTTCGAACTCGGCGAGATTGGGTGTAATCACATCGGCGCCGCGGTAGCGCTCGAAATCATCGCCCTTCGGGTCGACGAGGATGCGGCAACCCGCCGCACGTGCCAGTCGGATGAGCTCGCCCAGGCACGGGCCGAGCGTGCCCTTGGCGTAGTCGGACAGCACCACGACGTCGGCGTGCTCGAGGTAGCGCTGGGCGCGCTCGAGCAACGGTGCGTGATCGGCCGGGCTAAAGCCATCCTCGATGTCGAGGCGTATCAAATGCTGGTGCCGGCTGAGCACGCGCATCTTGGTGATCGTCGGCGACGACGCCACGGTCACGAGATCGTGAGTGACGCCGGCATCGCTCAGGCCCTGGCGCAGGGTATCGGCGGCTTCGTCATCGCCGACCATGCCGACCAGCGTTGCCTGCGCACCCAACGAGGCGACGTTGAGCGCGACATTGGCCGCCCCGCCGGGCAGAGCACGGAAATCACCGACGTCGACGACGGGCACGGGGGCCTCGGGCGAGATCCGCCGGGTGCCGCCCGACCAGTAGCGATCGAGCATGACATCGCCGACCAGCAAAACATGCGCCCCGGCCAGGGATTGTCGCTCGGGTATCATGGGAAAAGATTGACTCCGACGCCGTGTGAATCAGCGCTCGACCGTTGATGGAACCCCGAATGCAAACGATTGAACACGAATGTGTCCCTCGTCCTCGAGGTTTTACGTGGCGCTCGAACCGTGCAGCACGATGACACCGATTGTGAACCACGAAATGAACACCCGATGAACGCAAAACAGATCATTTCGGCTAAGGGATAACCATGTGCCGCATTCCATTCTCTAGTCATTTCGTGTTCATTTTGTGTGCATTTTGTGGTTCTCACCAAAGCATTCGGTGTCGCGCTCAATGGCAGTACTCGGGCCACAAGACCAGCCCCGCTGTATCAAGTATTGGTGTCCATTCGTGTCCATTCGTGTCCATTCGTGGCTCGCCCAACGGGCTCAGTCGAACGTATAGCCCAGGCGCTCGATATCGGCGGCGTAGTGCTCGGCCACGAGTGCGCGGGTGTCGGTGTCATAGTAGCGGCGGTAGTCCTCACGGTCGACGGCGCGCCGCGCGTGCGGTAGCTCGCGTCGCCCTATACCGATACGCTCACAAACGGCATCGAAGTCGCTTTGGAGATTCTCGTAGTGACCGACGAAATCGACGATGGTGTGCCCGTGCAGGTCGACGATGTAGTCGGATTGCAGCTCACGCGAGATGTCGAGCATGAAGTCATAAGGACGATCGCGATCGAACTTGTAGCGCAGGAAATCACCGAAGTGATGGATACCCGGGATACTCGCGGGCGACTCGTGGCGGATGTGGTGCCACGAGCTCACCTGCAGATCCCACGGATTGCGCACGAAGACGAACTTGAACAGCGCGTCGAAGACGGGCTCGGGCAACATCTCCTTGGCGGCGACGGCCTTGGCGTGGCGCGGGAATTTGACGCCGAGACGGTGGCGCGG
>CAYUKN010000218.1:0-2655 GCA_964445325.1 uncultured Ectothiorhodospiraceae bacterium
TGGTGCTCACCGGCCAGGGCGCGACCACGCGCCAGCACAAGGAGAGCCACCAGGTAATGGATGTCGTCGGCATGTACGAGCCCGTCACCAAGTGGGCCCACGCGGTTCACCACCCCGACAGCATCCCCGAGATGGTGCGCAAGGCAGTGCGCACCGCCCGCGGCGAGAAGCCGGGTGCGGTCCACATCGAGCTCGCCGAGGACATCGCCAAGATGGAGACCGAGGCCGAGCCCCTGGAGCCGCGGCGCTTCCGCCGGCCCGGCCCCGACGACAAGGTCAGCGATCAGGCCTACGAGCTCATCCGCAACGCGCGCTCGCCCGTGGTGATCGCGGGCAACGGTGCCGTGCGCAAGCGCGCGTCGAATCAGCTGCGCCAGCTCGCCGAGCAGACCGGCATCCCCGTGACCACGACCTTCATGGGCAAGGGCGCGGTCGACTACACCGCAGACCACGCGCTCTACACCATCGGCCTCGGCCAGTGGGACCACGTCGCCGATGCCGTGCGCGACGCCGATCTGGTGATCACCGTGGGCTACGACCTGGTCGAGTACCCACCGCGGCTGTGGAATCCGGACGCCTCCGAGACCATCGTCCACATCGACTTCGATCCGGCCGAGATCGACACCGAGTACCACCCGGCGGTCGAGCTCGTCGGCGACGTCGCCCACGCCCTGTGGCAGATCAACCGACGCTTCGAGCGCGACGGCGTTCCGCGATTCGACCACAGCGCGCAGCACGCGGCGCGGGCGAAGATGAAGGCCGATATCGAGGCCCATATCGACGACGACACCGAGGGCATCATCCGCCCGCAAAAGGCGATCTCGGACGTACAAGCGGTCATGGGCCCGGATGACGTGGTGCTCTCCGGCGTCGGCGCGCACAAGATGTGGGTCGGGCGCCACCTGCACTGCCGCGAGCCCAATACGTGCCTCATCCCCAACGGTTTCTGCTCGATGGGGATGCCGCTACCCGGCGGTGTCGGCGCCTCCTTCGTCGCCGGCGATCGCAAGATCCTCGGCATCGTCGGCGACGGCGACTTCATGATGAACGTCCAGGAGATGGAGACGGCCCGGCGGTTCAACTCGGACATCGTCATGCTGATCTGGGAGGATGGCGGCTACGGCTTGATCTCGTGGAAGCAGGATGACCACTACGGCGATCACACCGATCTCGAGTTCGGCAATCCGAACTGGCTCGGCCTGGCGCAGTGCTTCGGCTGGCACGGGCAATACGTGGAAAACGCGCGCGACCTGCGGCCCGCCCTGGAGACCGCCCTGGCCTACGAGGGCCCCGCCCTGGTCGTGATTCCGATCGACTACTCGGAGAACGTGGCCTTGTCCAAGCGCCTGGGCGTGTTCACCGGCGAGTAATCGAGCCAACGCCCTGTGCTTGTGCGTGTATGTGAACCACGACCAATCTGGAGGGGCAGGTTGGGACTGCGCAAAGCGCAGTTCACGGAGGGGCGAGGTGCAGGGATGCGCCGAGCAATGGACACGCATGGTTTTCATGCGTGAGTGAGCCGGACACGGAGTTGCGCTTATAGCAAGCCGGCCAATCAACCGACTCCTGAGCCACGAAATGAGAGCAGGACATCATCATCGCGCTCCCATCAGAGCCGATATCTTGCGTTCATCGTGTGGTTCTGATCGACGCCCTCCGTCGCGAGCGATGAGCCACTGCCCGCCTACTCGACCCAGCCTTGGGCGACGTAGTCGATGATCAGCGACTGGATCATGGGGTCGTTCATACCCACGCGCTCGGCGTGCTCGCGAATCCAGCCGGGTAGACGGCACACCAGGGCCTCGACCTCGCTCGGGGTGAGGCTGCGATCGGCACCCCAGAACAGCGCGCACCCCAGGAGCTCGGAGTCGAAGCGGCTGACGGTGGGATAGTCTGCACTGACCGGATAGAACCGCGTCTCGGTCGACGGGAACAGCACTGCACTACCTCCTTGTACGCGCGGCTCGCGCGCTCGGCCGTCGAGGCGATGGCCGATGCACCATGCGCGGCGAAACGGGGGGCGGCTCGGGCGAAGAGCGGCGCATCATACACGAGCTCGACGCGCCTTCCAAGGCATGCTCGAAAGCCCGTAGGCACGCGGCGCGCGCCGCTCAGTGCACGCGACGGCGCGGCCTCGTGGCTAGCCGGTGAGGCCGCCCTGCTCCCGCGTCGCCCGGAACTCGATGTCGGGCCAGCGTTCCTCGGTCATCTGGAGATTGACCCGGGTGGGCGCGAGATAGACCAGCTCGCCGGCGTGGTCCTCGGCGAGATTCGAGGCGGCCTTGTCGCGGAAGTCGCGCAGCGTGCGGTCATCGCTGCAGGCGATCCAGCGGCAGGTCTGGACGCTGACGGGCTCGAACAGGCAGTCCACCTTGTACTCGTCGCGCAGGCGTTGGGCGACCACATCGAACTGGAGGGTGCCGACCGCCCCGAGGATGAGGTCGTTGCCCGAGACGGGGCGAAAGAGCTGGGTCGCACCCTCCTCGCACAGCTGCTCAAGCCCTTTCTGCAGCGCCTTCATGCGCATCGGGTCCTTGATCTGCGCGCGGCGGAAAAGCTCGGGAGCGAAGTTGGGGATGCCGGTGAAGGCGAAGCGCTCACCCTCGGTGAAGGTGTCGCCGATGCGGATGGTGCCGTGGTTGGGCACGCCGATGA
>CAYUKN010000219.1:0-2637 GCA_964445325.1 uncultured Ectothiorhodospiraceae bacterium
TAGGACTGGGGATCGGGCGGCAAGCCGAAGCGCAACCCGTCCTGGCGATCGAGCAGACGCACTAGAATGGCCTCGCCCGCCAGCGCCTCGTGGATGGCGGGTGCCCGCGGCGTGAGCACGGTGCGAAACAGCGGCGTGCCCACGATGCGTTGGTTGAAATGGCGGGCCAGGACGCCGCCGAGGCGCTCGGCCTCGCGCGGCAGGTGATCGCGCGTGCGGCTCTGCCACGCCGTGTCGTCGAGGGCCTGGCGCGCGACCCAGCGGGCGGGGCCGTTGACGGTCCATGGCCCCAGGGCCTCCTCGAGGCGCTCGAGCAACTGGGTCGGGCCCAGCGCGAAACCGATACGCATGCCCGCCAGCCCGAAGAATTTGCCGATCGAGCGCAGCACGACCAGGCCGGGCAATGGGCAGTAGGACGCGAGGCTGTATTCGGGGGTGGCGTCGACGTAGGCCTCGTCGACGATCATCCAGCCGCCGCGACTCACGACCGCGTTGCGCCACTCCAACAGCTTGTCGGGATCGAAATAGGTTCCGTCCGGATTGTTGGGATTGACCACGACGAGCACATCGAAGGCCGTGCCCACGCCCCCGCTGAGCTGAGGCACCGATAGCGGCACGACGTCGTGGCCGGCGCGCGCCCAAGCGGCGCCGTGTTCACTGTAGCCGGGGGCGATGACACCAACGCGCGAGCGCCCGCGCAGCCAGGGGAGCATGGAAAGCGCGACCTGCGAGCCCGGCACGGGCAGCAGCGCCGATGTGCCGTAATAGCGCTCGGCGGCCTCGGCGAGGCCGTCGCGGCGCTCCGGCAGGCGCTGCCAGACCGCGGGCGGCGGCGTGGGTGCCTGCCAGGGGTGCGGGTTGATGCCGGTCGACAGATCGAGCCACTCCGCCTCAGGCAAGCCGAGCTGGCGAACCATCTCACCGAGATCACCGCCGTGGTTAAGCAAGGGCCAACTCCACAAGGAGGACCGCTACCGTCCAGACCAGCGTGGCGCTCTGGAGCAATCGCACCGCCCGGTCGATAGCCGCCGCTGACGGTGGCGCGCCCACGCCGAAGCGCGGGCGCCAGCGGAATTGTCCATGATAAACCCCGCTGCCTCCGATACGCACGGCCAGCGCGCCCGCGCCCGCCGCCATGACGACCCCCGCATTGGGACTGGCCGTACGCCGCCCCTGGCGCCGAGCGCAGGCGAGCGCCCGACCCGGGGAGCCACTCACCAGCGCATACGTCAGCGCGGTCAAGCGGGCGGGGATCCAGTTGAGGAGGTCGTCGAGGCGCGCAACGCACCACCCGAAATCGGCGAAGCGGGCGGTGCGATAGCCCCACATGGCGTCGAGGGTATTGACCAGCCGGTGCACCACGACCCCGGGCACACCCGCCACGAGGAACCAGAACAGGGTCGCGAACACCGCATCAGCACCATTCTCCAGGGTCGACTCGATCGCCGCTGCCGCCATGCCGCGCGGCGACAGCCGGGCGACGTCGCGACTGACCATGGCCCCGACCGCCGCACGGGCGGCCTCGCTCTCCCCGGCGGCCAGTGCCCGAGCCACTCGGCCTGCGTGCACGCACATGCTGCGCAAGCCCAGGGCCAGGTACAGCAGCGCGAGCGTGAACACATCACCCAGCGGCGCCGATGCGGCCAGCCAGCCGCCGCCAGCGGCCACCGGTGCCACCAGCACGAACGCGGCGACAGCACCCAGCAGACGCCGCATCCGCGGGCTGCGATCGCGGCGGTTCCAAGCGCGCTCGAGGCGCTCGGCGATCCAGCCGAAGCCGACCAGCGGATGCCCGCGTCGGATCTCGCCCAGGGCCCAATCGGCCGCGAGCGCGAGGGCGATGATGAGACCAGGGGTGAGCATGGGGACGCGCACGCCGCGAGGGTGGCGCGCATCATAGGCAACACCCGCGGCCGCGGCCAGTCGGCCGGCCGGACCGCCGCTGCCCTGGGGACCCGCGCCCGAGCCAGGCGCTGCCTTGAGCGTAGATCGGGCCCGACGGCGCCGACCCCGATCCGGGGCCTCGCGTACAATTGCCTCCATTCGCGGGGGAGGCCGCCATGGTCGCGACGACGCTGATGATCCAGGGGACCACCTCGGACGCCGGCAAGAGCGCCGTCGTCACCGGCCTGTGCCGCCTGCTCGCGCGCGCGGGCGTGCGCGTCGCCCCGTTCAAGCCCCAGAACATGGCGCTCAACAGCGCCGTGGCCGCCGACGGCGGCGAGATCGGCCGCGCCCAAGCCGAGCAGGCCGCCGCGGCGGGGCTCGAGCCCAGCACTGACATGAATCCGGTGCTGCTCAAGCCGACGGGCGAGCGCAACGCCCAACTCATCGTCGACGGCCGAGCCGTGGGCCACCTCGACGCCCAGGCCTATCGCGCCGACCGCAGTCGGGCACGGGCGGCGGCGCTGGCCGCGCATGCGCGCCTGGCCGAGCGCTTCGACGTCGTGCTGGTCGAGGGCGCGGGCAGTCCGGCGGAGATCAATCTCCGAGCCAACGATTTCGCCAATATGGGCTTCGCCGAGGCCGTGGACTGCCCCGTCGTCTTGGTCGGCGATATCGACCGCGGCGGCGTCTTCGCCCAGCTCG
Source organism: uncultured Ectothiorhodospiraceae bacterium (assembly GCA_964445325.1). Lineage (GTDB taxonomy): Bacteria > Pseudomonadota > Gammaproteobacteria > XJ16 > Halofilaceae > Halofilum. The sequence continues at coordinate 2,590 of CAYUKN010000219.1, forward strand.
TCGGCACGCTCGCGCTGCTGGCGCCGAGCGAGCGCGCGCGCATCCGCG
>CAYUKN010000220.1:0-2605 GCA_964445325.1 uncultured Ectothiorhodospiraceae bacterium
TGCTCATCATGGTGCTGGCGCGCTTCGGCGTGCAGACCGCGAGCATCCTCGCCGCACTGGGCGCGATCGGCTTGGCCATCGGCTTGGCGCTGCAGGGCACGCTCGCCAACATCGCCGCCGGGGTGATGCTGCTGTTCCTGCGGCCCTTCCGGGTGGGCGATTACGTCAACGCCAACGGCTACGAGGGGACGGTCGAGGCGATCGGTTTGTTCACCACCAATATGACCACGTATGACGGGCTCTACCAGTCGGTGCCCAACAGCGGCATTTGGGGTGGGCGAATAATCAACTACAGCTACAACCCGACACGGCGCCACGATATCCCCGTGGGCATCTCCTATCGCGCCGACATCGACGCCGCCGAGCGGGTGCTGCTCGAGGCCATCCACGCCGACGAGCGCGTGCTCACCGAGGGCGCGAGTGTGACGCCGCCGCAGATCCTGGTGCGCGAGCTGGGCGACTCGGCGGTCGTTCTGGGGATGCGCTTCTGGACGGCGGGCGACGACTATTGGCCGACCAACTTCGCGCTGCGCAAGGCGGCCAAACAGGCCCTGGACAGCGCCGGGATCAGCATCCCGTACCCGCAGCGCGACGTCTACCTCTACGATCACCGCCCGGCCGCCTGACCGGCTCGGGCGCATTGGTGTCTTGCCGCTGTGGCCGAGGCGTGCCCCTGCCACCGCTGCCGCGATGGCGGCCGCGCTGGCGCCCGCCCACGGGCGGTGAGCCCGCAGGGGCGCGGCTCGCGAGATTCCCGTGATAAAATCGCGCGCTTTGGCCCGCGCCACAACCGCTGACGAAGCCTGCCCATGAGCGATTTCGCCAAGGAAATCTTCCCGGTCAACCTCGAAGAGGAGATGCGTCAGTCCTATTTGGACTACGCCATGAGCGTGATCGTCGGGCGCGCGCTGCCCGATGCCCGCGATGGGCTCAAACCGGTGCACCGGCGCGTGCTCTACGCGATGAACGAGCTCGGGGTCGACTGGAACAAGGCCTACAAGAAGTCCGCGCGCATCGTCGGCGACGTCATCGGTAAGTACCACCCGCACGGCGACGCCGCGGTCTACGACACGATCGTGCGTATGGCGCAGGACTTCTCCATGCGCTATCCGCTGATCGACGGCCAGGGCAACTTCGGCTCGATCGACGGCGACGCCGCTGCCGCCATGCGGTATACCGAGGTGCGCATGGCGCGCCTGGCGCACGAGCTGCTCGCCGACATCGACAAGGAGACGGTCGATTTCGTCGACAACTACGACGAGACCGAGCAGGAGCCGGCCGTGCTGCCCACGCGCGTGCCCAATCTGCTCGTCAACGGCTCCGCCGGCATCGCGGTGGGCATGGCGACCAACGTGCCGCCGCACAACCTCACCGAGGTCATCAATGCCTGCATCGCGTTGATCGACCAGCCCGACATCGACATCAACGGCCTCATGCACCACCTGCCGGGGCCCGACTTCCCCACCGCCGGTGTGATCAACGGCGGCCGCGGCATCCGCGAGGCCTATCGTACGGGCCGGGGTCGCATCGAGATCCGCGCGCGCACCCATATCGAGACCGACGACAAGACCGGGCGCGAGTTCATCGTCGTCACCGAGCTGCCCTATCAGGTCAACAAGGCGCGCCTGCTCGAGAAGACGGCCGAGATGGTCAAGAACAAGCGCATCGACGGCATCTCCGAGCTGCGCGACGAGTCGGACAAGGACGGCCTGCGCATGGTCATCGGGCTCAAGCGTGGCGAGTACAGCGACATCGTGCTGAACAATCTGTTCAAGCACACCCAGATGGCGGTCGTCTTCGGCATCAACATGGTCGCGCTGGTCGCGGGGCAGCCGCGCCAGCTCGATCTCAAGGAACTCCTCGACGCCTTCGTGCGCCATCGCCGCGAGGTCGTCACCCGGCGCTCGATCTACGAGCTGCGCAAGGCGCGCGAGCGTGCCCACGTGCTCGAGGGCCTGGCGGTCGCGCTCGCCAACATCGACGAGGTCATCCATCTCATCCGCGAGTCGGCGAATCCGGGTGAGGCCAAGGAGGCGTTGACCGCCCGCACGTGGGTGCCCGGGGTGGTATCCGACATGCTCGCGCGTGCGGGTGCGGCCGCGTCGCGGCCCGACTATCTGGAGGACGCGTACGGCCTGCGCGATGACGGCTACTGCCTGTCGCCGCAGCAGGCCCAGGCGATCCTGGATCTGCGGCTGCATCGCCTGACCGGGCTGGAGCAGGACAAGATCACCGAGGAGTACGGCGGCATCCTCGACCGCATCAGCGAGCTCATCGACATCCTGGAGAACCCGGATCGCCTGATGCAGGTCATCCGCGAGGAGCTCGAGGCGATCCGCGATCAATACGGCGACGCCAGGCGCACCGAGATCCAGGATCGCCGCGACGAGCTCACCGTCGAGGACTTGATCTCGGACGAGGACGTGGTGGTCACCATCTCCCATGCGGGCTACGCCAAGGCGCAGCCGCTGTCCGACTATGCCACCCAGCGCCGCGGCGGGCGCGGCAAGGCGGCGGCACGGACCAAGGAGGACGACTTCGTCGATCGCATGTTCGTCGCCTCCACCCACGACACGCTGCTGTGCTTCTCCAGCCACGGCAAGGT
>CAYUKN010000221.1:0-2599 GCA_964445325.1 uncultured Ectothiorhodospiraceae bacterium
TGGTGCGCAAGTCGCCGTTCGACTCGGGCAATCGCCGCCACACCTCGTTCGCGGCGGTGTTCGTCTCGCCCGAGATCGACGACTCGGTGGACATCGAGATCGACCCGAGCGACCTGCGCATCGACGTCTTCCGGGCCAGCGGTGCCGGCGGTCAGCACGTCAACACCACCGAGTCGGCGGTGCGCATCACGCACCAGCCGACCGGCATCGTGGTGCAGTCGCAGAACAGCCGCTCGCAGCACGCCAACCGCGCGCGGGCGATGGACCAGCTGCGCGCCAAGCTCTACGAGCTCGAGATGCAGGAGCGCCGCCGCAACCAGCAGTCGGTCGAGGAATCCAAGGCCGACATCGGTTGGGGCAGCCAGATCCGCTCCTACGTGCTCGATCAGGCGCGCATCAAGGACTTGCGCACGGGGGTCGAAGTGCACAATCCGCAGCAAGTGCTCGACGGCCGCTTGGACCATTTCATCGAGGCCAGCCTCAAAGCGGGGCTGTGAACAGACGCCGCGGCCGGGGTAGCGACTCAGCCTCCCGGCCGGGCAGCCTATGGAGCGCACATGAGCGAGGGCGACGAGCACACCTTGATTGCGCAGCGCCGCGCCAAGCTGGGGCACTGGCGCGAGGCGGGGCAGGCGTTTCCCAACGACTTCCGCCGCGACAGCCTCGCCCAGGCGCTGCACGCGGCCTACGACGCGACCGCCGAGCTCGCCGAGCAGGGTGTCGCTGTCGCCGTGGGCGGGCGCATGATGGCCAAGCGCGTCATGGGCAAGGCGAGCTTCGCCCAGCTGCAGGACAGCTCGGGGCGCATCCAGCTCTTCCTCCAGCGCGATCGCCTGGGCGAGGATGCCTACAAGGAGTTCAAGCAGCTCGACATCGGCGACGTCGTCGGCGCCGAGGGCACGCTGTTCCACACCAAGACGGGCGAGCTATCGATCGCCGTCGACCGACTGCAGCTGCTGACGAAGGCGCTGCGGCCGCTGCCGGAGAAGTGGCACGGCCTCACCGACCAGGAGCTGCGCTACCGCCAGCGCTACGTCGATCTCATCGTCAACCGCGACGTCCAGGAGACCTTCATCCAGCGCTCGCGCCTGGTCAGCACGGTGCGGCGCTATTTCGAGGACGCCGGTTTCCTCGAGGTCGAGACCCCGATGATGCAGACGATCCCCGGCGGGGCCGCGGCGCAACCGTTCGTCACACACCACGAGGCGCTCGATATCGACCTGTATCTGCGCATCGCGCCCGAGCTCTACCTCAAGCGCCTGGTCGTCGGCGGCTTCGAGAAGGTCTTCGAGATCAACCGCAATTTCCGCAACGAGGGGTTGTCCACGCGCCACAACCCCGAGTTCACCATGCTCGAGTTCTACGAGGCCTACGCCGACTACCGCGATGCGATGGACCGCATCGAGGCCGTGCTGCGGCGGATCGCGCTTGATGTTTTCGGCCAAGAAAAAATCATAAATGCTTGTCAAGAATACGATTTTTCGCGCGCATTCGCGCGCCGCACGCTGCGCGAGGCGGTACGCGAGCACAACCCCGAGCTCACCGACGAGATCCTCGACGACCGCGAGTGCGCGGGCGAGGCGGCCCGCGCCCGGGGCGTAGCGGTCGAGTCGGACTGGGGTACGGGCAAGATCGAGATGGAGCTCTTCGAGAAGACGGTCGAGCCCCACTTGCACGACCCCACCTTCATCACGCGCTTCCCCACCGAGGTCTCGCCGCTGGCGCGGTGCTGCGACGACGATCCCAGCGTCACCGATCGCTTCGAGCTGTTCGTGGGCGGGCGCGAGCTCGCCAACGGCTTCTCCGAGCTCAACGACCCCGAGGACCAGGCCGAGCGCTTCCGGGCCCAGGCCGAGCAGAAGGCCGCCGGCGACGCCGAGGCGATGCACTTCGATGCCGACTACATCCGCGCACTGGAGTACGGCCTGCCGCCGACAGCGGGGGCGGGCCTCGGCATCGACCGCGTCGCCATGCTGTTCACCGACTCACCGTCGATCCGCGACGTGATCCTGTTCCCGCACATGCGGCCCGTCGACGACTGAGGCCCGCCCCCGGCTCTTGCGGGATCGGTCCGAGCGGCTGCCTTGATGGCGCTCGCCGAGGCGCCAAGCGCGCCGAGGGTGATGGCGCCTCGGAAGAGCCGAATGCCCGAGGCCTATGCCTTGGGGCGGAGTTGAGGCCAGCCTAAAAGAATCCGATAAACAATGGCTTATACAGTATTTTTGACATTCCAAGGGAAGGCTGGGCACCCCCCCCTTGTGAATGCGGAGCGACGCCCGGCCAAGCCCCGGCTGGCCACGAGGGCCCATCCGCTTACCACGCTGGTCTCCGGCGGACCAGGGGCCAAGTCCTTCCGGGCCCGCTTGCGCGGGCCCCGGCGACTTTCCTCGTATGCGCAAGAAAAGTCACCAAAACTTGTAGGCCCGCCTTGGCGTCAGCCAAGGCGGGCACACCGAGGTGCGCCCGCATCGCCTCCGCGCTCACGCGCTCCGGCGACGCGGGCCTAGTGCGTGAATCGCTACGTTGCTGTCGACGGCGAGAGTACCTCGCTGCATTCCGGTAGACGGCCTGACCACAACCAACGACAGCTCGAGGCTGG
>CAYUKN010000222.1:0-2585 GCA_964445325.1 uncultured Ectothiorhodospiraceae bacterium
CCAACGACCCCCACCATGTCAAGGTGGTGCTCTAACCAGCTGAGCTACGCGCCTACTGAAACCACGCGCTATTCTATAGATGGCGCTCCACGCGTCAAGGATCGGCGTAACTAGCTGATTGGCGGGAACATAAGCCAAACGCTACCAATGCCGCTCATTGGCCTCCACTGGCGCCAAGGCCAGACCCCGAAGGTGGTTGTCAGCGGCTGAATCGGCGACTGTGCCCACAGTGTGCCCGAGCTGTGCCCAACATGGCTGACCCTTCGCAGCCGCCCTAACCCACCGCTGAGCACCACCTTGCTCACGAGTACCACCTTTAGGGCCCGCAGCCGGCTCACTGATCAGGTACATACTCGATCAAGTCTTCCACCCGACAGTTAAAGAACCAGCAAAGCCGGTCAATCACATCCGTCGTTGTGTTGTAGCCGCGCCGCGCTGAGATCTTTGACAAAGTCGTCCGGTGGATACCGGTCGCCTCCGAGATCTCGTTGAGCGTCACCCGCTCACCCCGGGCGAACTCCAGGTCTGCGATTCGTTCCTTTAGCCGATACCGAATCATCGCTGGGGCCGCTCCTTCCCCGTAACTACGAAAAGATGCGTAAACGCTTCTTTAGTGCTTGACAGGCACTATTCACCCTCCCAGAATGTGCCTCACAGGCAACGAAGAAGGTCCTGCGCGTCATGAGTGAGTATACGTACCTCTCCGCCCAACAGCTATCCAAGCGAATCCCGTATACCCCGCGCTACATCAATGAGGTGCTCAAGGACCGGGTTTTCATCGCCGGGATTCATTACATCCGCCCGTTCAATGGCCGCAAGATCATCTATCTCTGGGAGCCGATCGAGACGTTGATGCTCTCCGAGCCAGCCGCGGAAGGGCCCGTCGGCATCCCCCTGAGCGCTGGGGGCGTTTGCCATGGGTAGCATCCGCGTCCGCAAGAGCGGCTACTTGTTCTTCGACTTCCGTTACCGCGGCGTGCGCTGCCGGGAAGTCACCCGCCTTCGGGATACCAAGGCCAACAGACGCCGGATGGAACGGGTGCTCCGGAAAATTGAGGCGGAGATCACGCTGGGGACGTTCGACTACGCCGCCTATTTCCCGAAAAGCCCGCTTGCCACCCGATTCCAGCAGGAGACCGAAAAAGAGGCCTCAACGAGTGGCCCAGACGAAGCGGGCGCTACACCGGTATTCCGCGAGTTCGCCGAGACCTGGCTGCGCCGCTGCGAGGTCGCTTGGAAAGCCTCCTATCGCGAAAAGGTCCGCGACATCCTCGAAGGCCACCTGATGCCGGCGTTCGGCGAGACGCCGGTGGGCGAGATCACCCGGGCAGCGGTGCTCGACTACCGGGCGCAGCTGGCCAGGGGCAACACCGCGACCGGCCGTTCCCTCTCGCCCGGCCGGGTCAACCAGATCATCGCCCAGCTACGGGCCGTGCTTGCGGCCGCTAGCGACGAGTACGCGTTCCGCAACCCGGCCGAGGGCGTCAAGCCCCTGCGCGAGCCCCGCCCTACCGTGGATCCGTTCTCCCTCGAGGAGGTCCAGCAATTCCTCGAGGCGGTCGAGCCCTACTACCACGACTACTTCGTGGTGCGGTTCTTCACGGGGCTGCGCACCTCCGAGATCGACGGGCTCAAGTGGCGCTACGTCGATCTCGACAACGCCCAGCTCCATGTGCGCGAGACGCTGGTCAAGGGCGAGGTCGCCTCGACCAAGACCGTGAGCTCGGAGCGCTTCATCGATCTGTCGTCGCCGGTGGTCGCCGCCCTGAAACGCCAGTGGCAGCGCACCGGGGGCGAGCCGGACGCCTATGTCTTCCAGGCGCCGAATGGCGGGCCGATCCACTACCGCAATATCTCGAACCGCATCTGGTACCCGACGCTCAAGCGCCTCGGGCTGCGCCTGCGGCGCCCGTATCAGACGCGCCACACGGCGGCGACGCTGTGGCTCGCCGCCGGCGAGTCGCCGGAGTGGATCGCCCGCCAGATGGGCCACACCGACACCAACATGCTGTTCAGCACCTACTCGCGCTACGTGCCGAACCTGACCCGCCAGGATGGGTCCGCGATCGAGCGGGTGCTGGCCAGCCGTTTCTACGCCACTCGTGACAACACCTTGGGAGGTGCGTGATGACTGATTCGACTCCTTTCGTCGCCGAACCTGAAGTCGTGCCGGACGCCGTGGTGACCCTGGCCGACCAGCTCGAGCGCTATTTCGGCCACAACCAAGACCTGCGGCCGCTGCGGGCGCTCGTCGGCGTCGAGCCGCCCGAGCCGCTCCAGCCCGCCCTCGAGCGCTGGATCATGGAACAGGTCGATCTCAACGATCCCGAGATCGCCAATGCGGTCATGGGCGTCATCGCCCGGCGAGTGGAACGGCGCACCGGCATGCCCGGGCATTGACCACCGGGAGTCCCGGAGGCCCAGATCGCGGGATGCTCTTCTCGTCCCGCGGTCTGTGCTACCGGGCGATTCAAGGCCGTACGACGACGGGAATCGCGTTAGGACGTCGCGTTTTCGCAGGTCGGGGATATTGCCTTCGGGAGGCAGAGGCCACAGGTTCAAATCCTGTCACCCCGACCATTTTA
>CAYUKN010000223.1:0-2582 GCA_964445325.1 uncultured Ectothiorhodospiraceae bacterium
CATCCATCACCCGTACCTCCGACGGTTCCGCCGTCGGCCCTCCGGGGATGCGGCGGCCTCTCAACCGCCTCGCCTATGCCTCCTTCGGTCATCGAGCGCTCCGGTGCCGGATCGGCTCTGCACGTTCAGCCCTTCGCCGCTCTGTGCCAGCGGCTACTATGGCTTCGGCTGACTTCTGCCGCCCCCTCCCGACACCTCGCGGCGCCGGTAGCTCATAGCAGGCCGACAGACCTCCCGGGGTAAGACGCGTGACCTTCACTCCACGCCCGCCGCATCTACGTGTCGTCGTTCCGGATGACATCGGGTTCGCAGATTCTGGCCTGCTCGCCCACCACGACACGCCTCGTATGCGATTCCTGTTCGTCGGGTCGGAGCTTCGCCTCAGGCTGCCTTCAGACAACACCTCACGATGATGCCCTTGCCATTCGGCTCGCGGTTCCTGTCACCAAGGCCCGCAGGGGACTTCCACCCCCAGGTCAATTTCCGGCTCGCTTTCGCTTACCGGTTATCCAGCGCCGCGCACGGCGCTGGCGCGCCGTGCCCGGCGCACCACCAAAAAAGTGCGGCGCCCATACGGGCGCCGCACTCGGCATGGCGAATCCCGCCGCGCTTGTGGCGCATTACGTGTCCCTTCTCCGTCGACTCGCGCATGCGGCCGCTGCTAGCAGGCCCGCACCAAATAGAGCCAGCGGGGCGGGGCCTGGCACCGGGGTCACCGACTCGACCATCACTGCGAAGTCGTTGAAGTCCTGATCGCTACCGCTATACTCGAGGTCTTCCCAAGCCAGCACCCACTCGCTGCTGAGCCACGGTGAAGGACCGGTACCGAAGAAATCGGCCTCGCGTTCACCGTCACCTTGATAAGCGACTACCTGCTCGTCCTCATTGGGATTTTCCGTGTTGTCCGAGAAGAAGTCGCCTCCCGGACCCGATAGATAGAACCCGAAGTTGGATCCACTGGCGAAGGTGGCGTCACTACCGTTGCCAAGGTCCAGCTCGTACTTGCCGTTGCCCTTGAACTCAACGATACTCGAGTCACCCGCGCCCTCGCTGCCACTGAAAATCTCCAGCCGATTACTCGTGTCCGTGCGATCATAAATGCCGAACGTGTTGTCGTCCGAATGGCCGGCAATCTCGATTACAATCTTCGAGAAGGATCCAGTCGAGGAGCCGATGGTCCATGCGTTGCTGGTATTGGCGTCCGCATTGACGTCGAGGTCATTGCTGCCGGGCTCGATCCAACCGTCGGTACCAGCGCAGGCGCCACCGGCCGAGTTACCATTGAAAAGGCAGTCGAGGCTCTTATCGTCGCCGTCTAGACTCGTGTCGGAAACGAGCCCCGCGTGGGCAAAACTGCTCACACCGGCAAGCGCGAGCCCTGCCATGAGCGGGAGTAGCTTACGATTCTCCATGGTGTCTTTCCTTCTAGATGTTGAAAACGGAATTCGCCCGTTCCGACTACCGTGGTGCAACTGGTGTGCCAAGTCCTAGCGGGTCCTTCTTGAGGGGTTGTAAGTCATTGATTCAAATCGGGTTATTGGTGGTGGCCGCGCGGTCAGGCAGGTTCCTGCACCGCCGTTTTCGAGTGTCTTCGCGCAAGTTTGTAAAGTGGCCCGACAGTAACGCAATGGATGGGGTACGGCGTTGCCCCGACCCGCGCCATCTACTTGCGATCGCTACGGGGCGCACGATTCCCCTGCGGTGTCTCGGCAAGGGGGGCGGCGGGACCGGGTTCCGCCGGTGTGGGGATTGGCTGGTGGGCCGTAAAAGTTTCCGTCAAAGCCGCTACAGCGGCAGCAGCCGTGGCGAACAGTATACCCAAGCACCCGTCATTGCTTCTACACTAGCCCGAAAGCCCGTCATTGGCCGGGCGGGCCGGCATACGGCGTTTGTGACAGAGGTTGAGCATTGACACAGGATTGCTGCATGTCCGACCGACGAAGAGGGACCGTTGGTCGTGTCGCGCTGATTGTAGTAGTGGCCGTGGCCCTCGCCGCCTGTAGTGGCGAGGGGCCGACGGTCGAGGAGCGACTCGATCGCGCCGAGGAGCACGTGGCGGCCGGCGAACTGCGCGCGGCCATCATCGAGCTGAAGAACGTGCTCCAGGCCGATCCTGAGCACGCCGACGCCCGCCTTATGCTCGGCCGCGTCTACGTCCGTGCGGGCTCAGCCGGGGCCGCGGACAAAGAGCTCCGCCGCGCCGTCGAGCAGGGCAAGCCGGGGTCAGCGGCGGCCTACTGGCGCGCGCGGGCGCTGTACCAGCAGGGCCAGCACGAGCGGCTGCTCGAGGACATCGAGGTAGGGGAAGACTGGCCGGAAGCAACGCGGGCGCGCGTCGCCGCCGTGCGCGCCCAGGCCCATTCGTCGCTCGGCGATCGCGAAGCGGCCGAGACGGCGCTGGCGCGGGCAGATGAGCTGGGCCCGGCTCAGCTCGAGACGCGGATCGCGGCGGTGCGCCTGGCGCGCGCGGCGGACAAGGTGGCGCGCGCGCGCGAGCTCGCGGCGGAGGCGACGTCGGCGCACCCGCAGTCGCACCGCGCTTGGCTGCTGCGGGCGCGGGCCGCCATGGCTGACGGCGAGCT
>CAYUKN010000224.1:0-1325 GCA_964445325.1 uncultured Ectothiorhodospiraceae bacterium
ATGGACACCAATTTCCGCTCGAGCCCGCGCGTCATCGATGGCATCAACACCCTCTTCGGAGCCACTGAGCGCCCGTTCGTCCTCGACGGCATCGCCTATCGCGCGATCGAGGCGGGCCGGGGCGAGCACGCGGTGCGCGTCACCCTCGACGGCGCGCCCATCGACGGGCTCACCGGGTGGGCGGTGCCCGAGACCGCGGGCATCAACAAGCAGGCGGTGCAAGCGACGATCGAGCGCGCCACGGTCGCGCGCGTCTCGGCCCTGCTGGACGCCGACCGGAGCGCACTCACCCGCGACGGCGAGGCCCCGCGCGGGATACGACCCAGCGAAATCGCCGTGCTGGTCAACACCAACGCCGAGGCCACGGCCATGCAGGGGGCGCTCACCGGCGCCGGGGTGCCCGCGGTCTGCATCCACCAGGCCAGCGTGTTCGCCACGGAGGCGGCCGAGCACGTCCTGCAGCTATTGCGCGCCGCCGCCGTGCCCTACGATCGCGAGCGCCTGCGCCTGGCCCTGACCACGCCGTTGTTCGGCCAGCGCCTGGGCGACATCGCCGCCCTCGACGCCGACGAGCAGCGCTGGACCGCGTGGAGCGAGACCTTCCAGGAGGCGCACCTGCGCTGGGCGCGCAACGGCGTCCTCGCGATGGCCGAGCCCGTGGTCCAGGCCGCGGCCGCGCGCGTCGCCGCACTCACCGACGGCGAGCGCCGCCTCACCGACTACCTCCATCTCGTCGAGTGCCTCCAGGCGGCGGAGCACGAGGTGTTCGGTATGGACGGTCTCGTGCGCTGGCTCGAGCGCGCCATCGAGGCGGCGGTCGAGGACGGCGAGACGGGTGAGACGGACCGCCTGCGCCTGGAGAACGACACCGATCTGGTCGAGGTCACGACCGTGCACAAGGCCAAGGGCCTCGAGTTCCCCATCGTGCTCGTGCCCTATGCGCCCTGGCTGGGCACGGGGGGCGGCCGGCCCGATCAGCCGCCCTACAGCTGCCATGACGACGTGCGCCGGCCCATCCTCGATCTGGGCTCGCGCGAGGCCGAGGCCCTGTGCCCGTGGGCCGTCACCGAACGCCGCGCCGAACAGGTGCGCGCGCTCTACGTCGCCCTCACGCGCGCCGAGCAGGTGTGTGTTTTCGCCTGGGCGGCGGCGGGCGGGACCTTCGACGGGCCACTGGCGTGGCTGCTCCATGGGCCCGAGGGGGTCCAGGCCGATCAATGGCACGGCGCCCAGCGCAAGCTGCCGCCAGGCTTCGATGCGGGCGTCGTGGCCGAGCGCCTGCGCGCGTTGGCCGATACCAGCGGCGGCGGCTTCGGCGTCGAGAC
>CAYUKN010000224.1:1425-2571 GCA_964445325.1 uncultured Ectothiorhodospiraceae bacterium
CGGCGGCGGCGACGACCCAGTCGCGCGCACCGCCGCGCTGGTGGGCGCCACACTGCACGCGCCGCTGCCCGCGATCGGTGCGCTCGCCGCGATCCCCGAGGCGAGCCGGCGCGCCGAGATCGAATTCTTCCTGCGCCTCGGCGGCACGCGCACCCAGCGGGTCGCCGACACCCTGGCCGAGGCCGGCTACACCAGCGCGGCCGGTGTCGAGGCCGGCACCCTGCGCGGGCTCATGCAGGGCTTCATCGACCTCGTCGTCGAGGTCGACGGGGCCTACTGGATCCTCGACTACAAGACCAACACCCTGGGCCCGCGCCGCGCCGACTACGCCGGCGAAGCACTCGCCGCGGCCGTGCGCCACCACCACTACGACTTGCAATACCTGATCTACACGGTGGCACTGCACCGCTACCTGCGGCGCCGTCTGCCCCAGTACGATCCGGCGCGCCATCTCGGCGGCGTCCAATACCTGTTCGTGCGCGCGCTCGGCCCCGACGACACCACCGGCGTCTACGTCGACCACCCGCCCACCGAGCTCGTGACCCGCCTGGACGCCTTGTTCGACGCCAACGGGGCAGCCGCGTGAGCGCGCTCACGAGCGAGCTGCGGCGCGCGCTCGAGGCCGGCGGCCTGCGCCCCGTCGACATCGCGCTCGCCGACTGGGGCCTGCGCCACGGCGGCGGCCGCACCGGCGGGCTCGGACTGGCCCTGGCCAGCCATGCCGTGGGCGCGGGCCACACCTGCCTGGCGCTCGACACCGACACGGCCCTACCCGGTCCGCTCGAACGCGACACCCTCGCGGCGGCGCTGCCGGGCAATCCGCTGGTAGCCACACCAGATGAGACCGACGCCAAGCCGCTCGTGCTCGACGGCGCCCGTCTGTACCTACAGCGCTACTGGGCCTACGAGCGCAACCTGTCGGCCCGCCTCGGCGAGCTCATGGCGCCCGCCCCCGAGCCCGTCGACACCCAGGCGCTCGGACCCGACGGCGGCCTGTTTCCGTGGGACTGGACCCAGCCCGGCGACACCAACTGGCAGGCGGTCGCCGCGTTCGTCGCCCAGCGCCACCGCTTCGCCGTGATCTCGGGCGGGCCGGGCACGGGCAAGACGTTCACCGTGGTGCGCCTGATCGTCCACCAGATCGCC
>CAYUKN010000225.1:0-2552 GCA_964445325.1 uncultured Ectothiorhodospiraceae bacterium
CGGCGGGCGTCGACGGTCAGTGCATGGAGGGGTTCGAAGCGAACCTGAAGAATAACCTGTACAAGATCTGGAACCGGATGTCGTCGGGCAGCTACATGCCGCCGCCGGTCTTACGGGTGGAGATCCCGAAAGCGGACGGCGGGGTGCGCCAGCTGGGCATCCCGACGATCGGTGATCGCATCGCGCAGGCGACGGTCAAGCGATACCTCGAGCCCCTGGTGGAGCCGTACTTCCATGAAGACTCGTACGGGTATCGGCCCGGGCGCTCGGCACTGGATGCGGTGGCCACAGCTCGGCAACGCTGCTGGCGCAAGGACTGGGTGCTGGATCTGGATATCCGTCGATTCTTCGACACACTGGATCATGCCCTGGTGCTGCGGGCGGTGCGGCGGTTCACCACCAGCAGGTGGGTTCTGCTTTATGTCGAGCGATGGCTGCAAGCGGACGTTCAGTTACCGGACGGGACCGTGCTGCAGCGCGATCAGGGCACGCCCCAGGGCGGCGTCATCAGCCCGCTGCTCGCCAACATCTTCCTCCATCTGGGGTTCGACCAATGGATGCGGGAGCATCACCCCGCGGTCGGCTTCGAACGGTACGCGGACGACAGTGCGCCACGACGGCGCAGACCCGTCGAGGGAAAGGTATGGAGAAATCTATTCGGGCACGAAGGCGAAAGCCGGAAACAGCCAAGATGGACCTGAAGCCACCCTCGACGACTGTTGCCTGCTGCACAAGAGATGAGGGCGGGCCCCTCGGAGCCGCCGTGCAGGCGGAGGCTTCAAACCACCCACTGCTGCTGCCTTCAAGAGAGGTGGTGGTGAGCGAGTTGGGAGAAGGCGGGCGATGACCCGTCAGGTGAGGGCCGCGGAGTCGAACGTGAGTGAATCGCTGATGAGGTGTCGAAAGCGTAGCGATGGCGTCAAAACCGGGGTCGAGTCGTTGCCCCGGGACGAGTCTGGGCGAGACCTGCTTACGGCCCAGGCGGCGCCCGGCATAGAGGCGGCGAGAACGCGGTCCAGGCTCTTGTGCGGAACGTGGGAACCTGTCACCCCGATGCCAAGGGAGCGACACAAGAGGTGGTCCCTCGAGTGTTTGAGTACCGATGCGGGGTACAGGGGCGGAGCAACCCGTAGTAGTGGGGAAGGTCCTGTAATGGGGCTGGAGCGAAGGGGTTGCCCTATCCGGCTTGTGACGACGACGCAACCAACGCTGGGAGGACGTCGTTGAAACAGGCAAAGCCTTTTCCCATCACGAAACGCCAAGTATGGGAAGCCTACAAGCGAGTCAAGGCCAACGCGGGCGCGGCGGGGGTCGATGGCCAGTCGATTGCGGCTTTTGACGCCGATCGGGCGAACAACCTCTACAAGCTATGGAATCGACTGGCCTCCGGCAGCTACATGCCGCCGCCGGTCAAGCGCGTCGAGATCCCCAAGGGCGACGGCGGTGTCCGGGCCCTCGGCATCCCGACCGTGGCCGACCGGATCGCCCAGATGGTGGTCAAGCAGGTGCTGGAGCCGGAGCTGGAGGGCCACTTCCACCCGGACTCCTATGGCTACCGGCCGGGCCGGTCAGCTCATCAAGCGATCGAGCAGGCCCGGCGGCGCTGCTGGCGTAACGATTGGGTGGTGGATCTCGACATCCAGGCCTATTTTGACGAAATCGATCATGGCCTGCTGATGCGAGCGCTTCGCTACCACACCCGGGACAAGTGGGTGCTGCTCTATATCGAGCGATGGCTGAAGGCCCCGGTGGAGCAGGCGGACGGGACGGTTCAACAGCGGGGGCGAGGGACTCCACAAGGTGGGGTTATCAGCCCGCTACTGGCCAACCTGTTCGCCCACTATGCCTTCGATGCGTGGATGCAGCGCCATTATCCGCAGATCCCGTTCGAGCGTTACGCCGATGATGGTATCTGCCACTGCCGAAGTCGGGCCCAGGCCGAGCATCTGCGCCGAGCGCTGGAGCGGCGATTGGCCGATTGTGGCTTGCAGCTCCATCCAGCCAAGACCCGGATCGTCTACTGCAAAGACGATGACCGGCCGGGCGACTATGCCCAGACACAGTTCGACTTTCTGGGCTACACGTTCCGGCCGCGGCGGTCGAAGAACCGATGGGGCAAGCCCTTTGTCAACTTCACTCCGGCGATCAGCGCCAAGGCGGCCAAGGCCATTCGCCAACAAGTGCGCAGCTGGCGGCTGCCTCGACGCAGCGACAAGGCCTTAGAGGACTTGGCGCGCATGTTCGATGCGACCATCCGCGGCTGGATCCAGTACTACGGTGCGTTCTACAAGTCGGCGCTGTATCCGGTCCTGCGTCACATCGACCGCAAGCTCGCGGGTTGGGCTATGCGCAAGTTCAAACGCCTGCGCCGGCACAAGCGACGGGCCGAGCAGTGGCTGCGCCGCATTGCCGGCCAGGAGCCGAACTTGTTTGTCCATTGGCGTTTCTTACAGGGACGGGCTGGATAGGAGGAGCCGGATGAGTGGAGACGCTCACGTCCGGTTCTGTGAGCGCCTCGGGGGGAGGTTCCCCGGGGCGACTCGACTGGTCAT
>CAYUKN010000226.1:0-2551 GCA_964445325.1 uncultured Ectothiorhodospiraceae bacterium
CGCTGAGCGGCGAGCAGGATCCGGAGGGCGAGGCCACGCAGGGCCAGGTCTCGACGCTGGCCGACAGCTGGATCGTGCTCGACTACAACGTGCGCGCCGGCGAGCGCAACCGCTCGCTGTCCATCGTCAAATCGCGCGGCTCGGCCCACTCGAACCAGCAGCGCGAGCTGCTGCTCTCCGATGACGGCATCGACCTCGCCGATGTCTACGAGCACGGCGCCGAGGTGCTGATGGGCACGGCGCGCGCGGTCAAGGAAAACGAGCAGGCCGCGGCCGAGCGCCGCCGGCAAAAGGAGCGCGAGCAGCGTCGCGCCGATCTCGAGCGCCGGATCGAGCAGGCCGCGGCCGAACGGCGACGCCTCGCGGACGAGCTGGCACTCGAGGAAGACGAGGTGATCGAGGTGGATCGCCAGGAGCGCGGTGACCGCGAGCAGATCAAGGGGCGCCGCGATCCCGAGGGCGACGACGCGGGCGGGCCACCCCCCGGCGATGCCGTCCGCAATGAGCAGGGGCATCGATGAGCAGCAACGAACCAACGGGCGAGTCGCCGATGCCGGTGCTGACGCTGTTCGTGACCGGCACCGCGCCGCGCTCGGAGCGCGCGCGTGCCAACCTCGCGCGCATGCTCGAGCATATCGGCCGCGGCGACCTCCAACCTCAGGAGATCGACCTGCTGGAACAGCCGCAGCAGGGCCTCACGAACGCCGTGTTCGCCACACCCACGCTGCTCAAGACGAGCGACACCGGTGACGTCTCCGTGCTCTACGGCGATCTCTCCGAAAACGACCGCCTGGAGCGCTTCCTGGCCGACCTGGCCCCCGGCTCGTAGCCGTGGCCACTCATCGAGGTGTCCCAGCTGCGCCACCGCGCGGCAGCCAAGACAACGCGAGCGATCGACGGGACGAGCGCTTCTTGATCGATGCGAGATGGAGCCGGGCATGAGCCACCCCGTACTCGAATGGCTGCCACGGCGCATCCTCGACCGCTTGGCCGACGCGGTCGTCGTCACCGACGCGCAGCTCGACCCATCCGGTCCGGTCGTCGTCTACGCCAACCCCGCCTGGGAACGCGCAACGGGCCGCAGCGCGGGCGATGCTGTCGGACAGCCGCTCCCCGTGCCCGCTACCGATTACGGCGACGGCACGCAACGTATCTCCTTTGGTCGTCTGCAACGCTGCCGCGATGAGGGGCGCGGTTTCGACGGCGTTATCGATGCTTGGGTCGATGGCACGGTGAGCCGGAGCGATTGGCGCGTCGAGCCGCTTACCGGCACGCAAGGGCGGGTCGCCGGCTTCGGGGTTATCCAGGCTCACCCCCTTGTTGGCAGCCGTGGCGAGCAAGCCTTTGCCTTCGACGTGATCCGCGAGCTACGCAACCTGTTGGCCCACGAGCGCTTGGAGCTCGCGGGCGACCGTGAGCGCGTTGCCCGGGCAGCCCTGCAGCTGACGGCGGCCGAGGGTGCCGCCGTCGAGGAGCCCGAGGGTCAGGAGATGGTTTATCGGGCCGCCGCCGGTGTCGCCGAGGGCCTCGAAGGGATGCGCCTGCCGATCGACGGCAGTGCTTCCGGTTACTGTTATACCGCGAGCGAAACGTTGTTGATCGCGGATACCGAGGTCGACCCCCGCACCCAGTTCGGTCAGCAGGCATCCGATCTCGGTTTCCGCTCGGGCGTCGTCGCGCCCCTGATGCAGGGCGACCAACGCTTCGGCGTGCTCAAGGTCTTTTCGAGCTCATGGAATGCCTTCGCGCAAGCCGAGCGCGATTTCCTCGAGATTCTGGCCGGCTTGCTGGCCGGGGTGTTGTATCGCGCGTGGACCTACGAGATCGAGGCCCAGCGGCGGCGTCACCTCGTCGACGCGCTGCCGATGCTGGTGGCTTATGTCGACGCCGACCGCCGCTATCGCGAGGTGAATGCCGCCTATGCGGACTGGTTCGGATACCCCATCGCGGAGATCTTGGGCAAGCATGTATGGGAGATCATCGGCGACGCCGCCTATGACCGCATGCGCCCCTACATGGATCGTGTTCTGGCTAATGGCGAGGCGGTTAGTTACGAAGAAACGCTCATTTTGCCCCCTGATCCTCAAATCGTGATCTCGGTGGATTACGCGCCCAGCGTGCGCCCGGACGGTTCGGTCGCCGGCTTCTACGCCCTGGTCCGCGATGTCACCAAGGCGAGGGCCGCCGATGTCGATCACCTCACGGGGTTACCGAATCGCCGACGCTTCGATGAGGAGGCGCACCGCCAGATCGAGGTGAACTCGCGTTACGGCGGGCATCTGAGCCTGATCATCGCCGATGTCGATCACTTGAAGGGGTGGAACGATACATTCGGCCATGCGACCGGTGATCGGATCATCCAAGAAGTCGCGCGACACCTCCAACAGCAGGTGCGAGCGAGCGATCTCGTCGCCCGGTGGGGTGGCGAGGAGTTCGTCATCCTCGCGCCCGAAACGGATCTCGACGGTGCGGCAGCGCTCGCCGAGCGCATCCGGAGCCAGATCGCGTCGGAGTGCCAGCCCGAGGGCGAGGCGATCACGCTCAGTTTCGG
>CAYUKN010000227.1:0-2268 GCA_964445325.1 uncultured Ectothiorhodospiraceae bacterium
CTCGATGGCTCGGCCAAAGATGGTGATTCTACGCCAACGAGCGCGGCAAAGCGCAACAGTCGGCGCTCGCCGCTCAGGTCCACGTCATCTAAATGAGAGCACAGAGGACGAAATTTTGCTGAGCCCTCTCGCACAAGCGATGCGTGCGCGGGTCATGGGTGCTGTGGGCGGCAATAGTGGCCTTTTGTGGAGTTGATGCGCCTGCACAGGCGCGCCGGGGGCGGGTTATGGACGCGCAGCGGCCTCGGTTGCAGCGACCGAAGGGCTGGCAGCGGCTTGTGGGCGCGAGACTAGGGCACCAGCGCGGCGACGGCCTGATGCGGGCACGCGGCGAAGTAGCGCAGCGCGCTGGCAATCGAGGTCCGCCGGGCGCGGCTGAGGCGGCGCACGAGGGCGATAGCGACGTTGCGCAGGCAGGCCAGGACCTGCGGCCCGGCGCCGGTGCGTGCCTGGCAGCGGTCCTCGTCGAAGGTGACGTCGCGGACCCAGTGCAAGCGGTTCTCGATCGCCCAGTGGCCGCGATTGAGGGCCAGTAGGCGCTCGGCGTCGGCGTGTTCGGGGGCGAGGCTGGTGATCAGCCAGGCCGTTTCGGTGGTCGTGCGCCCGGCGCGGGTGACCTCGCGTTGGACGCGCGCGACCTGGCGGGCGTAGGGGAAGTCGATATAGCCGTTGATGGCGGTGGTGGTCTGGATCCGACGGCGCTCGATGCGTCCATGGCCCTTATCGAGCGTCTCATGCACCGGGGGAAAAAGCGCTGTCGTCGAGCGCCTGGCAATCCTCGTGGAGGCAGGGTTGGTTGGTCTTGACGGTGAACAGGTAGTCGCCGCCCTTGTCGGCGACGATAAAGCGGGCGGTGGCGGCCTGGGTGTGCATCGCATCGGCGGTGACCACCTTGCCCGTGAGATCGACCTCGGCGAGCAGGCTGCGCAAGGCGGGGATCTCATTACTGTGCTCGCTGACCTCGTGCTGGGCGACAGGGGTGCCCTGCTCGGTGCCGAGCGCCGCGAGCAGGTGGCGTGCCCGCCCATCGGCGCGGCGTGCGCCCTTGAGGGTTTTGCCATCGACGGCCAGTGCCTCCTCACGTGGGGTGTTGTCGTCCAGCCAAGCCGCGAAGGCCCGCTCGACCGCCTCGGCATCGACCTGGCTGAGCACGCGGCGGATGGTCGCCTCCGAGGGCGCCTCGAAGCGCTGGCGCCGGCGACTGTAGTAGCAGCGCAGGCGCTTGCGCTGGGCCGGGGTCAGGCGCGCGGCGAACTCGCTGATCGCGAGATAGCCGCGGGCACCGGCGAGCATCGCCGCTAGCGTGATCGTGAGCACGCACGACAGCCGATGGAGTTGGCGCCGCCCGCCGCGTGGCTCGGGCAGCGCGCGCAAGTGGGCCTGGAGTTGTTCCATCTCGTGGGTGGAGAGTTTGACCTTGTTCATCGTGTCGCTCCAGTCGGGGTGGGGATCGACGTCGCGCAGGCGTTGGCGGGCGTGTCGGTGCAGGGGGTAGACCCACACCATCTTGGGCTGGCCGTGGTGGCGATAACGCCCCGCGTGGCGGGCATAGCCGCGGGTGTGGCCGAGCAGGCGCCAGTTGGCGGCGCGGTAGCAGGTGCCGGCGAAGCGCGCGGGATCGACGAAGGTCTCGGCGAGCACAATGGGATGGCCGTGGGCGCGCTGCCAGTCATCGCTGAGCCGGCGCAGGCTCAGCCCGAGCACGCGCGAGGCCAGATGCGCGACGCCCACCCCCGGCAACAGCAGAAAACGTCCATTGTTGGCGATCAGATGCAGACGCTGGAACTGGATCGGGCGAGGCCAGTTGATCCAGGCATCGCGCGGCGCGCACATCAAAGCCGCCGCCTGCCAGCCGAGCAGCGCCAGCCACTGGCCGTCGATCTCGGCGACTTGGCGCAGCGCCCGCCCGGCGGTGCGATCAAAGCCCAAGTAATGGTGCGCACGCATCAACGCGTCCCAACGCGCACGCTCGGCGCCGATGATCGGGCGCACGGTCACACGGTTGAGATCGATGCGCTCCATGCCTGCGTTGTACACAATCACCCGCGCCGTGTCCAGTGCCGGCGCTTTCTAGCAATCACTCAAGGGGTTGGGGATGTGGGTGACGTGGCCCTGCATCCTCGCCCTTCACGCGGGCACTCGACCAGTTCTACGGAGGGCAACGCTGCCCGCGCACCACCGCTGCGAGCCCGTCGCGCGGCAAGGAGTGAGCAGGCTACAAGAAAGGCGATGAGCTGGGCGGCAGCAGCGGCGCTGGGCACTCACGCA
>CAYUKN010000227.1:2278-2532 GCA_964445325.1 uncultured Ectothiorhodospiraceae bacterium
GGGCGAGCTCGGGGTGGCGCGCGAGAGTGTCGAGGCTGTCCGGATTGGCGATCGCGGCGCGGTTGCCAATGGCCTGGCCGCGTAATAGGCGTGCCACAGCCACCTCGACCTTTTTGCCGTTGCGTGTGTAGGGGATCGCATCGACGGCGACGATGCGTGCGGGTACGTGGCGTGGTGAGGCACCGGAGCGGATCCGTTGACGAATCGTTTGCGCGAGCGCGTCGTCGAGGTCATGGCCCGGGTGGAGGACAACC
>CAYUKN010000228.1:0-2529 GCA_964445325.1 uncultured Ectothiorhodospiraceae bacterium
GCGGCGCACGAACGAGATTCTGCGCAATATCTGACGACAATTACTCTGGCCGGTTGACGACAACTATTCTGACCGGTTGCCACTAAGCTGGCCGCTTGTTCATGGAACCCGGAAAGGGGGGTTTGGATGGCGGCCACCAAGCAACAGGTCAGGATATTCATGTCACAGAGAAAACAGGGCAAGACCCAGGTGGCGGCCGCGGCCAGAGCCGGCATTTCCGAGCGCAGCGCCCGGCGTATCGAACGGGAGCGGGAGCGTGGACGTAATCCGGGGCCCCGGCACTGGCGGACGCGATCCGATCCGTTTGCCTCGGTGTGGGACGAGGTCGCCGAGCGACTCGCTCGTGATCCCGGGCTGCAGCCGCTGACGGTGCTCGAGTGGCTGCAGGAACGATACCCGGAGCAGTATCCGGACAAGCTGCTGCGCACGCTGCAGCGGCGGATCAAGGACTGGCGGGCCCGGCACGGGCCGGACAGGGAGGTCATGTTCCCCCAGGTCCACGAGCCGGGACGCCAGGCCCTGTCGGACTTCACCACGCTCAAGGACGCGGTGATCACCATCCGGGGCGTGGTGCTGGCGCATCTGCTCTACCACTTCCGCCTGGCGTGCAGCGGCTGGTGTCATGTGCGCGTGGTGCTCGGCGGCGAGAGCTTCACGGCACTGGCCGAGGGCCTGACCGAGGCGCTCGAGCGCCTGGGCGGCGTGCCGGCGGAGCACCGCACCGACAGCCTGTCGGCGGCCTACAGGAACCTGGATCAACAGGCACGCGACGACACGACCGGGCGTTATCAGGCGTTGTGCAGCCACTACGGCATGGACGCCTCGCGCAACAATCCCGGGCGCGGCCACGAGAACGGCGCCATCGAGTCGCCGCACGGCCACCTCAAGCGCCGCATCCGCCAGCGCCTGGCCCTGCGCGGTTCCTCGGACTTCGACACCGTGGAGGACTACCGGGCCTTCCTGGACTCGGTGGCGGCCGGCATCAACAGGCGCAATGCCGAGCGGATCCGTGTCGAGCAGGCGCAGCTGGCGCCGCTGCCCTCGCGGGCCGGCGTCGACTACACCGAGGTCACGGTCCGGGTCACCAGTTCCAGCACGTTCACCCTGCGCCGCGTGCTGTACTCGGTCCCGGCGCGGCTGATCGGCGAGCGGTTGCGGGTGCATCTCTACGATGACCGGCTGGTGCTCCACCATGGCGGGCGCGAACTGCTGACCCTCGGGCGTCTTCGCCCCGGCGCCGGCGAACCGCGGGCCCGCAGCATCGACTATCGCCATGTCATCGGCTGGCTGGCGCGCAAGCCCCGGGCGCTGGCGGGGCTGGCCTTCCGGGATGAACTGCTGCCCGACGCCAACTGGCGCGCGATCTATCAGCGCCTGCGTCAGAAGCGCATGGGCGACGAGGCCTGCAAGCGGATCGTAGGCGCGCTGAAGCTGGCCGCCGACGGGGACCGCTCCGGCGCGATCGGGCGCTGGTGGCTCGACGCACTGGATGCGGGTCGCCATCCGACCCTTGCAGAGATCCAGCAACGCTTCCGGGGATCGGATCCGGCGCCGTCGCCGGCGCCCCTGGCCGGCGTCCAGCATGCACTGGCCGACTATGATGGTCTGCTCCGGGAGGTGTCCCATGGCTGATGCGGCCACCCTCCCGATCCTTCTGCGGCAACTGCGTCTGCCCACCATGGCGGCCTGCTGCAACGACATCACCGAGCGGGCGCTGGCGGCCGGCTGGTCGATCCCGCAGACCCTGGCGACGCTGTGCGAGCACGAACTGGCCGAGCGCGAACAGCGGCGCCTGCAGCGCCACACCAAAGAAGCCCGGCTGCCGGGTGGCAAGACGCTGGCCACGTTCGACTTCAATGCCGTCGAGTCCAGCCAGCGCCAGCAGTTGACCTCTCTGGCCTGTGACAGCACCTGGATCGAGCAGACCCGTAACCTGCTCCTGTTCGGCGCCTCCGGCCTTGGCAAGAGCCACATCGCGGCGGCCATCGGTCACGCCCTGATCGAGCTGGGCCTGCGTGTCCGTTACTACCCGGCTTCCGCCCTGGTCCAGGAACTCCAGACGGCCAAGCAGGCGCTGAGACTGACCGAGACCCTGAACAAACTCGACAAGTACCCGCTGCTGATCCTTGATGACATCGGCTACGTCAAACGCAGTGAAGCCGAGACCTCGGTCCTGTTCGAGCTCATCGCCCACCGCTACGAGGCGGGCAGCCTGCTCATCACGTCCAACCAGCCGTTCAGCGCCTGGGACAGCATCTTCGCCGACGACATGATGGCAGTGGCGGCGATCGACCGGCTGGTCCACCACGCCGACATCATCGAACTGACCGGCGAAAGCTACCGCAAACGCACTCACGCGAAGACGAAAAGGGAGGCATAGCAACCCGGCGGGAAGCAGGTCAGAGCGAACTCACCGACCGGCCATTATAGTTGTCGCCGACCGGCCAGAGTAGTTGACGCCAGACACCCTGCACAAGGACCGCGAGGCGCTACTGGCGTTCTACGACTTCCCGGCCAAGCACTGGCAGT
>CAYUKN010000229.1:0-2515 GCA_964445325.1 uncultured Ectothiorhodospiraceae bacterium
ATGCAGCAGGGCTCGTCGGATCGCTACTTCCAGGACGACGAGGACAGCGCCGACAAGTTCATCCCGGAAGGCATCGAGGGCCGAGTGCCCTACAAGGGCGCGCTGGGCGCGATCGTCCACCAGATGATCGGGGGGCTGCGCTCGTCGATGGGCTATGTCGGCGCCGCCGACATGCCGACGCTGCATAACAAGGCCCAATTCGTGCGCGTGACCGCCGCCGGCGTGCGCGAGAGCCACGCCCACGACGTCTCGATCACCAAGGAAGCGCCCAACTACCGCCTCGATTGAGCGGGCGCTCGTAGCAGGACGCATTGAACGAACCACGAATGGACACGAATGATTGATCTGCTGCCACGCGAGTGGTTTGGCGAGCTTCGCTGAAGCGTAGTGCCGCCGCACCCGGTGTCGGTGGGAACCACAAAAGCAACACAAAATTTTGCTGACTCAGCCTTGGCGACGCGCTCAGCGTTAGCCGGCGGCGTGCTTATTCGGCTTGCGTGACCGCGAAGCGCCGAACACGGTCCAATCGCGCGAAAGCCCGATTGAGTGTTCATTTTGTGGTTGTTCGAAGCGGCAAAAAGCACCGACTAGCGAACGGCGCAGCGTCTAAAAGCGCGCGCCGGCCACAGCAGAATTTGTGTCCGTTGGTGTTCATCGCTCGGCGCTTCCATGCGCCTCGGCCCTTCGGGGCTGCGCTTGGCGCAGTCCCGGTCGGATCCGGCAGATCCGTCGTGGTTGTGCAAACCCAACGCTGACCCCGCTGGCTAGCAAAGAGAACAAGCCCCGCTCATGACCGACATCCATAGCCAGCGCATCCTGATCCTGGACTTCGGCTCGCAGTACACCCAGTTGATCGCGCGCCGGGTGCGCGAGCTCGGGGTGTACTCCGAGATCCATCCCTGGGATTGGGACGATGCCGACGTGCGCGCGTTCGCCCCCTGCGGGGTCATCCTCTCGGGCGGGCCGGCCTCGGTCGTCGGCGACGAGCCCCCTCGGGTCCCCCCGGCCGTGTTCGACCTGGGTGTGCCCGTGCTCGGGATATGCTACGGCATGCAGGCGATGGCGGCGCAGCTCGGCGGGACCGTCGAGACGGGCCACGAGCGGGAGTTCGGCTACGCGCAGGTGCGCGTGCGCGGGCACGCGCGCCTCCTCACCGACATCGAGGATCACGCCAACGCCGACGGCGATGCCTTGCTCGATGTTTGGATGAGTCACGGCGATCGCGTCGCCACGGCGCCGCCCGGGTTTCGCGTGATCGCGGAGACCGACAACGCACCGCTCGCCGGCATGGCTGACGACGAGCGCGGCCTGTTCGGCCTGCAGTTCCATCCCGAGGTCACGCACACGCCGCAGGGCGGACGGGTCCTGGAGCGCTTCGTGCGCACCATCTGCGGCGCGCACGCGCTGTGGACACCGAGCAACATCATCGACGATGCGGTCGCGCGCATCCGCGAGCAGGTGGGCGAGGGCGAGGTGATACTGGGCCTGTCCGGCGGCGTCGACTCGTCGGTGGTGGCGGCCCTGTTGCATCGTGCGATCGGCGATCAGCTTGCCTGTGTGTTCGTCGACAACGGCTTGTTGCGCCTGGGCGAGGCGGACAAGGTCATGGCTACGTTCGCCCAACACTTCGGCATCCGCGTGTTCCGTATCGATGCCG
Source organism: uncultured Ectothiorhodospiraceae bacterium (assembly GCA_964445325.1). Classification (GTDB taxonomy): domain Bacteria; phylum Pseudomonadota; class Gammaproteobacteria; order XJ16; family Halofilaceae; genus Halofilum. The sequence continues at coordinate 1,658 of CAYUKN010000229.1, forward strand.
AGGACCGGTTCCTCGAGCGCCTCGACGGTGTCGACGATCCCGAGGACAAGCGGCGCATCATCGGCAATACCTTCATCGATATCTTCGACGAAGAGGCGGTGAAGTTCCGGGACGCGGCGTATCTGGCCCAGGGCACCATCTATCCGGATGTGGTCGAGTCGGCGGGTACGCGCACGGGCAAGGCGGAGGTCATCAAGTCACACCACAACGTGGGGGGCTTACCCGAGCACATGAAGCTCGAACTGGTCGAACCCCTGCGCGAGCTGTTCAAGGACGAGGTGCGGCGTATCGGTGTCGAGCTGGGCCTGCCAAGCGATATGGTCTATCGCCACCCGTTCCCCGGTCCCGGCCTCGGCGTGCGCATCATGGGCGAGGTGCGCAAGGAATACGCGGACCTGCTGCGCCGCGCCGATGCCATCTTCATCGAGGAGCTCGAGCGAAACGGCTTCTACGACCGTGTCTCCCAGGCGTTCGCGGTGTTCCTGCCCGTCAAATCGGTCGGGGTGGTCGGCGACAGTCGGGCCTTCGAGTACGTCGTCTCACTGCGTGCGGTCGAGACAGTCGATTTCATGACGGCGCATTGGGCCCGCTTGCCCTACGACTTCCTCGACCACGTCTCCCGCCGCATCATCAACGAGATCGGTGGCATCTCGCGCGTGGTCTATGACGTGTCCGGCAAACCGCCCGCTACCATCGAGTGGGAGTGAGTGCGTTGGGTTCCCGTGGCGCCAGCGGTGCGCGCGTGTGTGCCACTGCCGTGGTCGCGCGCCGCTGAGAGGGTGTTTACAGAAAATGTAAGCAACCGACATGACAATGCATGGGGATCGCCGCCGCGGGTCGTTGCGGCCTCGACGCCGG
>CAYUKN010000230.1:0-2476 GCA_964445325.1 uncultured Ectothiorhodospiraceae bacterium
CCTTCGGGAGGCAGAGGCCACAGGTTCAAATCCTGTCACCCCGACCACTCATCCCCCGTCCCCGACCTTGGCTGGGGTATTGCTACCTCTCTTTTTGTGAGCGACCGCTGGACGACGTGCGTCCGGCCCGTGTCGCTGCGGGCTGAGGCTACCACCCGAGGGACCGCACCGCCATGGCTGCGGTCTCGGGCGAGCGGCGCTTTCTAGCCGCCCGTATCGCATGGTCCGAGGGCACCGCGCGCGGCGTACCGACGCCCGCGGGCAACGGCAGTCGCTGGGCTCACTCGCGCTCGGCACGCGGCGGCGGTGCCGGGAAGCGGTTCGAGCTGTAGCGCACGACCAGATTGGACAGCGCCAACAGCAGGATCGAGCTCGATATGTAGAGGATCGCCATGTCGGGCTCGTGCTCGCCCTGGACGTCGTCGATGAGCATGCGCACCAGCGCCGTGATCGCCACGTAGATGAGGAAGCGCACCGGCATGTGCGTGGTCTTGAAGTAGATCCCGACCATGGCGCCGAGCTCGAGATAGATGAACAGCAGCAGGATGTCGTGGATCGACGCCGCGCCCGCGGAGGCCATCTCGAGGAACGCCACGACGGCGGACCAGACGATCGCGCCACCGATCGCGAATAGCGCGAGGTAGTGGAACGTGTCGACCAGGAAATTGCCCACCGCATCCGAGGTCCGTGTGAGCTTGCGGTCCATGGCGTCCGCTTTGGTATCGGCTTTCTCGATGTCGGCCATCGGTATCTCCGTTGGGCTGCCGGCTGGCGCGCGCTACGCGAGCCGACACACGGCTGGGCGCGGATAGCGGCCGATGCCGGCGTGGGACGAGCGCGGCCACGAGCGACGCCGTTGGCGCCCTCAACGGCCGGCACCATGAACCCGTATCCCCGGGGCGAGCATGGCAGCGCATAGCGGTGGAGCATGCCAGCGCGCCAGGCGCATGAATGTTCGCCGTATAACATTGTCGCCATGTGCGTCCGCGTCGGTTGGCCGCCCCGCAGCGCGCCAACGGCCCGGCCGCCCCAGCACCGGCCCTGCCCGCCGGGACGCAGGAGGACGATCCCACGGGACGGCTCTGCTATCCTGCGCCGACTCGAGCCGACGACGAGACCCTGCATTGAGCGCCGGCATCCTCTACACCGTTTCCGCTCCGTCGGGGGCGGGCAAGACGAGCCTTGTCTCCGCCCTGCTCGAGGCCGTCGACGAACTCGTATTGTCGGTGTCGCACACGACACGGGCGCGACGCAGCGGCGAGGTCAACGGGCGCGACTACCACTTCGTCGACGAGGCGACGTTCGAGCGCATGGTCGACGAGCAGGCCTTCCTCGAGCATGCCCAGGTCTTTGGCAATCGCTACGGCACCTCGCGCGCCTCGGTGCAAGAGACGCTGGCGACCGGGCGCGACGTGCTGCTCGAGATCGATTGGCAGGGGGCGCGCCAGGTGCGCGCGTCCATCCCGGGGTCGGTGTCGATCTTCATCCTGCCGCCGTCGCGCGAGGACTTGCTGCGGCGTTTGCGCGGACGCGGCCAGGACTCGGATGCGATCATCCAGCAGCGCATGGAGGCCGCCATCGATGAGATGTCGCACTACGCCGAGGCCGACTACCTCGTCATCAACGACGATTTCGAGCAGGCGCTGGGCGACCTCAAGGCGATCGTGCGCGCGGGGCGGGTCCGCCGTGACCGCCAGATCGCGCGCTGCGGCGAGTTGATCGACGCCCTGCTGGCCCCGGCGCAGCAGATCGAGTAAAATATACGCTCTAGTGTAGTCCCAATGCCGGGCGCGAGCGCGCCCCATTCAAGCGAACACAGGAGAGGCGAATGGCCCGCATCACCGCTCAGGATTGCCTCGAGCAGATGGACAACCGCTTCGAGCTCGTCTTGGCGTCGGCCCAGCGGGCGCGCCAGCTGGCGATGGGCGCCGAGCCGCGCGTGGCGCGCGAGAACGACAAGCCGACCGTGATCGCGCTGCGCGAGATCGCCGACGGCGCCATTGGCCGTGAGGTCCTCGACCAGGAGTCGGTGACGCAGCCGCACGAGGGACTGGCCGAGCAGCCCGCCGGCGAGACCCCGGAACCGGGCGAGGCGATCGACGCCAGTGAGGCCACCGAGGCCGAGGAAGAGGCGAGCGAGGAAGCCGAGGACACGGCCGGCGAGCAGGACGCCCCGAGCGACGAAGCGGAAAGCTGAGCGGGCACCGCCCGCGGGCGGGCGTCGTGGGCCACGCCAACGCCATGGCCGAACAAGCCGTCGAGCCCCAAGCCACGGGATCCGACCAGGAGGGGGCGTATACGATCGACGATCTATGCGCCCAGCTCGAGAACCGCCTCGATACCGACGCGCTGGCCGCGATCCGGCGCGCCTACCACTTCGGCGCACGCGCCCACGAGGGCCAGGAACGCCTCACCGGCGATCCCTACATCACCCACCCGCTGTCGGTCGCGCGCACGGTCGCCGAGCTCGCGCTCG
>CAYUKN010000231.1:0-2460 GCA_964445325.1 uncultured Ectothiorhodospiraceae bacterium
CTCTCCCGCCGATCGCTCGAACCCAGTGCGTTCGTCCACAAAGCCCCCGTCCGCGATCGGGTAGGCCGGCGGATCACCCCGCCGGCCTCCCACACCACCGTACATACGGATCCGTATACGGCGGTTCCTGCCTCCCGCGAACGGGCAAGCTCACGTTTGGCTCGCCAACGCCGCCGGGCTGATGGGCACCACCGGTGGCCGTCGGGACTTCCGGCCCCTACTGCGTGCACCGGCGGCCTTCTCGCGAAGCGGCTGCCCCAGCCGGTCGAGATGACCACCCTTGCGCTGCTCACGGCAGATTCGGCCCTTCGCCGGCTGGTGCCACCGCCTGTCGGGTCGGAGGAGGCGCCCCGCAGGGCTAACCTCCGTCCGCCGCACAAACGGCTCGTACGGTTCTCCCGTAAGCCGCTTTCACAGAGGTGCTTACCGAGACTGCAAGGAAGGAATCAGCGACATCAGGTTGACCAGCCCCATCTCGCCGTAGAGGCGACGCTCCGGGAGGGTCTTCCATCCCTTGTTGCGCCACCGCTTGTAGCGATGCGACCAAATGCGCCGCACGATCCACGCTCGGAGTTGGTTGAAGAGCCTGCGCACGTGGGCACGGCCATAGTGGCGTCCCCAGCCCCGAATCACCGGATTGATGTCGTCGATGAGCTGTTGGGTGCTCACCGGCGCTTTGCGCCGGGTGCGCCGCCGAATCTGGTCCTTGAAGTGCTGGAGGGACTTGTCCCGCGGGACAGCGTATAGACGGCCCGATCGCGCCCCACTTCGGATCCGCTGAGCCGACAAACGCATCGGCTTTTGGCCTCGCTTGATCTTGAAGCCAAGGAATTCGAATCCGTGGCGCACGTGGACAATCCGCGTCTTGTCCCGATGCAGGGTCACGCCCAGCTTCTCCAGAACGCCTCGGGCCGCGGCCAGCACATCTTCCGCCTCGCGGCGGGTCGCGCATACCGCTACCCAATCATCGGCGTAACGCGTCACCCGATAACCGCGTCGACGCATCTCGCGATCAAAGGGGGTGAGCAGGATGTTGCTCAGCAGTGGCGAGACCACGCCTCCTTGAGGCGTGCCCTCTTCGGTCGGCAGGCGCTCGCCGTCGGCGACGCAGCCGGCCTTGAGCATCGCTTCGATGAGCCCAAGGACACGGCCATCCGCCACCCGTTGGTTGACCAGGGTCATGAGCTTGTCGTGGTCCACGGTCCCGAAAAAATCCGCCAGATCCGCATCCACGATCCATTCGTTGCCCTGCTCAATCTCGCGCCAGACCTTGCCGAGCGCATCCCGAGTGGATCGCCCGCGCCGGTAGCCGAAGCTGGCCTCATCGAATACCGGCTCGAAGATCGGCTCCAGCCGGTTGAGCATCGCCTGCTGGCACACCCGATCATAGATCGTCGGGATGCCCAGAGGCCGATACTGGCCCGGCTGGCCCGCCTTGGGAATGCGGCGCTCGAGCACCGGCTGCGGTTGGTAGGTCCCATCCCGAAGCTCGCGGTGGAGCCGCTCGAGATGGGCCTCCAGATCCGCTTCGAACGCCACCAGATCGGCTCCATCGATGCCGGCGGCGCCGCGGTTGCTCTTGACCCGCTCCCAGGCCACTCGCAGGTTCTTGCGCTGATACACCTTGTCCACCAATGAGTGGACCTTCCTCTCGCCCGTCGGGTTGAGCCAGTCCGCGAGTCTCCTCGGGCGATGCCGTCCGGGTCTTTCACAAAGGGAACTTGTCCTCGCCATCACCGTTACTCACTCTCGAACCGGTTCGCACCGACCACCTCTGCCAGCCGCCTTCCCCGCCCCACTCGGGCGCCGCTTCGACGGTCGCCTCGGCTTTCGCCAGGCTTGAGGTACTATGCAGCTGTCCGACGACTCGCCGCGCGTGACGCCCCACTTCACCATCTCGCTTATAGGAGCGCGGATCCCGGCGCCACCCGGGAACGCGACGAGCCCTCCTGGGGTCACGTCCAGATCTTCCATACCGTGCCGCCCGCAAACACCTTGGTACGGCGGGTGGGTAAGAACGCCTTCGCTGCCATAGTGCCAGCTCGACCTTGCCCCGCCTTTGGCCGACCGGTTCATCTTCAGGATGGCTCCCTCGATTACGGCCCGGTATTTCTCCGCAAGCCCTTCAGACTCCGCCTCGCGGCGGACGCCCTGCCCTCCGGTTGTCTCTTCGACAGTGCATCGAACGTAGGTCACGCCTTGGCTGTAGCCGCCGTTTCCCGCTTCGTGCCCGTTTAGGCATCACCTTATCCGTGCACCCCGGCCAGCGAGGCATTACCCCCGCCTTTGGATATAGCGCCCCTTACCCGAGCGCCAGTGGGACTTGAACCCACCTGATCTGGGCGCTGCCCAGCACGCACTATGGCCTCTGCTGACTTCTGCCATCCCATCGCGACGCCTCTCGCCACCGCTAGCCCAAAGGCAGGCTGACAGACCTCCCAGGGTAAGACGCGCGACCTT
>CAYUKN010000232.1:0-2457 GCA_964445325.1 uncultured Ectothiorhodospiraceae bacterium
GACGGCCTCGAGCAACGCGTCGGCGAGCTCACCGCGGGGGTCGCGGTCCGCCGTGGTCAAGAACCTAAGGCGCTCAAAGGCTTAGCCGGGCGCGCAGACTGGCGGTGCCAGAAGAACTGCAACGGGAGCTGGTCGTAGGGCTGCATCCCCGAATAGAGCGGGCTCGCGCACGTCAGCGTTTTGAAATCGAGGTAGTACAGGGCGATTTCACCAACTCGAGCGCCCTACGGAACTCGCTGGCGGCCCAGGGTTGGCCCGCCTGGAGGCATTGCGCGACGAGTGCCGGATTGGACGTGAGGTGTTGTGGCCCAGCGGGCTTGTCGACAAGCGTATGGCGCCGCCGAGGTTTCAGGTGGGGCACCACGTGATGGGAGGCTTGGCCGAGGTCATGTCCAGGGTGCAGGGCGGCTTTGCCTGCCCGAGCCACCTTGTCGCGTCGGATACGGCGGGGGCGTCACCGAGGACACGGCGGCGTTGGCGGCCCGCGTTGCGACAATCGCTTCTGAGGCGGATGCGGCCTCACGCCGCGGCGAGGAAAGATTCCGAAGGCACGGTGATGGTCTGAGGGAGGCGCTCGTAACTTGGTCACAGAGCAGAAGCTTCTGTGGATGCATGGGCGCTATCAACGACCTGGTAGAGAGATCATAAGCCCGAAACGCCAAAAGCCCGATTCAGCGGCGCTTCAGGCAATCGATAGCGACCTGTGAGGCCTTTCAGGCGTCCATTGGTCCAGGTTTAAACGGGTAACTCATCATTACACCTACGTTGCCCCCAGCGTCTGGGGTTAGTCCTATGGGGGGGGGAATTATACAGGGCCGAGCGGCCTCGATCAAGGCCAAAGAAGCGTCCATAGCTCCGAGCCATCGCCGAGGCCTCCTGTCGGCGCTTATGGGCCGGTGCAACCGCCGCGGGGCGATCTCCATCACCGGGCGCCGCCCAACATGGCGAAAGCGGCCCCACGGGCCGAGATGCTGCGGTTGCGCCACGCATAGTAGCCGCTGGGGGAGACGTCCAGCACCCGGCACATGGTGGCGACATGGTGAAAGGCCCGGTTCATCTCGACGAACTCGAAGAGCCGTTGGACGTCTCGTTGGTCTCGCCAGCGAACCAGGTCGGCGCTTTTGCCAAAATCTCGCGTTCTTCGCGCAACTGGAGATTCTCGCGGCGAAGCCGCCGCAACGCCTCGGCTTCGGCACCCGTGGAGCCATCCGTGCGCTCGCCGGACTCACGCGCCGCCTGTGCGACCCAGTTCCGGATAGTCGGGGCGGTCGGTTCAAACTCCTGCGCCAACTCGTCCCGTGATCGGTCCCAATGGACAAGCTCTATCATCTGCTGCCGGAATTCCGGCGGGTACAGTCGCTTCGTTTGGGGCATCTCGACCTCCTATCTTATCCCAAAGCGTCAGATGTCCACCGAAGCGGGTCAACTCCAGGTTAATGTGGAAAAATGGACTTGCTGAAAAGACTCAGAATGCCGCTAAACCTCCGACCGCTCGCCAAATATCTCGTTGGGCGTGAGGACGCCGCGTACGGCAGGGCACGTCCCGTACTCGATGAATTGCTCGAGCTCTTCGAGAACCCGCCCACCCGAGGCAATCACACGGGCCTCCTCCAGTGTCGCCTTGTCCCGGATCGCGGACGGCATTTCAGCGCCGCGGCCGTTGCGTACGGCCTGCTCCATGAAATGGTGGTACTCGGCGTCAGTCAGTCGCACTTTGTCGCGATCGAAAACCGGCATCGCTTGCCCTCCTATTCGCCTTGTTGAATCCCGAACATACACAGCTACGCCGCGACCGCAAGGGCTTGCGCGGAGACGCCGTGCCCGGTCATCCACTCCCCGGCGCGCAGATCCAGCAAGGGCGAACCATCGGCCGGCAGCTTTAGCTCCTGGCTGGCGCGGAGCCGCGTCCGGTATTCGCCGCTCGGGTGCTGTTGGAGACTTTGAGTCCGATCGCGTAAGAGCGTTGTAGCAGCCCAACCAGCCGACAGCCCGAGCGCTCATTCCGCTTTGGTGGGAGTGGTCACGCCGCCTCGGTGAGCAACGCTTCCCGCACTCGACACATCGCGTACGAATCGAGGCCACAGTAGGCGCGCAGGGCCTCCTCCAAGCGCCTGCGCTGTTGCGCGTCGGTCTCGGCAAGCATCTCGAGCCAAGCGAGCCCGGCGGCGCTGCCCTCGGCGACTTCGAGGGCCTCGTAATTCAAGTCCGGGGCAAGGACGGGCAGCACGTACTTCAGCGACGTCTTTCCCTGAAAGCCCGGATGGCAGTAGCTCTGTTTGATGATGGCCTCGAGGTCGACGAGCCGGTCCCGGAGGGCGTTGAGCTCTCCCGCCTTGTCGGGCAGCCAATCCGCCAGGGCGGCGATGGTCCTCGCCTCATAGCTGCTGTAGACGATGATCGAGCCCGTGGCGCCGACGGCCTCGAGCAACGCGTCGGCGAGCTCACCGCGGGGGTCGC
>CAYUKN010000233.1:0-2445 GCA_964445325.1 uncultured Ectothiorhodospiraceae bacterium
GATTTCTTCATATTCATTGGCAAACCATCCCTCTTGATGTGTTTGGACAGAAGCTTCTGTGGCCTACACAACCTGTGGTGTGAAAACCACAAAAAGACCCGGTGATGCGGTGTTGCCTGGAAGCGACACTCGGTACGAGCCGCGTTGTCGCCAAGCCACCCTCCACGGGTTAGCACGTACCCTAATCAAAAGAAAGCCCGGGTTCAACAACCCCCGGCGGCCATTCGCCGGGTGCTGATGCGCGCCGCGGCGTTGTTTTTGTACAACAGTCAGGCTGTGCCTCAGCCTTCCTGGAGCAGGTCGTTGTCCTCGAAGTAGAGCTGGGCCCCGGGGTGGCGCGGGGCCTCGATGGCGTCGGTGCCGCGGGCCATGCCGGCCGGGCGCAGATCGCTGAGCGCGCGGTGCCAGCCCGCGAAGTCGTCCATGTTCTGGAAGACGGCCTCGGTGACCTCGAGCACGGTGCTGCGGGGCGTGTTCGTCGACGCCAGGAACATGGCCGTCACCCCGTAAGTCTGGACCTCGCGCGAGACCCCGCTATAGGCGTCGGCGGGAATCACGGTGCTGTTGTAGTAATCGGCGTCGCGCACGAGGCGGTTGACCGCCGGCCCGGTGACGTCGACGAGCGCGCCGCCGCAGTCGAGCACTCGCTTGACCGCGCCGTGGGGATGGCCCGTGATGAACACGCCGGCGTCGATGTCGCCTTCGCACAGGGCGCGCGCCTGCACGCCGGCATCCATGTCGCTCGTGGCGGCGAAGTCGTTTTCCGTCCAGCCGAGGGCGTTCATCAGCGAGCGCATGCTGGCGCGCTTGCCCGAGCCCTCGGGGCCGATGTTGACGCGCTGGCCGCGCAAGTCCTGCACGGTCGTGATGTCGCTGCCGGGGGCGGCGACGATGGTGACCGATTCCGCGTGCAGCGCGAACACGCTGCGCAGGCCGGAGAAGCCCTCCGTGTCCGCGAATGTGCCCGAGCCGTTGTAGGCTTGTTGCGCCAGATCGGCCTGCGCGAAGCCGAACGCGCGCTCGCCCTGGCGCAAGGCGTTGATGTTGTCGACGCTGCCGGCCGTGCTGGCGACCGTGCAGCGGATCTGGTGGTCCGCCCGGCCCGCGTTGACGAGCTCGCACACGCCGCCGCCCGCGCGGTAATACACCCCGGTCACGTTGCCGGTGCCGACCGTGATGAACGATTGGGCGGCCCAGGCGGTCGCGGTCACGGCGGCCAGGGCGAGTGCCACGAGCGCGGCGACGAGGCCGCGTTGGCTGATCGATCGGGCCATGGGGGACTCCCTCGCTGGCTGGTTGGCTGCGTTGTAGTGGCGCGTATTGTAACGGACGCGGTTGGCCACGCCAGACCGCGCCACTGCCGGCCTGGGACACGAGCCATTGGTGCGCAAGATCATCCACATCGACATGGATGCCTTCTACGCAGCCGTCGAGCAGCGCGACCGTCCCGCGCTGCGCGAGCGACCCGTGGCCGTCGGTGGCTCTCCGGAAAGGCGCGGGGTCGTCGCCGCCGCGAGCTACGAGGCCCGCCGGTTCGGGGTGCGCTCGGCCATGCCGTCGGCGCGGGCCGCGCGCCTGTGTCCGGATCTCGTGTTCGTGCGCCCGCGCTTCGACACCTACCGGGCGGTCTCCGAGTCGATCCGGGCGATCTTTGCCCGCTTCACTGCAAGGATCGAGCCGGTCTCGCTCGATGAGGCCTATCTCGACGTCACCGAAGTCGATACCGCGGGCGGGTCGGCCACCCTGATGGCGCGCGAGCTCAAGCGCCTGATCCGCGCGGAGACGGGGCTCACCGCCTCGGCCGGTGTTTCCTACAACAAGTTCCTGGCCAAGCTCGCCTCGGATCAGGACAAACCGGACGGGCTGTTCGTGATCGAGCCGGGGCAGGGCCCCGCCTATGTCGCCGAGCTCGATATCCAGCGCTTGCACGGGGTCGGCCCGGCGACGGCGCGGCGCTTGCGCGAGGCGGGCATCCACACGGGGGCCGACCTGCAGCGCTGGTCGCGCGAGGCGCTGGTGGCGTGGCTCGGCCACGCCGGCGACCATTACTACGCACTCGCCCGCGGTCGCGATGACCGTCCCGTCGCCGCCATGACGCGCCGGCGCTCGGTGGGCCAGGAGAATACCTTCGCCGAGGACCTCACCGACTTCGAGGTGATGCACGCGGAGCTCGAGCGCCTGGCGGCGAAGGTCGCGGAGCGCCTGGTGCAGAAGGGCCTGCGTGGGCGGACCCTGACGGTCAAGCTGCGCTTCAGCGATTTCTCCGACGTGACGCGGCGCACGACGCGCTCACCCGGCTTCGCCGATCTGGCGACGATGGGCCCGGCGCTGGGCGAGCTCCTGCAAGCGGCGCTGGGCGATGGCGGCGGCGTGCGCCTGCTCGGGGTGACGGTGTCCAACCTCGAGCCGGCGGACGGCCTCCAGCCCGAGCTGTGGTCGGACTAG
>CAYUKN010000234.1:0-2414 GCA_964445325.1 uncultured Ectothiorhodospiraceae bacterium
TTTTATCGGCGCTCGCCGGATGGGCTCGCCGTCGGCGAGCTGCAGCGTTTCTTCGTAAGCGTCACAGCGAACGCACATTTTCAGCGGTTTGATCAGGCGCGAGCATGACGCCTCCTTTTACACGATGGAGGCTGGATCATGACGCGCGACGAGCGACACGCATTTTGGCGCCGGCATGTGGCGAGCTGGCAAGCCGGCGACGAGTCCCAGGCCGCCTATTGCCGCCGGATGGGGCTGTCGGCGATGACGTTCTCGCAGTGGAAGCGCCGCTTCGAGCGCGAGCGCTTGAGCGGGGCTGTCTCGGACGATTCTGCGGCGCTGGTCGAGGTCGAAGTCGCCGATGCCGACCGAGGCTCGGGTGAGGCCGGTATCACGGTCGATATCGGCGGTCTGCAACTACGTCTGGCCCGTGACTTCGATACGACGGCGCTGCAGCGCGCGGTCGCCGCACTCACCGATGCTGGGCGCTGATCCGGCGGCCAAGGTCTATCTCGCCGCTGGTGCAACCGACATGCGCAAGTCGATTGACGGGCTGGCAGTGCTCGTCGCCGACGTACTCGGCGCTGATCCGCTGTCGCGGCACTGGTTCGTCTTCTGCAACCGCTCGCGCGACAAGATCAAGATCTTGCAGTGGACCGGCACCGGCTTTTGGCTGCATTACAAGCGCATTGAGCAGGGGCGTTTCCATTGGCCGGCGGCGGATACCGAGCGACGGTATATGACGCTCACTCGGCGCGAGCTCGAGTGGCTGCTCGAAGGCTTGGCCGTGCAACAACCTCGTGCACATCAACATCTTGGGTGTGATCGGGTCTGCTAAACACGGTCACTATCATGCCCTTGCATGGCGATTGGTGATGGGTATGCTGCGCCCATGGTCGCGGCCACGGCATCCCCGCAAGCATTCGACACGCTCGAAGACGAGCTCGAGCATCGTCGCCAAGAGGTCGACGCGCTCAGAAAAGAGCTTGCGTGGTATCAAGAGCAACATCGGCTGAGCCAGGCCAAGCGCTTTGGCGCATCCAGCGATACGCCGCCCGAGCAACACGCGCTGCTCGACGAGCCCGAGCGCGAGCGCCATCGAGAGCGCACCCATTCGGTCAAGGGTCACCAGCGCCGCAACAAGGCCAATAAAGGCGGTGGCCGTGGGCCGCTGCCCGAGCACCTGCCGCGCGAGGTGCGCGTCCACGAGCTCACCGATGCCCAGTGCCAGTGCGGCTGCGGCGGTGAGCTGCATGTGGTCGACACCGAGGTCACCGAACAGCTCGAGCAGGTCCCGGCCAAGCTCTATGTCGTCGAGCATCATCGCCGGCGCTACGGCTGCCGATGTTGTGGCGAAGGGCTCGAGCGCGCGCCCGCGCCGGCCGCCCCGATTCGCGGGGCCCGCGTGGGCCCGCATCTGCTCGCCAGCGTCGTTGCGGGCAAATACCTCGAGGCGATGCCGCTGTATCGGATGGCGGCGTTCTATCAGCGCCATGGCGTCGACCTCGATCGCCAGGCCCTGGCGCGGTGGTGCCTCGCCGGCGCCGATCTCGCCGCGCCACTGATCGACCGCCTGCATGCGCTGTTGCTAACCCGATGGGTAATCCACGTCGACGAGACACCGGTGCAGGTGCTCAAAGAGGCCGCCCGGTCGGCGAAGAAGAAGTCGACGATGTGGGTCTACGCCTCCGGCGGACTCGACCCACCGATCCGGCTCTACGCCTACCAACAAAGTCGCGCCAGCGAGCACCCGCGACGCTTCTTGGACGGCTTCAGCGGTTATCTCCAGTCGGATGGCTTCGCCGGCTATGAGGCGCTGGTGCGCGCTCAGCCGCAGATCACCGGTGTCGGCTGTTGGGCGCATGCGCGCCGCAAGTTCGTCGAGGTACAAAAGGCGCAGGCCGGCGAGCGCCCCGAAGGCGAGGCCGCCGCCTTCATCAAGCTCATCCGCGCGCTGTATCAGCTCGAGCGCCATCTCGAAGGCGCCATGCCGAGCGAGCGCTACCGACAGCGCCAACGCCGGGCGGCGCCGATCCTCGCGCGCATCCGCGCACGCCTGGAGCGCAGCGCCCCGCGCGTGCCCACCAAGAGCTTACTCGGTCGGGCGCTGACTTATCTCGACAAACAATGGCCGCAGTTGGTGCGCTACATCGACGACGGCGAGACCGCCATCGACAACAACACCGCCGAGCGCGCGATCAAGCCGTTCGTGATCGGTCGAAAGAACTGGCTCTTTGCTAACACCCCGGCCGGTGCCACCGCCAGTGCCAACCTGTACTCACTGATCGAGACGGCGAAGGCCAACGGCGTCGAGCCGTACCAGTATCTGGCCAAGCTATTCACCGAGCTGCCCAACCGCGACATCGAAGCCGGCGACCCCATTGACGACCTTCTGCCGTGGCGCGTCGATGTGCCCGATCCAGCTCACGCCAACT
>CAYUKN010000235.1:0-2413 GCA_964445325.1 uncultured Ectothiorhodospiraceae bacterium
GCAGAACTTGTCGACGACCAGTCCCGCAAGCACGCTCACATCGGCGACCGTGCCCTCGAGCACGTTCGCCGGCGCCGGCGGCGTTGTCAGCGTCGCCGCATGCCGGTGGCGCAGCACGGGGCGGCGATAGGCCAGCACCACATAACTGCCCGGGCGCTGGGCCAGGCGGTGGGTCGTCTTGTGGTCGATCACTTGCCAGGTATCGGCGTCGGCGAGCTCGGGCGCGGCCACGTCGATGGTCTCGACCGGCACGTCGGCGTCGAAGCGCAGGCCCTCGTCGGTGACCGCATCGCCGCGGTCTTTGTTCGACCCCGATGGGCTGCGCTCGTAAGTGATCTTTTGCTTGGGCGCCGCGTCCGGCTCGGGCGCTTGCTCGGCGGTGAACAGATCCGCCATACCCGGTGGCGGTTCGACGACGCGGCGTTCGGACTTCGACCCGAACAGCTGACGCTTGAACCACGCGAGCTCGCGCTTGAGCTCGACGTTCTCCGCGTGCAGCTGTTCGTAGGAAGGCGCCGAAGCCGTTGTAGTGGCCGTCTGCATGGCGCGCGATTATACCGGGTGAGCGCCCGCATCACGATGCGTGTAGCGCTTGTAGCGACGCGCGCCACGCGTGTCGATGCCTTCGAGCAGCAGCTTGAGCGCGGTCACATCGAGCGCGATCTTGTCGCCGTCGTGGGCCGGATAATGGAACTGGCCCTGCTCGAGGCGCTTCGACCACAGGCAGTAGCCGCTGCGGTCGAAGTACAGCACCTTCATGTAGGTGCGCCTGCGGTTGATGAACACGAACAGGTCACCGCTGGTCGGGTCTTCGCCCAGCGCGTTTTGGGCCAGCGCGCTCAGCCCGGCGAAGCTTTTGCGCATGTCGGTCGCCCGCGCATAAAGCCACACGCGCACCCGGTGTTCGGGGAAGAACATCTCAGCGGCGGCGCAGCGTCAGCGACACGCCGTCGCCCAGCGCGATCTCGACTTCCCAGCCCGCGGGGCGCTCTTCGAGCGCGCCGAGGTCGATCACCGTCGCTTCGTCCGCGGGCGGATCGGCTCGACCGTCCGCGGCCAGTTGGCGCTTCCAGTACTGGAACGTGCTCAGTGCCAGCCCCTCGCGCCGGCAAAAGGCAGCCTGCGTCAGGCCGCTGGCCGCATGCGCCTCGACCAGCTGCTGCCACTCGCCGCGGCTGCGTCGCGCCTTCTTGTTGGTGGCTGTCACCATCGGCGTCTCCCGTGTCGTTGATCACGGGAGCCACCCTACGGGCCGGCAACCGAGCGCGGAATGACGTCCTGGAATGAACGCTTTCGGCTGGATTGCGTTCCGTCGAGGGCCGCAACGGTGTTGGGGCCACCTTGGTTTGATAGGCGTGTGGCCGTTGGGCATCACGAACGCCCAGCCGGCGGCGGTCGTCGGGCGTCGGGCCGCTGGCAGACGGCGATGGGGTTCCGCGATATCGAGTCGGGGAAGGCGTTTCGTTCGCGGTAGGCCGGCACTCGTGCGTTCCATCGTCGAACAACGGAAGCAACCCGAGGCATTCCTGCGCCCGTACGCCTTTGTTGCGCACAGACGATTGCCGGCAGCAGGCTTGCCCCCCATTCGAGGCATGCCGGCTGGTTGCCGTGGGTCGCGATTCGGCCTACTTGCCCGCGCAGCCGGGTCGTCAGGCGGCCTCGATCACGAGGTGGTGGCCGAAGGCGGCGAGCGCTTCTTCGACCGACTCCCATTTCGAGCTGTAATCGGGATCCATCAAACGCCGGGCCGCCGTCGGGCTCTTGCCGAGCCATTCGGCCAGCTCGCGCGCGGTGAACATGCCGCGCTCACGCATGGCTTCGTACAGGGCCAGCTTCGCTGCAACCAGGCCGGGGACGGCGATCAGCGGCCGTGCGTTGGGTGGAGACGGCACCGGCAGTGGCCGCCGTTGATGGACGTAGCCAGCCAATGCGGCGCTGAGCGCGCCGGGTGCTTCCGCCAACGCCGTCTCGCGATCCGAGGCGTCGGTAGCTGCTTCCGGCACATCGGGGATCGAGACCAGGTAATAACCCTGTTCGTCGCGTTCAATCTCGGCCGGATACTCATAGCGCATGCTGTTGGTACCTCACAGTTCGTCCGGGTCGATCCCGAGGTCGCGACACATCTTGCGTAGCAGACCGGGACCGATCTCCTTGCGGCGATCCTTCAGCGTCGTGAATGCATCGCCGAAATACAGTCGCCCGTGGCTGCCCTTGCCATGGCGGCCGACCAGTTGGACCGGTACGCCCTTACGTTGACCGAGCCGCTTGATCTTCCTGAAAAACTCATCGCCGGTCATTGCGATATTTTCGCACATTTGTGTGCGCTAATGGGCATACTTGTGTTTCAGCTCGAGGGCGAAGGGCTAAGGGCTAAGGGCTAAGGGCTAAGGGCTAAGGGCTAAGGGCTAAGGGC
>CAYUKN010000236.1:0-2386 GCA_964445325.1 uncultured Ectothiorhodospiraceae bacterium
CCTGGGCGAACACGGCCACGCGCATCTCCTTGCCGGTGCCGTTGGGCAGCACGGTGGAGCCGCGCACCATCTGGTCGGCCTTGCGCGGGTCGACGCCGAGGTTGACGGCGGCATCGACCGTTTCCTCGAAACGCACCGACGACAGCTGTGCGAGCAGCGAGAAGGCGTCGTCCACGGGGTAGAACTGATTCGGGTCCACCTTGGCCCGAATCGCTTGCTTGCGCTTGCTCATCTTGGCCATGACTAGAGGCCCTCCACTTCTAGGCCCATGCTGCGGGCACTGCCCGCGATGGTGCGCACCGCCGCGTCCATGTCGCCCGCGGTCAGATCGGGCTCTTTCGTGCGCGCGATCTCCTCGAGCTGCTCGCGCGTGACCGTGCCCACCTTGTGCAGCAACGGACTCGAGCTGCCGCCCTGGATACCGGCCGCCTTCTTCAACAACACCGCCGCCGGCGGCGTCTTGGTGACGAAGGTGAAGCTGCGGTCGCTGTAGACCGTGATGATCACGGGGATCGGGATGCCGGGCTCATGGTTCTGCGTGGCCGCGTTGAACGCCTTGCAGAACTCCATAATGTTGAGCCCGTGCTGGCCCAAGGCGGGCCCGACGGGCGGGCTCGGGTTGGCCTGCCCCGCTGCCACCTGCAGCTTGACGTAGGCTGTGATTTTGCGTGCCACTGCTGGCCTCCTATCTCACGGGTGCGGGCGCCTGTTCGGCTCCCCGTTTTCGTCCGGAGCTGTCGCAATCCGCGGCAAGCCCCTCGCTCTGGCGCCGGTGGACTATCTCGCCGACGCCGGTTGTTGCCTGTGCCACCCTATGCGCCGCGGGGCGGTCCCCGTCGGCATACAATCGCCAGCGGCCGAGCCCACGCGGGGCAAAAAGCCGGCCTACGATTGGCCAACCTCTGTCACGATTTCTCGACCTGGCTGAACTCGAGCTCGACAGGGGTTGAGCGGCCGAAGATCTGGACGGCGACGAGCAGGCGCGACTTCTCGAAATTG
This sequence comes from uncultured Ectothiorhodospiraceae bacterium, assembly GCA_964445325.1. Lineage (GTDB taxonomy): Bacteria > Pseudomonadota > Gammaproteobacteria > XJ16 > Halofilaceae > Halofilum. Next base: position 1,000 of record CAYUKN010000236.1, read on the forward strand.
ACTTCCTCGACGACGCCGTTGAAATCGTTGAACGGCCCGTCGGTTACGCGCACGACCTCGCCGGGCTCGAACAAGACCTTCGGTTTCGGCTTCTCCGCCCCCTCCTGGACGCGCTGCAGGATCTGCTCGGCCTCGTGGTCGGAGATCGGCGACGGGTTGTCCGAGGTGCCGCCAACGAAACCGATAACGCGGTCGGTGTTCTTGACCAACTGCCAGGTCTCGTTGTTCATCTCCATCTGCACGAGCACGTAGCCTGGGAAGAACTTGCGCTGCGACTTGCGCCGCTGGCCACCCTTAACCTCGACGACCTCCTCGGTCGGCACGAGGACCTCGCCGAAGTAGTCCTCCAATCCCTTGCGCGCGATATGCTCTTCCAGCGAGCGCTTTGCGCTCGTCTCGGAGCCCGACAAGGCCTGTACTACGTACCACTGCTTCGCCATATCCGATTCAGCCTCCGACCCCGGTGATCGCACCGAAGCCCCACTGCAGGAGCATATCGAGGAGCCACAGGAAGACCGCGACCAAGGCGACGATCACCAATACGATCAGCGTCGTCTGAAGGGTCTCCGTTCGCGTCGGCCATACGACCTTGCGCAGCTCCGTGCGCGCGTCCTGGAAGAAACGCCACAGGCGCCGGCCCGGTACGGTGGTATAGCCGATACCGACGGCCACCACCGCCACCGCCACGAGCGCGAGCGCCCGATAGAGGACGGAGTACTGCCCGTACCAATAGAACGCGACGACCCCTGCTGCGAGCAGGACCACCGCCGCCCAGAGCTTCAGGGTGTCGAACCAGGAGCTCTGCGATTCCGCCTTGGCCACCATCTTGCACCGCTTTCGATTCCGGTGGGCGACCGATCCGGTGGGGACGGCGCCCGTGTATGGCAGGCCAGGAGGGACTCGAACCCCCAACCCTCGGTTTTGGAGACCGATGCTCTGCCGATTGAGCTACTGGCCTAGAATTCCTGCGGGGTGGCTCCACCCCATCGCGATGCTACGCGGGCTCATCGACCGGCCGCGCCGTTCATCCCGCGCCGCCGCGACCGGCTCCGGCTACGTCACTCGAGAATCTTGGAGACGACGCCGGCCCCGACGGTGCGCCCGCCTTCGCGAATCGCAAAGCGCAGGCCATCCTCCATCGCAATCGGAGCAATCAGCGTCACCATGATCTTGACGTTGTCACCCGGCATGACCATCTCGGTGCCTTCCGGCAGCTCCACCGTGCCCGTGACATCGGTGGTGCGGAAATAAAACTGCGGCCGATAGCCCTGGAAAAACGGCGTGTGACGCCCGCCCTCGTCCTTCGACAGAACGTAGACCTCACCCTCGAAACGCGTGTGCGGCGTGATCGACTTGGGCTTGCAAACCACCTGGCCCCGCTCGACCT
>CAYUKN010000237.1:0-2378 GCA_964445325.1 uncultured Ectothiorhodospiraceae bacterium
CTGACCCACCTCTGGCCAACAATTTTGACCCACCTGAGGGTGGCTGAGGGGCCACTGAGATCTCTATCGTCCCGGCTCTTTCGAGGGCGGCAGGGGCGGACACGTGAAGGGTTGGGTCATGATTCACAAGATCAAAGCATTACACGACGAGGGTCGCGGCCTGTCGATTCGGGCGATCAGTAAGGAGCTCGGGATTGCCCGCAATACGGTACGCACCTACCTGCGCCAGGATGCACACACGATCTGCGGCGAACGCGCCGATGTGAGCCGCAGCCGGCGTTTAGACAGCCACCGCGAGTACATCGAGTTCCTGTTGCGCCGGTATCCGAAGCTCTCGGCGGTCAAGATCGCACGCAAGCTCACCGCCAAGGTCGGCGAGCTCGAGGTCTCCGATCGCAGCCTCAGGCGCTATGTGCAGCGGCTCAAGGCCACGATCAACGTGGCGCAGCCGCGCTACTACGAGCCGGTGCTGGATCTGGTCCCTGGGGTGCAGTGCCAGGTCGATCCCGGCGAGCTGCGCGGTGTCATGGTCGGCGGTGTCGAGCGCACGGTCTATTTTGTCGTGTTCGTGCTGTCGTATTCGCGGCTGATGCACGTCGGCGTCTCATTCGAGCCGCTCGATACCGAGGCCTTCATCCGCCTGCATGACGAGGCCTTGCGTGCCTTTGGGGGTGTGCCCGAGGAATGCGTGTTCGACCAGACCAAGTTGGTCGTCGTCGCCGAGCAGTTCCGCGAGCTCACGCTCAATGAGCGCTTTGCCCAGTACGCGGCCGCGGCCGGTTTTCGCATCCACGCTTGCCAGGGCTATGACCCCGAGAGCAAGGGCAAGGTCGAGGCCGGCGTCAAGTACGTCAAAGGCGACTGCCTCTACGGTGAGACCTTCGCCGATGAGACCGATCTACGCCGCCACGTCCGCGAGTGGCTCGATACCGTGGCCAATGTGCGCGACCACGCCACCACCGGGCGCCAGCCCGGCGAGCACTTCGCCGCTGCCGAGTACGCGCATCTGCGGCCCTATCTAGCACCGCCGGCGCTAGCCGCCAGCGCCAGTGCGCTGGCGCGGCGCAAGGTCGACAAGACCGGACTGATCGCCTGGCAGGCGAACAAATACACCGTGCCCATGGCCTATCAGCGCGGTTGTGTGGGCGTCAGCGAAGACCCCGACGGGCTCCATATCGTCGATCTCGACAGCGGCGAGGTCGTCGCCACGCATGCGCTCGCCTGCGGCAAGGGCCAGACGGTGCGCAACATCCACCACTACCGCGATCCGTCCCAGCGCATCGCCGATCTCGAGGCGGCGATCGCCGAACGGGTCGGCGCCGACCTCGGGGCCCGGCTCTGCGCGCGGCTCAAGGCCAGCGAGCCGCGCTTCTACAAGGATCAGCTCGCTGGCCTGCGCAAGCTGCTCGGCCCCGAGCCACTGCCCGATCCGGGCCTGCTCGAGGCCCTGGCGGCGCGCGAGGGACTGACCACCACGACAGTCAAGCGCTTTATCGAGGCCAGCCAGCGCGCCGGCGAGCGCGGCCGCGATACCGCGGTCTCGGGCGACAATGAAGCCGCTGCAGAGGCGGTCGACCTCAGCGCCTATGGCGGCCTTGGCCACCCGGCTGGCCAGCAGGAGGTGACCCATGAGTCAACTTGAGCGCACCGCCGCCCGCTACCGCAATCTGCGCTGCTCGGGCGTCGCCGCCGAGCTCACCGATTTACTCGCCCAGGCCGAGGACAATGCCATGTCCTATCTGGCGTTCGCCGATCTCCTCGCCGAGCGCGAGCAGGCCCTCCGCGAGGCCAAGCGCCTCGCCGGCAACCGCCGCCGGGCCCGCCTGCCGGCGGACAAGCGCCTGGAGACGTTCGACTACCGCCACCAGACCACCATCACCAAGCGCCAGATCAACGGGCTGCTCGACTTCGGCTTCATCGACAACCGCGAGAACTTGGTCTTCATCGGCCCGCCCGGCGTCGGCAAGACCCATCTGGCCATCGGCATCGCCCACAAGGCGTTAGCGGCCGGCTACAAGGTGACCTTCCGCAACGCCCTGGAGCTCGTCGAGGAGCTCGAGCTCGCCGAGATGAAAGGTGAGCTCAAGAAAAAGATCGCCCAGCTAGCGCGCTTCGACGTGCTCGTCATCGACGAGCTCGGCTATCTCCCCATGAGCCGCCAGGCGCGCTACAACCTGTTCCAGCTCGTGCACAGCCTCTACGAGTACCGCTCGCTGATCCTCACGACCAACAAGGACTTCACCAGCTGGGGCGAGTTCTTCCACAACGACAACGTCGCTGTGCCGATCATCGATCGGCTCATCCACCACTCCCACGTCTACATGCTCGGAGGAGAAAGCTACCGGCTCAAGCACAAATCCACCGGCTGAGCACCGGAT
>CAYUKN010000238.1:0-2374 GCA_964445325.1 uncultured Ectothiorhodospiraceae bacterium
GGTCAGGCCACATCGGGCCTCACGCAGAGGGGGAATAACGGGTGACAAGGGGCCTGGATCGGATCGCTGCCAAGGCGGCTTCAGACCCGGGGTGTCGTTTTACCTCGCTGGCGCATTGGCTGACACCGGCGTTTCTCAAGGAGACCTGGTATCAGCTCAACCGGCGGGGTGCGGCCGGGGTCGACGGTGAAGTCGTCGAGATGTTCGAAGCCGAGCTGGATGCTCGGCTGGCGGATCTGCATGGCCGACTGCGGGCCGGTTGCTACCGGCCACCGCCGGTCCGGCGTGCCGAGATCCCGAAGGGCGAGGGGAGAACGCGGGCCCTGGGGATTCCGACCGTCGAAGACCGGCTGGTGCAGGCCGCCGTCGCGCGCCTGCTCAACCGGGTCTACGAGGCGGATTTCCAGGACTGCTCGTACGGCTATCGCCCCAACCGCGGGGCCCACGACGCCTTACATGCGCTGCGGAGCCACCTCATCGGTGACAAGGTGATGCATGTGCATGAGGCGGATATTCGGGCGTATTTTGGTGCGCCGGGAGACCGGCAGGAGGTAGGTGGTGCAAGTCCACTACAGTGAAGGGCTAGCGACCCACACTGGCCCCGAGTCATGCGTGCAGTCCCGCGAGGGGCTGAGCGAAGCGTTGACAGGGGTGCGTATAGGCCAGCCATTGAGCGGCGAAAAGCCCATTGGGGGTGCCGATGCGCTCGAAGTCGCAGAAGGCAACACGGGGTGGCGCGGTATCGCGAGGGCCACCTCGGCCCCCCGTCGTCTGAGACCCTGGCATGTACGTACGCCTCCTGTGCGGGAACCGGGAGGTCTGCGCATCCGGCCGCTGTCGTTGGCGGTCCGCATCGGGAAGGCCAGAGGCCGAAGCCGATGACGCACGGGGCGCAGAAGTCAGACCCACTGATACGACCTTCGAGACCGGCGAACAAGGCGGCGAGCGCTGCGGAGCCGGTGGAGGAAAGCGGTGGGATCGAGAGGAATGCGGGGCTGCAAAGCACGGTCCGGACGCAGAGTCGGGCAGCCGTGGACCAGGCGCAGGCCCGCATACGCGAAGCGGTCAACAGAAACGGCGAGGACAAGCTCACCGCGCTCCTGCATCACGTGACCGTCGACAGCCTGCGTTGGGCGTTTTTGCAACTGCGCAAGGATGCCGCCGCCGGGGTGGATGCGGTTACTTGGACGGACTACGCGCAGGATCTGGAGGCACGGCTTGCCGACCTGCACCGGCGAGTCCACACGGGAGCGTACCGAGCGCAGCCATCGCGACGGGTGTCGATCCCGAAGGCGGATGGTGGCCAACGACCCCTCGGCATCGCGGCGCTGGAAGACAAGCTCGTCCAGCAGGCGGTGGTGGCGATCCTCACGCCCATCTATGAGGCGCAGTTTCTGGGTTTCAGCTATGGATTCCGACCGGGGCGGAGCCAGCACGATGCACTGGACGCCCTGGCCTTCGGGATCAAGGCGAAGAAGATCGGCTGGATATTGGACGCCGACGTGGCCCGGTTCTTCGATGCGCTCGACCACGAGTGGATGTTGCGCTTCCTCGAGCACCGCATCGGTGATCGGCGGGTCCTGCGACTGATTCGCAAGTGGCTCAAAGCCGGGGTTATGGACCAAGGCCAGCGGGCCGACACGGTGGAGGGGGTGCCCCAGGGCGCAATCATCGCGCCGCTGCTGGCCAATATCTACCTCCACTACGTCTACGACCTGTGGGTCGACCAATGGCGCAAGCGGCACGCCCACGGCGATGTGATTGTCGTGAGGTATGCCGATGACACCGTGATTGGTTTCCAGCACCCGCGCGACGGCGAACGCTTCCGAGCCGATCTGGAGCGGCGATTGGCCAAGTTCTCTCTCAAGTTGCACCCGGAGAAGACGCGGCTGATCGAGTTTGGCAAGTACGCGGCTGAACGGCGTGCGCGGCGGGGCCGTGGCAAGCCCGAGACGTTCGACTTTCTCGGTTTCACCCACATCTGTGGCGACAAGACCCACGGCGAGGGCTTCCAGCTCGTGCGCAAGACCGCCCGCAAGCGGCTCAAAAGCAAACTCCGGGAGATCAAAGACGAGCTACGGCGTCATATGCACGCATCCCCCGATGAGCAGGGGCGATGGCTGGCCCATGTGATGCGAGGCCACTTCAACTACTTCGCGGTGCCGACCAACTCGGCGGCGCTCGGGGCCTTTCGGCATCACGTGATCGTGCGCTGGATTCGCTGTCTGCGGCGACGCAGCCAGCGTCATCGCATGACCTGGGCTCGGATGCAGCAGCTCATTGACCGGTATCTCCCGCGCTCGCGGATTCTTCACCCATGGCCGGAAGCACGGTTTCGCGTCAACTACTCGAGATAGGAGCCGAGTGCGGGAAT
>CAYUKN010000239.1:0-2363 GCA_964445325.1 uncultured Ectothiorhodospiraceae bacterium
CTGCGCCGGCGCTGATGTTCTTCCCCGAGGGCCAGGTTCGCGTGTGGCTGTATGCTGCAGCGACCGATATGCGCAAAAGCTTTAACGGGCTCGCCGCCCTGGCGCGCAATGCTTTGGGCGAGACGCCGACCAGCGGTCACCTGTTCGTGTTCATCAATCGCCGGCGCACGCAGCTCAAGATATTGTATTTCGACCGAAGCGGTTACTGCGTCTGGTCGAAGCGCCTCGAACAAGGTCAATTCCACTACCCGCGTGATCGCGGCGAGAAGGTGGCGTTGAGTGTCACCGAGTTGAAGCTTTTGCTCGAAGGCATCGATGCGCGCCAGACCCGGCAATACAAACGCTATCGCCATCGCGCCAGTGCATCGGCACCGGTATAATCGCCTCGCATGAGCGAAGCGATCGCCAGCGAAGCGGATGCGCCTTCTTACGAGCAGTTGCGCGCCGACAATGCCGCGCTGCGCGAGCGCAACGAGCAACTGCAACGGCAAAACGATTGGTTCAAGCGCCAGATCTTCGGCCCCCGATCGGAGCGCCGCCACCGCGACAGCGATGATCTCATAACGGATCTGTTCGCCGGCGGACAGATCCCTTCACCGCCGGCGCCCGAAAAGCAGCGCATCAGCTACGAGCGCGACAAGCCCGGCTCGAACAAAGACCGCCGTGAGGCGGTCACCGAAGAGGGGCTGCGCTTCGACGAGACCGTGCCGGTCGAGACCATCGACGTCGCCGCGCCTGAGCTGGCCGGCGCCGACGCCGATGCCTGGCAGATCATCGACTACAAGACCACCCACCGCCTCGCGCAGCGCCCGGGCAGCTGGGTGGTTCTCGCCTATCGCCGCCCCGTGCTGCGCCACAACAGGCAGGCGACGGTGACGACGCCGCCGGCGCCGGCGAACGTCGTCGAAGGCAGCTGCGCCGATGTCAGCGTCCTGGCGGGGCTGGTCGTCGACAAGTTCTGCTATCACTGCCCGCTGTATCGCACCCACCAGCGCTTAGCCGATGCCGGCATCCAGTTGAGCCGCACGACGCTGATGAACTGGACGCAGCGCACCGCGCAGCTGCTGGAGCCGATCGCCGCCGCGCAACATGACCACATCCTGGAGAGCGCGGTGGTCGCGATCGACGAGACGCCGATCAAGGCTGGGCGCAATGCCGCGAGCAAGCGCATGAAACAGGGCTGGTTCTGGCCCATCTACGGCGATGGTGACGAGATCAGCTTTACCTTCTCGCAAAGCCGCGGCGCACGCCATCTGTTCGACCAGCTCGGTGCGTTCACCGGCACCCTACTGTCGGACGGCTATAGCGCCTACAAGCGTTTTGCTCGCGCCCATGCGCATGCCACCCACGCCCAGTGCTGGAGCCATGCCCGGCGGCGGTTCATCGAAGCCGAAGCCAGCGAGCCCGAGGCAGTCGCGACCGCCCTCGAATATATCCGAGTGCTCTACCAGCATGAGGCGGCGATCCGCGATCGCTGCCTCGAGCCCGACAAGGCGCTGGCCTGGCGCGCGCACTATAGCAAGCCGATCGTCGATGCCTTGTTCGCTTGGGTGGACGAGCAGCGCCAAGACCCGGCGCGCTTGCCCAAGGAGCCCTTCGCGAAGGCGCTCGCCTATGTCGCCGAGCGCGAACACGCCTTGCGTGTGTTCTTATCGGATCCGGCGGTGGCGATCGACACCAACCATCTCGAGCGCGCGTTGCGTGCGATCCCGATGGGGCGCAAGAACTGGCACTTCTGTTGGAGCGAGGTCGGCGCACGCGATGTGGCCACACTGCAGAGCCTGCTCACGACTTGTCGGCTGCACGGGATCAACCCGTACACCTATCTCGTCGATGTGCTCCAGCGCATCGGCGAGCATCCGGCGAGGCAGGTCATCGAGCTCACGCCGCGGGTATGGAAGCAGCGCTTCGCCGACGCCCCGCTGACAAGCGACCTCGAACGCTGTTGAGCCATGACATCGACATCGAGCACCTGAGCCTCGACGAGCTCGTCGCGCTCAACGAGCGCGTCGTCGAACGCATCAAGTATCTCGAACGCCTGCAAGTCTACGAGGCGATGAAGCGGTTCAACATCGGCGCCCGCGTGCGCTTCTATCCGGGCGAGCACGGACCCCAGACCGGGCGGCTGACCAAGTTCAACCAAAAATCGGTGACCATCCTCGGCGACGATCAGCGCCAATGGCGTGTCCCGCCGCAGATCGTCGAGCCGCTCGAGGCAGGTGAATAGGCCCGAAGCCGCCACGCTGACGAGCGTCTTGCCAGCTATGACCCTACTGCGGCGTCAAGACGGCCTGGACTGATCGCTTACGTGGAAGCGCCGCTTCGAGCGCGAGCGCGTCAGTGGGGCCGTCTCCGAAGAGGCC
>CAYUKN010000240.1:0-2351 GCA_964445325.1 uncultured Ectothiorhodospiraceae bacterium
GTGCTGGGCCGCCACGTGACCACCGACGCGGGCACGGGCTGCGTCCACACCGCGCCCGGCCACGGCCAGGAGGACTACCAGCTTGCGCTCGAGTACGGCCTGCCGGTGGAGAACCCGGTGCGCGGCGACGGCTTCTTCGCCGAGGGCACCGCCCACTTCGCGGGCACCGCCGTGCGCGAGGCCGATGAGCCCGTGTGCAGCGTGCTCCGCGAGCACGGCACCCTGCTGGCGCGGGCGCCGATCGAGCACAACTACCCCCACTGCTGGCGCCACAAGACGCCCGTGCTGTTCCTGGCCACGCCGCAGTGGTTCATCAGCATGGACCAGGGCGGGCTGCGCGCCGGCGCAATGCAGGCCATCGACGGCGTCGACTTCACCCCGCGCTGGGGCCAGGAACGCATCCGCGGCATGCTCGCCCACCGACCCGACTGGTGCATCTCGCGCCAGCGCATGTGGGGCGTGCCCATCGCGCTGTTCGTCCACCGCGACACGGGCGAGCTCCACCCGCGCACCACCGAGCTCATCGAGGCCGTCGCCCAGCGCATCGAGGCCGGCGGCATCGACGCCTGGTTCGATCTCAACGCCGACGAGCTGCTGGGCGACGAGTCCGACGACTATGATCGCGTCACCGACATCCTCGACGTCTGGTTCGACTCGGGCGTGACCCACTTCGCCATCCTGGAGCGGCGCCCCGAGCTGCAGGCACCCGCCGACCTCTATCTGGAGGGCTCGGACCAGCACCGGGGCTGGTTCCAGTCGTCGCTGGTCTCGTCGATCGCCCTGCGCGGCATCGCCCCCTATCGCGGTGTGCTGACCCACGGCTTCACCGTCGACGGCGAGGGCCGCAAGATGTCGAAGTCGCTGGGCAACGTCATCGCGCCGCAGGAGGTGATGAAGACCCTGGGCGCCGACATCATCCGCCTCTGGGTCGCCGCCGCCGACTACCGCGGCGAGATGGCCGTCTCCGACGAGATCCTCCAGCGCATGGCCGACTCCTACCGGCGGATGCGCAACACGGCGCGCTTCCTGCTGGGCAACCTGGCCGACTTCGAGCCGGCACGCGACGCCGTCGCCCCCGCCGACATGGTCGCCCTGGACCGCTGGGCGGTCGACCGGACCCAGCGCGTCCAGGCCGAGGTGCTCGCCGCCTACGAGGCCTACAACTTCCACCCGCTCTACCAGCTGATGCACAACTTCTGCTCGGTGGAGATGGGCTCGTTCTATCTCGACGTCCTCAAGGACCGGCTCTACACCGCGCCCGCCGACAGCACGGCGCGGCGCTCGGCGCAGACGGCGATGCAGCACATCCTCGAGGCCCTCGTGCGCTGGCTCGCGCCCGTGATCTCGTACACGGCCGACGAGATCTGGGAGCACATGCCGGGCGAGCGCGCCGAGACGGTCTTCGAGGCCGAGTGGCACGACGGCCTGTTCGCCCTGGCCGACGATGCCGCGCTGACGCGCGCCGACTGGGACACGGTCATGGCCGTGCGCGCGGCGGTCGCGCGGCGGCTCGAGGCGCTGCGCAACACGGGCGCGATCGGCGCCGCGCTCGACGCCGAGGTCACGGTCTACTGCGACACGCCCCTGCGCGAGCCGATCGAGCGCCTGGGCGAGGAACTGCGCTTCGTGGTGCTGACCTCGGAGGCGTCGGTCGCCGCGGCCGACCAGCGCGGCGGCGACGCGGTCGAGGAGGAGGCCGCGAGCGAGCGCCTGTGGGTGGCCGCCGCGGCGAGCGCGCAGCCGAAGTGCGCGCGCTGCTGGCACCGCCGCGCCGACGTGGGCGCGGCCGGCGAATACCCCGATCTGTGCGGGCGCTGTGTGACCAACATCGCCGGCGCAGGCGAGCGCCGCCACTGCGCCTGAGCCGCGCCATGCACCCCAGCCTGCCGTGGTTCGCCCTCGCCGGCGGCATCGTTGTCGCCGACCAGGTCGCCAAGTGGGCCGCGGTCGCGGGCCTGCGCCTGCACGAGCCCGTGGCCGTGCTGCCGTTCTTCAATCTGACCCTGGTGCGCAACGAAGGGGCGGCGTTCTCCCTGCTCGCCGGAGCGGGCGGCTGGCAGCGCTGGTTCTTTGTCGTCGTGGCCCTGGCGATCGCGGCGGTGCTCGCCGTCTGGATCGCGCGCAGCGCCTGGCGCCGCCGGCCCACCGCCACGGCCCTGGCGCTCGTGCTCGGCGGCGCGATCGGCAACGTCGTCGACCGCGCCCGTCTGGGCTATGTCATCGACTACCTGGACGTGCATGCGGCGGGCTGGCACTGGCCCGCGTTCAACGTCGCCGACGCCGCCATCACCTGCGGGGCCGTGCTGCTGGCGTTCCTCGCGTTGACGGGGCGCGAATAGCGGCGCTGCTCG
>CAYUKN010000241.1:0-2349 GCA_964445325.1 uncultured Ectothiorhodospiraceae bacterium
TAGGGGTTGCCCTCGAGCACGGTGTGCGAGTCGGCGAGCAGGCGGGCGCCGATCTCGCCGTAGCCGCACGAGCACGGCGCCAGTGCGACCAGCAGATCCAGGACATCGCCGGCCATGCCCGTGTCGAGCACGTAGCGGGTGTAATTGAGGTTCGCCGGGTCTTCCGGTGTGGCCAGCATGTCCTCTTCGCTCAAGCCCCATTTCGCGCAGTATTCGACGTGCAGCTTCATCTCTGTGTTGAGCAAAGCGTCGACGGCCCCGGCGGCCTCGCGCATGTCGGCAAGCGTCTCGCTCTTGTAGACAGCGAGCGCGTAGGCGCGGGTGTATTGCTTGAGGAAGAGGTAATCCTGGATCAGGTATTGCCGGAAGCACGCTTCGGGCAGTGTGCCGCGCGCGATCTGGCCGACGAAGGCGTGCTCGGTGTAGGCGCGCCAGGCGTCGGGGCAGGCGGCGCGCAGTTGGCCGACGATGCTGTCGGCGGGGATCGGGCCGATGTCGGTATTCCGGGTCATGAGCGTTTCTTTCCGTTCGTTCGGTTGCGTGTCTCGTGAGCCGCCATGATGTCGTCCGCGGCGGCTCGGCGTCGACGGGGATGTGTTTCGGTGGGTGGGCATGGGCGGTCGCGGACGCCGGCGCTCGGTTGCCATGCGCGCATTCGCCAGCGGCGAACGCGCGCCTCGGGCTGGCCCGCTATGGGTTTCCGCGGCATCCTCTTGCGAGCAGTGGCAAAGGGGACTGGCAGTGACGATCTGCACGCTGGACCACGCGCTCACTGCGGTACAGCATTCTCGGATAGGCGCCTAGGAGCCGCATTGGATCCAACGTCGGCCCAGGAGCCCCGGGCGCCTCCGACCACGCGATCGATCCCACACTGGGCCGATGCGCGGTAAGCATCGCGCCCCTCCCCATTCGGCGCCGCTGGTGGCTCGCATTACCGGGTGACGTATCGATCGTCGCGCGGCAGCGCAGTACAGTGGTGCCTACCGGGCCCGTTGGCAGCAGAGGCCGCGATCCGGGCACTCGCTGTCGCGGCTGGGCTCGCTGCAGCCGATGAGCGTCGAACGCACTGGCATTGTGGCTGGGGTCGAAATGGTCCGCCGATTCAGCGGAGGCAGCAGCCGTGGCGCAAACGGATCCCTCGGAGCAGCGCTTCGACCACTCCTTCGTCATCCACATGATCCGGGACTTCTTCCTGGTCCTGGTCGCCGTTGTGATCCTCGAGCTCGGTGTGCGCTTCGGCCTCATGCTGTATGAGTTCCATAACGAGGAACCCGAGCATGTTGAGGTAACGGCCGACCGGCTGGCGTCGAACGTGCGCTCGATCATGCTCAACAAGGGCGGCCCCGTCGCCGCCGAGACGGTGTATCCGATCATCCGTCGCAACCACGAGGATCTGGGGCTCGAGATCGCGATCGAGCCCGCCCCGGTGACGATCGACTCCATCCGCCAGACGTTCGACATGACGCCCAAGGGGATACCGGCGAACTGGCCGGGCGAGGGTGAGTACGTCCAGGCCACGCGCGAGGTCGAGGCCGACCAGTTCTGCCTGCAGTGCCATGTCGACGCCGAGGTAGGCGATGTACTCGGCACCGTTACGGTGCGCAGCTATCTCGCCGAGGAGATCGCGCACTGGTGGCAGGAGGTCTGGTTCACCGGGACGCTGAGCATGGGCAAGATCCTGGCGCACACGGTGGTGCTGTTCTTCCTTCTGCGCGCGCGGATGGAGCCATTGATGTCGCTCAAGGCGATGGTCTCGCTGCTCGCCAAGTCGGGATCGCGCATCACGCATCGTGCGCCGGTGCGCTCCGGCGACGAGTTCGGCGAGCTCGCGCGCGATCTGAACCTGTTTCTCGACCGCATTGAGCAGGTCATGGACGACTTGTCGCACGTGTTGCACCGCTTGTCCGAGATGACCGCCCAGCTCACCGATCTACAGCACCGTATGGACGAGCGACAACGCGGCATGGAGCACTCGCTCGCCACGCTGGTGGGCGACAGTTTCGACAGCGCCGGGCGCTACCGCGGCTTCGACCGCGAGTGGCTCACCGCCGCGCGCTCGGCGCTCGAGGGGCTACTCCAGGCCGCGAGACGCGAGGATCTGCCCGAGGCGGAGCGCGAGCGCCTGGAAACCGTGCTCGATCAGTTCAGCCGCCTCGTCGACCAGCTCGACGACGCCGTCGAGCACAATCGCTACCTGGGGCATCAGCTGCTCGAGCTCGACGGCGCCCTGCGCGGCGCGAATGACACGTTCACCGAGATGGCGCGGATCGAAGAGCGCATGCGCGACGTCTCGGCGCGCGGCGAGACGCTGCTGCAGCGACTGGGCGGTGCCCGCGAGGCCGACGATGA
>CAYUKN010000242.1:0-1250 GCA_964445325.1 uncultured Ectothiorhodospiraceae bacterium
ACGCGCGCCGGGGTGCCGGCGGTGGCGGTCCCCGACCTGCAGCGGCGTCTGGGCACGATCGCGGCGCGGGCCGCGGGCGAACCGAGCGCGGCGCTGGAGACGGTGGTCGCGGTGACCGGCACCGATGGCAAGACCTCCGTGACGCACTTCGTGGCGGCGATGCTCGACGAGCCCGGCGCCCCGGCGGGCCTGCTCGGCACTCTCGGGCAGGGCCGCAGCGGCGCGCTGGCCGACGCCGGGCTCACCACGCCCGACGCCGCCGGGATCCAGGCCGCCCTGGCGGATCTGGTCGCCCGCGGCGTGCGCCGCGTGGCCCTCGAGGCCTCGTCGCACGGGCTGGCCCAGTTCCGCCTCGACGGGACCCGGATCGACGTGGCCGTGCTGACCCAGCTGGGCCGCGATCATCTCGACTACCACGGCGATCCGGGCGCGTACGCGGCGGCCAAGGGGCGGCTGTTCGCCTGGCCCGGCCTGCGCGCCGCCGTGCTCAACCGCGACGACGCCTTCGGGCGCGAGCTCGAGGCCGGGCTGGCGGCCGGTGTGCGGACCGTGACCTACGGGCGCCAGGGGGGCATGATCAGCGCCCGCGCGGTCTGCCCAACCGCGGCGGGTGTGCGCCTCGAGCTGGTGGTCGACGGCGTCGGCCACGAGGTGGCGATCCCGCTGATCGGCGATTTCAACGTCGACAACGTACTCGCGGCGTGCGCGGCCCTGCGGGCGCTGGACTTCGAGCCGGCCGCGATCGCCGAGCGCGTGGCGCGGGTGCAGCCCGTGCCCGGGCGCATGGAGGCGTTCCGGGCCGAGGGCCAAGCGGTCGTGGTGGTCGACTACGCCCACAACGCGGGCTCCCTCGAGGCGGCGCTGGCGGCGCTGCGCGCCCATGCCGGCGGCCGGCTCTGGTGCGTCTTCGGCGCCGGCGGTGACCGCGACCGCGGCAAGCGGCCGTTGATGGCGGCCGCGGCGGCGCGCGGGGCCGACCACGTTGTCGTCACCGACGACAACCCGCGCCACGAGGATCCCGACGCGATCGTCGCCGAGATCCTGGCCGGCCTGCCCCCGGGGACGCCGGTTACCGTCGAGCGCGACCGCGACCGGGCGCTCGCGCGGGCGCTCGAGCGGGCCGGGCCCGCGGACGCGATCCTGCTCGCGGGCAAGGGGCACGAAACGGGCCAGGTCCGAGGCGACCGGGTCGCGCCCTGGAGCGACCGCGCCGCGGCCCGGCGCCGGCTCGGGCTCGAGGGCGGGGGCGC
>CAYUKN010000242.1:1331-2316 GCA_964445325.1 uncultured Ectothiorhodospiraceae bacterium
TGCAGCAGGTGGCGGCGTGGACCGGTGGGCGGCTCGGCGAAGGGGCCGCCCGCGTTGCATTCCGGGGCGTGTCCACCGACACCCGCACGCTCGAGCCGGGCAACCTGTTCGTCGCGCTCGCCGGTCCGAATTTCGACGGTGGCCGTTTCGTCGACGCGGCCTTCGAGCGCGGGGCGGCCGGGGCGGTCGTCGCCGGGGCGGCGCAACCGACCGGCCCGCGCGTCGCCGTGGCGGATCCGCGCCGGGCGCTGGGCGCCATCGGCGCGGCCTGGAGAGAGCGCTTCCGCGGCCACCTGATCGCGCTGACCGGCAGCAACGGCAAGACCACCGTCAAGGAGATCATCGCCGCCGTCCTGCGAACCCGGGGCCCGTCGCTGGCCACGCGCGGCAACCTGAACAACGAGATCGGGCTGCCGCTGATGCTCTGCGAGCTCGACCCGGCGACGCACACGGCCGCGGTGCTCGAGCTGGGCTCGAACCACCCGGGCGAGATCGACGCGCTCGCCCGCCTCGCCCGGCCCTCGGTGGGCCTGATCACCAACAGCGACGCCGCCCACCTGGCGGGTTTCGGCACGCGCGAAGCCGTGGCTGCCGGGAACGCCGAGCTCACGGCGGCGCTGCCGGCCGCGGGCGCGGCCGTGCTGCCGCTTACGGACCCCTTCGTCGGGCTCTACCGCGCCTCCTGCGGTGCGCAGCGGCGGCTCGAGTACGCCGCGGATCGCGCCGCGCCCGTGTCGGTGACCGCGGCCGGCGCCGGCATCGAGATCGCCCATGGCGGCGACACCCGCACGCTGGCGTTCCCCCTGCCGGGCGCGCACAACCGCCACAACGCGGCAGCGGCAACCGCCGCGGCCCTCGCGGCGGGCCTGGACCTCGACGCCGTGGCCGCGGGGCTCGCCGCGGTGCACCCGGTGGCCGGCCGCCTCGTGCGACGCGCCGGGGCGGGCGGCGCCAAGCTCCTGGACGACACCTACAACGCGAATCC
>CAYUKN010000243.1:0-2311 GCA_964445325.1 uncultured Ectothiorhodospiraceae bacterium
CCCTAGCCACCTACCCTCCGTCTCGCTTACCTCTTCGCCCTTACCTCTTCGCCCTTACCTCTTCGCCCTTACCTCTTCGCCCTAACAGCGTCGCCCTGACACGTCGGACCGCCGCCGCCTCATGATTGCGTGTTTAGCCGTAGAGAGACGACAGCCAGATTCGTCGTTGGTGGCCCGGCACACGCACATCGAGCGCATGCGACTCACCAGGGCGCGCCCTTTTGGCATTGGTTATGCTTATCCCGCAGAGAGGCCGAGTCATCGACTCGCTTGCGCGGCAGTCTGCCTCGACTCGAGAAACGAGAAAGGGGGTATTCATGAAAATACTGCACCTTGGTTGTTGGAGCGCGTTCGCATCGCTGGCCGTCGCTGAACCCGCATGGGCCGGTTTTTCCGGCCTGGGCGATAACCTGACGATCGTATGGGTTGCCGTGGCCGCCGCTTTGGTGTTCTTGATGCAAGCGGGCTTTGCCTTGCTCGAGGCGGGCATGGCGCGCAGCAAGAACTCCATCAACGTCATCATGAAGAACTACGCGGACATGGCCGCCGGGGCACTGGCATTTTGGGTCCTGGGCTTCGGCCTGCTCTATGGCGCCAACCAAACCGGCTGGCTCGGTATGTCCCTGTTCCTGCCCGCGCTCGACGAGTCGGGCGATGCCGTGTTCTTCCTCTATCAGACCATGTTCGCGGCGACAGCGGCGACGATCATCTCCGGCGCCGTCGCCGAGCGGATCCGGTTCGCGCCCTATTTCGTACTCTCCCTGGTGGTGACGACGCTCATCTACCCGGTTTCGGGGAGTTGGGTCTGGGGCGGACTCGCGGGTGGTGCGGGTTGGCTTAGCGAACTGGGCTTCCACGATTTTGCAGGCGGCACCGTTGTCCACGGTGTCGGTGGCTGGGTCGCGCTCGCGGGGATCATCGTGCTGGGCCCGCGGGTTGGGCGCTTCGGCCGCGATGGCTCGGTGCGCGCCGTGCCGGGACACAACCTGACACTGGTGGCGTTGGGCGTGTTCATCCTCTGGTTCGGCTGGTTCGGCTTCAACGGCGGCAGCACGTTCGATGCCACGAGCAATATCGGCATGGTCATGGTCAATACCCATTTGGGCGCCGGGGCCGGAGTGGTCAGTGCGCTACTAGCCATGTGGATCTTCGGCCACGGCATCTACATAACGTCGACGTTGAACGGCGGCCTCGGCGGTCTCGTGGCGGTGACCGCGGGCGCCGATGTGCTGTCCACCGGGGGTGCCATCGTGACCGGACTCATTGCAGGGCCCATCACCGTCGGTGGCTGGCGACTCCTCGAGCTGTTGTCGGTCGACGACGTCGTCGGTGCCGTGCCCGTGCACGGCTTCTGCGGCATGTGGGGCACTTTGGCGGTCGCGTTGTTCTCGGTGGAGCACGCCTTCGTGCTCAATCAGCTTTTGCTACAAGCGATCGGCACAGTCGCCATCTGCGCTTGGGCGTTCATCGCAGGTCTCATCGCGTTCGTGGTGGTCCGGGCGGTCATGGGGCTTCGCACCAGCGACATCGACGAGCAGCGCGGGCTCGACTATACCGAGCATTACGAGGAGGCCTATCCCGAGTTCCATTAGGGACCCGCGGCTCTCGCGCCCGAGCAGGAGACAACGTCATGACGACGCAATTGCATCCCGGAACGCTCAAGAAAGTGCACACCATCATGGCCCGAGCGTTCGGCCCCGATCGTGCACAGCAAGCACTGGAGGTATGGCAGAGAGATTACGCCAACCGCGAAAGTTTCGGGGTGGTCCATTTCGTCCAGGAGCAAGGACCGGCCTTCGGGCTCAACGATGCCTCGGAAGCACGCCGTCTTCGCCTGGCGCTGTTCCAGATCCTGCTCGTGGAGGCGGAGCCCTCGGCGTCGGGCGCTAAGGAGCAAAAGGGTGGCTCGAGCGCACCCGAGGGAGCCGCGGACACGGGCGGCGATGCCCTTCAAGCACGGGCCCGTGTCGCCAATACGATGATCCATCGGCTCGCCAAGGCCGCTAGAGGCGACGGTGAGCTCTTCCACAACGTCTTGGCCGAGGAAGTCGACAAGGCGAAACTCGAGCAGGAGACCGCGCACGCGCTCAAGACGTGGGACGGCTCGGGTCAGCCCGCGCTGCCGGGCGGGGACAATGCAACGCTGCGGGCGGCCGTGACCGCGGTATATATCGCCCTGTGTGAGGATGTGGGACCGGCCGGAGCCGACCGCGCGCTCAAGCAGGCCAAACGAGCAGCCGAGGAGCTCGACGAGTCCGCGCTCGCGCCCCCGTCCGAGATGCTCTGACGGGGGGGCGTGAGTCGGCGACCG
>CAYUKN010000244.1:0-2267 GCA_964445325.1 uncultured Ectothiorhodospiraceae bacterium
GCATCATCGCGGCCTGGCACTGGGGCGCGTACCTCGGCGCCGAGAGCATCGAGCGTGGGATCCGGGTCAAGACCTCGTCGTATACGCGCCATCACGTCAATATCTCGATGTGCCGGGCCAAGGCGAATGGCCACTACATCAACTCGATGCTGGCACTGCAGGAGGTGACCACCGACGGCTACGATGAGGCCTTGCTGCTCGACAACGAGGGCTATGCCTCGGAGGGCAGCGGCGAGAACCTCTTCCTGGTTCACGAGGGCACGCTCTACACGCCCGAGCTCACCTCGGCGCTCAATGGGATCACGCGCGACACGATCCTGCACTTCGCGCAGGAGCTCGGTATCCCGGTGGTGCAAAAGCGCATCACGCGCGACGAGGTCTATATCGCCGACGAGGCCTTCTTCACGGGCACCGCCGCCGAGGTGACCCCCATCCGCGAGGTCGACAATCGAGCCATTGGCAATGGCGCGCGCGGTCCCGTGACCCAGCAACTGCAGCAGATGTACTTCGATCAAGTCGCCGGCCGGCGTAGCGCCTATCCGGACTGGCACACGCCCGTGCGCTGAGCGATCGCGCGGGGGGAGGCCCCATGCCCAATCCACAAACGGCCAAGCAAAAGGGGCTACGTGCCCCGAACGACCAGAACCGCTACGAGGTCACGTCGGCCGACGACCCGCTCCATTGCCCCCTGCCGAATACGAGCCTCTGGAACTCGCATCCCCGCGTCTACATTCCATTGGACGCGAATGGCTTCGGCAAGTGCATCTATTGCGGTGCGGAATTCGTCAAGGTCGACTGATCCGGTGCCCATAGGCGGTGCCGGTCCAAACGCCCGACGTTCGAGGGGACCCCAATCATGCGCAAGCGAGCCGGCGGTGTCCCCCAGGCGCCGAGCAGCGCCATCCAGCGACGGATCGTGGTCGCGGCGTGCCCCAACGCGGGCGGGGTGCGTCTTCGTAGTGCCGTAGCAACGCATCCGGCCATCCATGACCCGGGCGAGACGGGCGTGTTCGATGCCTTGTCGCAGGCGCATCGCAGCACACAAACTGGGCTCGCTTGGGCCGTGGCACGCACCCACGGCGCGGGTGCGCGTGACGACGGCGACACGAGGACGGCATCCGGCACCGCGGCTTCGGGCCTGGCGATGCGCCTGCGTCTGCGTACGACGCTTTGGGCCCAGGTCGCCGAGCTCGACCGGCTCGCATTGGCCGCGGGTCGGCGCAACTGGATCGAGCACGTCGACGCACCTGCTACCGGCATGCGCGCGCTGCAAAGCTTGGTCCGGGGCGTGCGCGTGATCCACGTCATCCGCGACGGCCGCGACGTCGTTGCCGCGCAGTGCGAGCGTTCGGCCGCGGCGCGTGGTGGCGCCTGCCGCTACGCCGATGCCCAGCGTGCGGTCGCGCAGTGGAACCGTAGCCTGGCTTGGCACGCAAAGGCATTCGGCCGCCGCGGCCACTTGTTCCTGCTGTTCGAGGATTGGGCGCGAGACCCCGGCCGGGAGACCGCCCGAATCGTGCGAGCGATGGGGCTGCCCGATGAGCCCGACCACTGTGTCGACCTCAGCGCGGTCGATCCCATCCCCTCAGCGCGCGCCGAGCGCTATCAGCTGCGCCAGCTCTTCGGTCCGCGCCATCGTCGACGCATCGAGTCGGCCCTCGATCTCGAGCGCTACGGCGGGCTGGCAGCCCGGCTGCGGCGCACGAGCCACGCGGGTCAGCGGCTGCTGGAAGCGACGTGACGACGCCTGAGGTTGTAGCCCGTTTCGATTCCCGCTGTCGCGCGCGCGGGAACCCTTATCCGGAACGCGCATATGCGGTCTCTTACTGGCCTGCCGGAAGGAAGTCGCGAGCTAAGAAGACAAGCGGACGTCGCTAGGCCATGATCCTGAACCGTCGATATCAGTTTCTTTTTATTAAGACACGCAAGACGGGGGGGAGCTCTGTCGAGATCGGCCTGTCGCGGGTGTGTACAGAGGGCGACATCGTAACGCCGTTGGCGGAAAAGCGTGGTGAGGAAGAGCTTCGGGGCTTGGAGGGCGGTTGCCCGCCCACGGGCTGGGAGAAGCCAATTCACGAACACCGGGGCTTCAAGGAGTGGCGACGCCTTATCACGAGTGGGCAGCGCGCTCCCCGGTTTCGCTCACATGCAACCGCCGGCGAGCTCAAAGCATTATTGGACGAGTCGACCTGGCAGGGGATGTTCAAATTCGCGATCGAGCGCAATCCCTGGGACCGCGCTGTATCGCGCTACTGGTGGCAGAAATA
>CAYUKN010000245.1:0-2264 GCA_964445325.1 uncultured Ectothiorhodospiraceae bacterium
GCTCGTTGATGCCCACCTTGGCGCGGGTCTGCTCGTCGGCGTATTTGACGATGATGGCGGCGTAAAGGCTGCACTTGCCGTCGCTCGACGGCAGCGTGCCCGGCACCACCACGGCACCGGCCGGCACGCGGCCGCGGATCGTGGTGTCGTTGACGCGGTCGTAGATGCGCGTGCTTTGGCCGATATACACGCCCATCGACACGATCGCACCCTCCTCCACCACCACGCCCTCGACGATCTCGGAGCGCGCGCCGATGAAGCAGTTGTCCTCGACGATGGTCGGATTGGCCTGCAGCGGCTCGAGCACGCCACCGATACCGACACCACCCGACAGATGCACATTGCGCCCGATCTGGGCGCACGAGCCCACCGTCGCCCAGGTATCGACCATCGTACCCGCGTCCACATAAGCGCCGATGTTCACGTACGAGGGCATGAGCACGACGTTGGGGCCGATGAAGCTCCCGCGGCGCGCCACGGCGGGCGGGACCACGCGCATGCCCCCGTCGCGGAAGTCTTGCACGTCGTAGTGGGCGAACTTGAGATCGACCTTGTCGAAGTATTGGGTGAAGTCGCCGGCGATGGGCTGGTTCGCCTTGAGGCGGAACGACAGCAGCACCGCCTTCTTGAGCCATTGATTCACCACCCATCCGCCCGTGGCGTGACGCTCGGCGACCCGGGCGCTGCCGTCGTCGAGCGAGGCCAGCGCCCGGTCGACCGCGTCGCGCACCTCGTCGGGTGCGTCGGTGGGGCTGAACTCGTTGCGCCGCTCGAAGGCGTCCTCGATGGTGGCTTGGATGTCGCTCATGGCGTTCGGTTCTCCTCGATCGGGTTGTCATGTTCTAGCTGTTCGACCAGCCGGCGGATGCGTGAGGCCGCCTCGATGCAGTCGGCTTGCTCGGCGACGAGCGCCATGCGGACCCGGCCGGTGCCGGGGTTGGCGCCGCCGGCCTCACGGCCGAGATAGCGCCCCGGCAACACGCGCACGCCCTCCCGGGCGAATAGCTCGCGCGCGAAGGTCTCGTCGTCGACGGGTGTGCGCGGCCACAGATAGAAACCGGCCGACGGGCGCACGACCTCGAGGGCATCGTCGAGGCGCTCGAGGAACGCGTCGAACTTGGCGCGGTAAGCGGCTCGATTGGCCTCGACGTGGGCTTCGTCGCGCCAGGCCGCGATGCTAGCGGCCTGCGCCGGCGGCGCCATGGCGCAGCCGTGATAAGCGCGATAATGCGCGAACGCGGCCAAGCAGGCGGGGTCACCGGCCACGAAGCCGGAGCGCAGGCCGGGCAGATTGGAGCGCTTGGATAGGCTATGGAATACGAGGCACTGGTCGTAGGCATCGCCGCGGTGGGCCGCTGCTTGTAACAGACTGGGCGGCGCTGGCGCCGCGTCGTCATAGATCTCGGCATAGCACTCGTCCGAGGCGATGACGAAGCCGTACGCCCGCGCCCAGTCGATGAGGTGCGCCAAAGCGTCTTTGTCGAGCACCGCGCCCGTGGGATTGCCCGGGTTGCAGACGTAGAGCAGCTGGCAACGCTGCCAATCGGCCGAGTCGACGGCGTCGAAATCGGGCAGCCCGTCGGGTCCTAGCGGGTAGTAGACGGGGTCGGCCCCGGCGAGCAGCGCGGCCCCCTCGTAGATCTGGTAGAAGGGGTTGGGCAGCAGGACGGCCGGGCGCGGCTCGCTGCGATCGATCACCGCCTGGGCAATCGCGAACAAGGCCTCGCGCGTGCCGTTGACGGGCAATATCTCGCGCTCCGGATCGGGCCGGGCGAGGTCGAAGCGCCGCTCCAGCCAATCGGCGATCGCCGAGCGCAACTCGGGGCGCCCGCGCGTCGCCGGATAGCGCGCCAGATCGCCGGCGGCGTCGGTGAACGCCGCGGTGGCCACTTGGGGTGGGGCGTGCTTGGGTTCGCCGATCGACAGCGCCAACGTACGCCGATCACCCGGCGGCTCGACGCCATCCAATAAGGCCGCGAGGCGCTCGAATGGATAGGGCTGGAGCCGGTCGAGATCCGGGTTCATGGCGCCTTGCTCGGGGTCATCGCAAAGGGCGCCGATTATAGGGCATTGGCCCAGTGACCAATAGGCAGCGGTGGCCATGTTGCGCTAGAATGCGCTCCGCTCAACGGGCGACGGGATACACGGAATCCGGTTGCCAGGAGTGCACCCGTAGCAAATCGGTTGGGCAGCGGCGCGCAGCGCCGCAGGCCGAGTCGAACAATCAGGTTCCGGAGAGGTACCGAAGCGGTCATAACGGCACC
>CAYUKN010000246.1:0-1999 GCA_964445325.1 uncultured Ectothiorhodospiraceae bacterium
GCCCTTCGCCCTTCGCCCTTCGCCCTTCGCCCTTCGCCCTTCGCCCTTCGCCCTTAGCCCTTAGCCCTTCGCCTGCCGCCTGCCGCCAACCCGCAGCCCTTGCCCCTCCGTCCCGCCTTCGCCATAATCCGACCAACTACATGGTCAACGCGAGAACGCCATGAACGACGACATCGTCAACATCGCCGAGGCCAAGGCACACCTGAGCGAGCTCGCGGAACGTGCGGCCGGCGGCGAAACGGTCGTGCTCTCGCGCCGCGGCAAGCCGATCGCGCGGCTGGCGTCACTCGATCGCCCCCGCAAGCCGGTCGATCGGGAGAAGCTCCGCTGCCTCACCGAGTCCATGCCCGAACAGCCGGAGGAGGCCGGCGCGTTCGTGCGCCGGATGCGGGACGGCGAGCGCTACTAGTGCTCTACCTGGACACGAGCGTCCTGGTCGCGGCGCTCACGCCCGAGCCGGGTACTGCGACGGTACAGCAGTGGCTTGCGCGGCAGCCGCCGGAGGAACTGCACATCAGCGACTGGGTGACCACCGAGTTCTCCAGCGCCCTGTCGATCAAGCTGCGCGAAGGGCAGATCGGGCCCGAGGATCGAGCCAGCGCGCTCGCGATGTTCACGACCCTCACCGAGGACTCGCTGTCCGTCCTCCCGGTGAATCCCGCCAACTTCCATACAGCCGCCCGCTTCGCCGATCAGGCCGGCATCGGCCTGCGCGCCGGCGATGCCCTCCATCTGGCCGTGGCCAGCGCCCACGGCGCTGCCATCTGTACCCTCGATCAGCGCCTGCATCAGGCCGCCCCCGCCGTAGCCGTCAATGCCCGACGCCCCGATCAACCGGCCTGACCCGCGCCACTGCCCGACAACACCGACCCTGACCACCGGTCGCCTTCCGCCTTCCGCCCTTCGCCCTTCGCCTGTCGCTGTCAAACGCCCCACAAGCCCAGTTGATACACTCTCACGAGGTTCGACCCTCCCCGAGGACCTGCAACATGCGGCTGCGCGAGGACGAGATCCGGGCCATTCGCGACGAGGTGACCCGAGCCTTCGGCTCGGAGGCGCTCGTGCGGCTGTTCGGCTCGCGCGTTGACGATAGGCGCCGCGGCGGCGACATCGACCTCTACATCGAAGTGCCCGGCGACGAGGACAAGCGCCTCGAGGGGGAGCGCCAACTGCTGCATGCGCTGCTGACCCGCCTCGGCGACCAGCGCATCGACATCGTCACGGCGCCGCCCGGCGGCAAGGGCCGCGCCATCGACGAAGTGGCTCGAGGTGAAGGCGTCGCGCTGGACGGGGAGGGCGGATGAGCGACGCCATCCCGCGCCTGGTGCATCGCATCGATCGAGAGCTGGCCCATTTGCAAGCGGTCCGCGCTCGGCTGTTGGAAGATACGACCGAGGTGACGGCCGAGTGGGTCAGGGCGAACGCCGACGACCCCGTGTTCATCGATCGCCTGAACTCGTTCGGCATGCAACTTGGGCGTACGTGCGAGAGCGTCACGAACAAGCTGCTACCGCACCTACTCGACTACGCGGGCGAATCCGTGGGCAGCGTCATCGACAACTTGAACACGGCACACAAGGTGGGCTGGATCGAGGATCCGGCGGCGTGGACCGACCTCAAGCGGACCCGCAATACCCTGGTCCACGAGTATCTCGAGGACCCCGCGTTCATGGCGGCCCAGATCGCGACCGCCGCTCCGGGGGTCGACGTAGTCGCCGCCGACTTCGAACGGCTACGCGCCTGGACCAGCCGCCATATCGACCTCGAGCAGTAGGCACCATCCCGACGCGAGCATGACCTATAGCGCCGAAGAGGCGCGGATAACCGGCGCTGTCGCGAATCGCCATCGCGCGACGCGCCCGCCGCCGGTACCGACCGGCCCGCGGCGTGGCCGCACGCACGAGCCGGAACGAGCCAACCGTTACCTGGCACGTGAACGAACCGACACCGCGCCGCCCCTTGCGGAACCCCCGATCCACCCCACCATCCTCGTCGCCCG
>CAYUKN010000246.1:2009-2245 GCA_964445325.1 uncultured Ectothiorhodospiraceae bacterium
ACGCGCCTGGACCAGCCGCCATATCGACCTCGACCAGTAGGCACCATGCCGACGCGAGCATGACCGATACCGCCGAAGAGGCACGGACAACGGGCGCTGTCGCGGACCGCCATCGCGCGACGCGCCCGTAGCCGCTACCCCGAGCCCGCGGCGTGGCCGCGCGCACGAGCCGAACGAGGCAACCGTTGCCCGGCACGTGAATGAACCGGCCCGGCGCAGCCCCTTGCACGACACCC
>CAYUKN010000247.1:0-2241 GCA_964445325.1 uncultured Ectothiorhodospiraceae bacterium
CCAGGTCGGAGGCCCGCATCGCCGGAGCGCGTCAGCGCGTAGGCGATGCGGGCGGTTGGCCCGAGTTTGACAGTTCCAGGTAACACACTCGCCCGAAAGCCCGGCATGGCGGGGCTTGCAGCGGCATGCCGAAAAAGGCTGTGTATCTAGGATCAGAGAGGGGGTCAGCTCAGGTCGAGCATCGGCTTCGGCGGTGGAATTTGCAGTTGTTTCAGTCGCTTAGCGGCGTCCGGGCGCGGCTCGGTGACCTGCCAGACGGTCCCGTTGGGGCTCGACAATTGCGCCAATTGGATCTGTTTGAGGTCGTCGCGGATATTGCGCCAGGTGTCCTCGCCAGCGTGCTCGATGGCGCGCTCCAGTAGCAGCGAGAGCACGGTGATGGCGATGTGGGCGTGGATGCGGTGAGGCGCCCAGTGGTGGACGGGGCGCATGTTCAGGCCGCTCTTCATCGACCGCCATGCCTGTTCGACGCGCTGCTGCTGCTTGTAGCCCAGCGCCATGTCCTCGCCACTGAGGGTGTCGTCGTTGCTGTGCACAACGAACTTGCCATCGAAGCGCTCGAGTTCCTTGACCGCCTTGCGGTCGATGGCCAGTCCCTTACGCGTGTCCTTGAGAAACCGCCCATAGCGCGCGCTGGTGCGCAGCGCGCAGGCGCGCTTGCTGTGGCCTTCGCCCTGATCCGACAGACTGGCCAGCTCGGCTTCGAGTTCGGCGAGGCGCTGCTCGCGGTGGTGCTTTTGCCGACGTGCCTCCTGCGGGTTGTAACACAGCGCATAGCGGCGCCGGCGTTCGCCATCGCCGACGACCACCTCCTTGACCTCGAGGTTGTCGGCGACCTTGTGGTAGCGCCCGGGGCGCGCCAGCACGGCCTCGGTGACCTCGTCGCCGCGCTTCATCGGCATCGCCAGCAGGTACTTGCCGCCGCCGCGCGACAGTGTCTGCAGGTTGGCCCGCGAGACCATCCCGGCATCGCCGACGAACAGGCAGCGACCGAGCTTCCAGCCCCTGAGGTCGGCCTTGACCCGCGACACCGTGGTCACATCGACCGTATTGCCCGGGAAAACCCAGTGGCGCACCGGGAAGCCGTCGCGGGTGACCGCCAGACCGACGACGACCTGCGGGGCGTCGCCGCGCCCGTTCTTGCTGTGGCCGCGTTTGCGCGGGCCGCCGTGGTTCTTGCCCGCGCCAGTGCCCTCGCCCCCAACGCCGCCATCGCCGCCGTCCTCGTCGTCGATCTCGAAGTGCAGCGAAGTGGTGTCGTAGAACACCAGGTCCACGTCGAGGTTGAGCAGGTCCGCGACCTGGAAGTAGATCGCCTGCTCGATCGTATCCTTGTTCGCCGCCAGAAAGTCCATCGCCCGATAGAGCTGGTGCAGCTCCAGGGCGTGGGCGCCCTCGACGTAGGCGTCCTCTTTGAGCCACTGCTCGTGGCAGTAGAGCTTCGAGCACGGCGCACAGGCACGGTTGGCCACCATCGCGAACAACGCCCGCTCGACATCGAATCCCAGGCGCCGCCCGGCCGCCTGTTCCCGGATGACCCCATCGATGCCCAGGCGTTGCCAGATCGCCTCCAGCGCGTAGACATCGCCGTAGGGCCACGCGCAGACCAGCGACCAGTCAGGTTCCTCGGCGACGATCTCCTCGGGGGCGTAGCGCCGCAGGATGCTGCGCGCCAGCCGGCGCAGCCGCTCCACTGCCTGCGGGTCATCGCCGCGTCCGCAGTTGTGGACGATGCGCGCCTGGGAACGGCCCTTGTCGGGGTTCCAGACGTTCTCCGCCAACTGCAGATAGGTGACTACCCGGCCATCCGCACGCGTCTGTTTGCTCTCTCGCAGGTACATAAGGCGAGAGATAGCCACAAAACAGGCCAAAAATCAAATTTCCGTGTGACTAGGATTTTTCGGCCCAATCGCCCTCGAACCCGCGCCATGACGGGGCTACACCCGAAAATGTGCCCAAAAACTGTCAAACTCGGGCCTCATGATCCGCCGCCATTACCGCGCGCACGCTGCCAAAGCGCTCGAGCAGCCGGCGTGCGCGCTCCGGCCCGACTCCGGGCAGCCCTTGCAGCAGGTGATTCTGATAGGCCGCCTTGCCCCGCGGCCGGCGCCCGCGCCGCGGTAAGGCCCCCTGCGCCACGCTCCGCCCCTGTTCGGCCACAAAACGGAATACCTCGACCGTCTCCGCGGCGTCGCGCGTGCGCAGCACCGGCACGCCGATGAACATCGAGACGGTAACCAG
>CAYUKN010000248.1:0-2238 GCA_964445325.1 uncultured Ectothiorhodospiraceae bacterium
CAGGGCGACGGCGTGATCAAGGTCGAGATGCACTTCCTGGCCGACATGTTCGTCACCTGCGATGTCTGCAAGGGCGCGCGCTACAATCGCGAGACGCTGGACATCGAGTACAAGGGCAAGAACATCGCCCAGGTACTCGACATGACGGTCGAAGAGGCCGCCGATTTCTTCGCGCCCGTGCCTGTGGTCAAGCGCAAGCTCGACACGCTCATGGACGTGGGCCTGTCCTACATCAAGCTGGGCCAGAACGCCAAGACGCTGTCCGGCGGTGAGGCCCAGCGGGTCAAACTCGCGCGCGAGCTGTCCAAGCGCGAGACGGGGCGCACGCTCTACATCCTCGACGAGCCCACCACGGGCCTGCACTTCCACGATGTCGACCAGCTGTTGAAGGTCCTGCACCGCTTGCGCGACCACGGCAACACGGTGGTGGTGATCGAGCACGACCTCGACGTGGTCAAGACGGCCGACTGGGTCCTTGATCTGGGGCCCGAGGGTGGCGAGGCCGGCGGCTACCTCGTCGCCGAGGGCACACCCGAGGCCGTCGCCGACGTCGAGGCCTCGCACACCGGGCGCTATCTGCGCCCCGTGCTCGGCATCGAGCCCGACTCGCTCGAGCGCGACCACGGCTGACGACGGCCCTGCTGTGACCGACACCGCCGGCGAAGAGGCCCTGTGGGCGCGGCTGCGGCGGCGCCTGTCGGGCGCGGGCGTCGGGGCGGTGCTCGTGCGCGGGGCGAGCGGCTCGGCCGGGATCAACGCCGCGGGCGGGGTACTGGCACTGCTGGCCCAGCTCATACTGGCGCGCCAGCTGGGCGTCACCGGCTTCGGGCACTTCGTCTACGCCTTCACCTGGGTGATCGTGCTCAGCCAGCTGTGCCGGCTGGGCTTCCAGAACAGCCTGGTGCGCTTCACCGCGGCGTACCGCACCGACGGCGACTGGGCCGGGCTGAGCGGGCTCGCGCGGCGCAGCTTCCAGCTCACCCTCGCCGCCGGCGTGCTCGCTGCCGGGGGCCTGTGGGCCGCGACGGCCGCCCTCACTGGCCGCATGGCCGAGGGGCTCGCCGAGACGTTCGCGGTGGCCGCCGTCCTCGTCGTGCCCCTCGCCCTGCTTGGCGCGGTCGAGGGATTGCTGCGCGGCCATCGCCAGCCCGTGCGCGCCCTGGTGCCGGCGCGGGTGGTGATCCCGGGTGGCGTGATCGTGTTGCTCGCGGCGGCCGCCGTCATGGGCGGGCCCGGATCGGCGCCGGCGGCAATGGGGCTGATGCTGGTCGCCGCCGGCGCGGGGCTGGCGCTGGGCCTGTACTGGTGCGTGCGCACCCTGCGCGAGGCCTCGGCGGCGGCCGAGCCCACCTACCGGACGGCCTATTGGCTGCGCGTGTCGATCCCGATCCTCGCGATGACCGGCCTCAACATGCTCATGAAGCAGACGGACACGCTGATGCTGGGGGCGCTGGCGGACTCGACCGCCGCCGGCCTCTACTTCCCCGTGGCGCGGCTGACCGACGTCGTGGTGATGGGGGCATTGAGCATCAACGCGATCCTCGGCCCGCTGATCTCCGAGCTCCATACCAGCGGCGAGCGCGGGCGCCTGCAGCGGGTGCTGCGCGGCTCGACGACGGCGGCGTTCGCGCTGACGCTCGCCGCGGTGGTCGTGGTGTGGCTCGCCGGGGAATGGATCCTGGGGTTGTTCGGGCCCGCCTTCCCCGCCGCCTACCCGGCGCTGATGGTGCTGCTCGCCGCGCAGATCGTGCACGGCCTGTGCGGTCCGGTCGCGCTCATCCTCACGATGACGGGCCACCAGGACCGTGCCGCGCTCGTTCTGGTCGTGACGACGGCGATCAACGCCTTGATGAACGCGGCGCTCATCCCCGCCTATGGCCTGATGGGCGCGGCCACGGCGACGGCGATCAGCATCGCCTTCTGGAACGTTTGGATGGCGTTCGAGGTGGTGCGCCGCGACGGGCTCGATCCGACGGTGTTCGCGTGGCGTAAGCGGGCGGTATGACGGGCGAGTCAAAGCCAGTCGTAGGCCGGAACGCGTCCGTACGGCGCCAACCCCCGGCGTCGACGCACACTCGCGGCGATGCAGCACACGGCGGCGCGCCCGTCTAAGACGCTTTCCGGCGAGCGAGGTGTGAGGGCGGAGGGAAACGCCGGCTCGGTCGCGCGAAGGCGCGAAGCAGGCGAAGGCCTGCGCGTTCGAATGTTTTTGTCGCTCCTGCTCGAGCCGGACGGGGA
>CAYUKN010000249.1:0-2208 GCA_964445325.1 uncultured Ectothiorhodospiraceae bacterium
CTCGCGCTGGCGGCACGCGCCGGGGCGGTTCAGCCCGGTCGGTCCTCGTCGGATGGACCGGCCTCCTCGCCCGCAGCGCGGTTCGGGTTCACGCCGCGGCGCCGCAGACGCGTGATGCGGCGGTAACCCCACCAAGCCGGCCCCGAGAGGGCGTACAGGGCGAAGCCACCGAAGATGACCGCGGGCGGATCAATCCAGATGAAGACGAACAACAGCACCACCGCCAAGCTCACGACGAATGGCACACGCCGAGCCGTACCCAGATCCTTGAAGCTGTAGTAGGGGATGCTGGTCACCATCAATACGCCCGCGGTGATTGTCACCGCCAGCGAGACGACCGAAAGGCTCTGGCCGTCGATCCCGAGGTCGTGGGTGAACCACACCATGCCCACCACGACCGCTGCCGCCGAGGGACTCGCCAGCCCCTGGAAGAAACGCTTGTCCGTCTTGCCCACCTGGGTATTGAAGCGCGCCAGGCGCAACGCACTGCATGCCGCGTAGACGAATGCCGCGAGCCAGCCGAGCTCGTCGCCGCCGCCGCTGATCGAGCCCACGCCCGCCAGTGACCATTCGTAGACGATCAATGCGGGCGCGACACCGAACGAGACCATGTCCGAGAGGCTGTCGTATTCGGCGCCGAACTCGCTCTGGGTCTGGGTCAGGCGGGCAACGCGGCCGTCCAGGCCATCCAGCACGATCGCCACCAGGATCGCGATCGCGGCGGTCGGGAAGTTGCCCTTGAGGCCTTCGACAATGGCGTAAAAGCCCGCGAACAGCGCCCCCGTCGTGAACAGGCTCGGCAGCAGATAAATGCCACGCCGGGTTTTGGTCATGTCGAGGTTGGCCAATGGGGCACTCCTTAGTCCGTGTGCACGAGCTCGCAGACGAGGCTCGCTGCGGCGCGTACCCGGTCGTTCGATTCTACCGTAGGCTGGCTATTGTTCGGCACATAGACGCTCACGCGTCGGCCCCAGCCCGCCAGGCCCCGGTGTTGGCCCTGGCCCACGCGCTCGCCCGGCTGGACCGACCACGCCAGGGGTCCGTGGAGTCCGTGTGCCTTGGCGACCACCAGCACGACATCGTCGTCCTCGTCCGTGCGCAGATGGATCGCGATGCGATCCCCTTGGTCGGCGCCCGGCATCTCCGGGCCTGCCCAGATCTGGCAGACGCGGCCCTCGGTTGGGCTGCACAGCACGGCCGGCGCGAACAGGCCCTGGCGGATCTGCACGCACAGCGCCTCGCGCTCGAGGAACGGGTCGCTCTCGGTCGTGATCTTGCGGACGTGGCCATCGACCGGGCTGACGATCCCGAGCGGTAACGACGGCACCTCGCGCACGGGATTGCGCCCGAGCAACCAGACGACACCCGCCGCAGCCAGGGCCAACACCGCCAGCAACCAATAACCGGCCACACCCGCGGCGAGCGCGCCCAGGATCGCGAGCGCGAACGGGAATCGAAACAGTCGCAATAGACGCAAAACGGGAGTCCGGCCCGGCCGCCCCAGCCTCTGGGCGGCCGGGCATCGGCGGTGTGGCTAGTTCTTGGACTTGTCGACGATCTTGGACGCCGCGATCCAAGGCATCATCGAGCGCAGCTGGTCGCCGACGCGGGTGATCTCGTGGTTGTCGGCGAGGCGTCGATTCGCCTTGAGCACGGGGGCGCCCGCCTGATTCTCGAGAATGAACTCGCGCGCGAACTCACCACTCTGGATCTCGTCCAGGATCCGGCGCATCTCGGCCTTGGTCTCGTCGTCGATCACCCGGGAGCCCCGTGTGAAGCCGCCGTACTCGGCCGTGTTCGAGATCGAGTAGTTCATATTGGCCAAGCCGCCCTCGTAGAGCAGATCAACGATGAGCTTGGTCTCGTGCAGGCACTCGAAATAGGCCATCTCGGGCGCGTAGCCCGCCTCGACCAGGGTCTCGTAGCCCTTTTGTATGAGCGCGCCCAAGCCACCGACGAGCACGACCTGCTCGCCGAAGAGATCCGTCTCGGTCTCCTCCTGGAAGGTCGTCTCGATGATGCCGGCACGACCGCCCCCATTGGCTACGGCGTAGGCGAGCGCCACCGAGCCCGCCCGGCCCGAGGCATCCTGGCCCACTGCGATCAGGCTGGGCACGCCTCCGCCCTGGGTATAGGTCGAGCGCACCAGATGGCCCGGCCCCTTGGGCGCGATCATGATCACGTCGAGATCGCTGCCCGGCTCGATCT
>CAYUKN010000250.1:0-2194 GCA_964445325.1 uncultured Ectothiorhodospiraceae bacterium
CCTCGGCGATCGAGGCGCTCGGCATGAGCCTGCCCGAGAGCTCGGCCCAGGCGGCGATCTCGAGCGACAAGACCGGCGATTGCCGGCGCGCGTCCGAGGCGGTGCTCCAGATGATCGAGCACGACATCCGCCCGCGCGACATCATGACGCGTCCGGCGTTCTGCAACGCCATCGTGCTGGTGATCGCGCTCGGGGGCTCGACCAATGCGGTGCTCCACCTCCTGGCGATGGCCCAGGCCGCCGAGGTCGAGCTCTCGATCGACGACTTCAACCGCATCGGCGAGAAGGTGCCGGTGCTGGCCGACCTGCGCCCCAGCGGGCGCTACATGATGGCCGACCTCATCCGCATCGGCGGCATCCAGCCGCTGATGAAGATGCTGCTCGAGCGGGGCTTGCTCGACGGTGACTGCCTGACCGTCACGGGACGCACGCTGGGCGAGAATCTCGCCGACGTCGAGCCCTATCCGGACGGCCAGGACATCATCGCCCCGCTCGATCGCCCGCATAAGCACGACAGCCACCTGCGCATCCTCTACGGCAATCTCTCGCCGGAAGGGGCGGTGGCCAAGATCACCGGCAAGGAGGGCACCCACTTCAGCGGGCATGCCCGGTGCTTCGGCTCCGAGGAGGAGGCGTTCCAGGCGATCATGGCCGGCGACGTCGTCGCCGGCGATGTGGTGGTGATTCGCTACGAGGGGCCCAAGGGCGGGCCCGGCATGCGCGAGATGCTCTCGCCGACCTCGGCGATCATGGGGCGCGGCCTGGGCCAGGACGTGGCGTTGATCACCGATGGGCGCTTCTCGGGCGGCAGCCACGGCTTCGTCGTCGGTCATGTAACACCCGAGGCCGCCGTCGGCGGGCCACTGGCGCTGGTCGCCGACGGCGACACCATCACGATCGACGCCGAGGCCAACGAGATGCGTCTCGAGATCGACGAATCCGAGTGGCAGGCGCGCCAAGCCGCGTGGCAGCCACCGGCGCTGCGCTATCGGCGAGGGGTCCTCGCCAAGTACGCGCGCCTGGTGAGCTCGGCTTCGACCGGCGCCGTCACCGACGGCGAGGGGCCGGTGTGAGCGCGACACTGCCTCGGCGCCTCGAGATGATCGGTGAGCTCATCGCCCAGGATACGGTGAGCTGCCGCGGCAATCCCGATCTCGACAACAGCAACCGCCCCGTCATCGAGCGCCTCGCCGCCTGGAGCCGGGCTTGCGGCTTTGATGCCCATATCACCGAGGTGCCGGGCAAGCCCGGCAAGGCCAACCTGATCGCCACGCTGGGCGAGGGCTCGGGCGGGCTGGCGCTCGCCGGCCACTCGGACACGGTGCCGTGGGATGCCAATCGCTGGACGGCCGATCCGTTTCGCGCGACCGAGCACGCGGGCCGCCTCTACGGCCTCGGCAGCTGCGACATGAAGTCGTTCCTCGCCCTGGCACTGGAGGCGGGCGCCGGCTTCGCCGAGCAGCGCCTCGCGCGCCCCCTGCACCTGGTGGTCACAGCGGACGAGGAGTGCGACATGGCCGGCGCCCGTGCACTGGCGCGCAGCGACCACTTCTGCCCGGAGGCCGCGATCGTCGGCGAGCCCACGAGCCTGCGCCCCGTCCGGATGCACAAGGGCCAGCTCATGGAGCGCCTGCGGATCACGGGGCGCTCGGGCCACTCCAGTGACCCGGGATTCGGCAACAGCGCGCTGGAGGGTATGCACCGCGCCATCGCCGAGCTGTTGCGCGTGCGCGGCGAGCTCCAGGACCAACACCGCAGTGATGCCTTCCGCGTGCCCGTGCCGACGCTCAACCTGGGCCAGATCCGCGGCGGCGACAGCCCCAATCGCATCTGCGGCGAGTGCGATCTCGGCTACGATCTGCGGGTACTACCCGGTATGGACATGATCGCCACGCGCGACCACGTGCGCGAGCGCGTCCAGGCCGCGCTTGCCGGCGACGATCTACAGGTTCGCTTCGAGTCCCTGTTCGAGGGTACGCCGCCCGCCCAGACCGCGGCCGATGCACCCGTCGTGCACGCCGCCGAGGAGCTCACGGGCGAGGCCGCCGGCGCGGTCGCCTTCGGCACGGAGGCGGCGTTCTATCAGCGCCTGGGAATGGACGTCGTGGTGCTGGGCCCCGGCAGCATCGCCCAGGCCCACCAACCCGACGAGTTCGTCGAGCTCGACTGCCTCGGGCGGACGGTCGATTTGTTG
>CAYUKN010000251.1:0-2185 GCA_964445325.1 uncultured Ectothiorhodospiraceae bacterium
GCGCGCACGTTGGTCAGCTCCTTGCCCTTGAGCGGGTTGACCGTGAGGTCGTTCTCGCGCGCGTTGATCCCGATGACCATGCCCTCGTAGACGGGATCGTTGTGCGTGACGAACAGGCTGCCCCGCTCCTGCAAGTTGAACAGTGCGTAAGCGACCGCGTGGCCCTCGCCCTGCGAGATCATCACGCCGTTGCGGCGCTGGGCGATGTTCTGCGGTCCCATCGGCCCGTAGTGGTCGAACACATGGGTGAGGATGCCGGTGCCCGACGTCAAGCTCATGAACTCGCTGCGGAAGCCGATCAACCCGCGTGCGGGGATGATGTACTCGATGCGCACCCGGCCCGTCTCGTCGGGCTGCATGTCGGTGAGCTTGCCGCGGCGCTCGTTGAGGCGCTCGATCACCGCGCCCTGGTGCTCGCTGTTCACGTCGGCGACGACGTGCTCGTAGGGCTCGTGCTTGACCCCGTCGATCTCGCGCTCGATCACCGACGGGCGCGAGACCGCGATCTCGTAGCCCTCGCGGCGCATGGTCTCGAGCAGCACCGACAGGTGCAGCAGGCCCCGGCCCGAGACACGGAACTTGTCCGGGTCGTTGGCCTCCTCGACCCGTAGCGCCACGTTGGATTTGAGCTCGCGCTCGAGGCGCTCACCGATCTGGCGGCTGGTCAGATACTTGCCCTCCTTGCCCGCCATGGGCGACTTGTTGACCTCGAAGGTCATCGAGACGGTGGGCTCGTCGACCGTCAGCGGCGTCAGCGCCTCGGGCTGCGCCGGATCGCAGATCGTGTCGGAGATGTTGAGCCCGTCCATGCCGGTCAGTGCCACGATGTCGCCGGCCTCGGCCTGGTCGATCTCGATCCGGTCGAGGCCCTGGAAGCCCAGGATCTTGAGCACGCGCGCATTGCGCCGGCCGCCGTCACGGTCGACCACCACGACCGGGCTGTTGGGCTTGAGGGTGCCGCGGCGCACGCGGCCGATGCCGATCTGGCCCAGGTAGCTCGAGTAGTCGAGCGTGGTGACCTGGATCTGGAAGGGGCCGTCGGGGTCGGCCGGCGGCGCCGCGACCTGCTCGACGATGGTCTCGAACAGCGGCGTCATGTCGCCGTCGCTGACGTTCTCGTCGAGGCTGGCATAGCCGCCCAGCGCGGAGGCGTAGACGATCGGGAAGTCGAGCTGCTCGTCGGTGCCCCCCAGGCTGTCGAACAGCTCGAAGGTCTGGTCGACGGCCCAGTCGGGGCGCGCCCCCGGGCGGTCGATCTTGTTGACCACCACGATCGGCTGGAGGCCCAGCTCGAAGGCCTTTTGGGTGACGAAGCGCGTCTGCGGCATGGGCCCGTCGACCGCATCGATGAGCAGCAGGCACGAGTCCGCCATCGACAGCACGCGCTCGACCTCGCCGCCGAAGTCGGCGTGGCCCGGGGTGTCGAGGATGTTGATGCGATAGCCCTGCCAGTCGATCGCCGTGTTCTTCGACAGGATCGTGATGCCGCGCTCGCGCTCCAGGTCGTTGGAATCCATCATGCGCTCGGCGCCGGCGTCGCGCGCGCTCAGGGTGCCGGACTGCTGTAGCAGGCGGTCGACGAGGGTCGTCTTGCCGTGGTCGACGTGGGCGATCAGGGCGATGTTGCGGAGTTTCTCAATCATGATGGGGCCGTCGTGGCGCTTGCGCTTGGGTAAACGCGCCATTATGCCTGATTCGTCCAGAGCGCGCGTGACTCCGGATCGGATGCCCGCCCGCACGGGCGCCATTGGAGGCCGCTAGACCACAGGTGACGCCCACAGCGCCCTTTTCGCCGCCGATTCGAGCCGCCCAGCGGCAAACCGCTGGTAATCCGGCGCCAATGGGTCCACAATCGCTCCTGCAGAGTTGCAGTCCGATCGACCTAGCGGTAGTACGCTCCACTCATGGCAGTCGTTGACCACCGAGGCCGTTCACCAGGACGACCTGCGTTTTCCGCAAATGCGCTAAGTAAGGAAGGTATAGACTCCATGAGTACCGGTACAGTTAAGTGGTTCGACGATTCCAAGGGCTTCGGCTTCATCGCTCCCGAGGACGGCACCAAGGACGTATTCGTCCATCATACGGCGATCAACGCCGACGGCTTTCGCTCGTTGAACGAGGGCCAGAAGGTCGAGTTCGAGACCGAGAGCACGCCCAAGGGCCTGGCGGCGAAGAACGTCACCGC
>CAYUKN010000252.1:0-2174 GCA_964445325.1 uncultured Ectothiorhodospiraceae bacterium
CGCCGCTCTCCAAAACCATAGCAACCCGAATCATGGGCCGGTTTTGGTGGCCCGCTACCACGCGGGCCATTCAATTGCCTGGCGCTGCGGCGCTACGCCGCTGCCCGACCCCCGCGAGATCGGATCCCGCTAGGTCGAACACGCCAGGTCCACCGTGTCGTCACCGACACGGGGCCCGAGCCAGGCACTGACGGCATGACGCCGTCGGCTTGCAAGCCTTCCCGCAGCACGCGGGACAGGCCGTTGCGCGCCGCATTCTCGTCGCGGATGTGGCGGCGCCCACACGCGGGACAGGTCCACGCCCGCGTGTCGGGATCGAGGCCCTCGACCACCTTGTGCGTGCAATCGGCACACGTGCGAGTGGTCCCCTGCTCGGCGAATACCTCGAAGGCCTTGCCCGATTTCACCGCCGTCCACGAGAGTTCGTCCTTGAAGCGGGCGATCACGGACTGGTTGTTCATCGCCCGTCGCATCCCGGCGGTTACGCCGCCGCCTTGCGGGGTGTAGTCGCCCGCCGCAACGAGATCGTAGTGGCGATACAAGCGTTGGGCGACGGTGGCCAGATACGTCTTGGTCTGGTCTCGACGCTTGGCCAGTGCCCGCTGCAAGGCGGCGTTGTAGCGCCTCCAGCGCTTGGAGGCGCGCCAGTAATAATGCCCGGTCGCGTTACCGTGGCGATCAAGGATCGCCACGCGCATCGAATACTTGTGACATCGATCGCGTTTGGCTTTGAGTTCGTCGATGCGCCGGTCGAGGCGCTTGAGCCACCACGGTGTCTCGATCACCACGGCCTTGCCGTCGGTATCGACACCGTAGGCAAGATTCCGGTGGTTGGGATCCAGGGCGATGGCACGACGGACCGGCTTAGGTTCCGGCACCGGCCGCTCGACCCCGAAGACTGCGTAGAACGCGCCGTGCTGTTTGACGATGCGCAGGTTTTTGATCCGCTTGCCGGCAAGGACTTGCGATGCCCCGGGCGCATGCACGGTCACCGATCGACGCCGGCCGTTGGCGTCTCGGCCGAGCGACAGCCGTAGCGCATTGCCGTCGAGACGAAAGCCCTTGTTGGGCTCGTCGTAGAGCAACGAGAACCACTTGGCCTTCCAGCTGCGAAACCGGGGCCAGCCGACGGCACCGCCGCTACGCCGCCCGTGGCGGGCGTCTTGATAGCGTCGAATGCTGTCGGACACCCGCAGGGCGGCGTTTTTCAGCGGCGACGAGTGCACGGTATTGAGAAACGGGTGTTGGGCCTTGAGCGCCGGCAGGCGATTGCGCAGCCCCCGCTCGGTGTAGAGCGCTCGCGCGGTCTCAGGATCTTGGTCTTCGCAATAGCGCGCGCGCAGTTCGCCGGCGTGCTCGAGCAACCGGTTGTAGAGCCAGTTGCAGATCCGCGACTGCCCGTCCAGGGCCGCGGCGGCGTCGGCGTCAACGCTCAACCGGATCTTGGCGACCGCCTTAGTCATCGCTACCCGCCTCGGCCGTGGCGGCCTGTTGAAGCCCCTCGACGAGGCGGCGGTTTTTATGCGAGCGCGAGCCGTACAAGCGCGCGCTGAAAACCGTGATGATTTCCAACACGTCTTGCGTGAGCTCGTCCTCGAACGAAGGCGCCTGACTCTGGTTGATGATCACCACCTCCACCCCGCGCATCTCACAGATCGCGAAAACCAGCTCCGAGCCGAACCGCAACAAGCGATCCTTGTGGGTCAGCACAAGCCGCGAGACCTCGCCATCGATGAGCCGCTCGAGGAGCTCGCGCAGCCCCTTCTTACGGTAGTTCATCCCCGAGCCGAGGTCCGACACGATCTCGAAGACCCAGCCGTGGGCGGTGCAAAAGTCGACAAGATGGCGCTTTTGACGCTCCAAGTCGGCTTTTTGATCGGAGCTGGAGACACGCGCGTAAGCGATTGTCACCGCCTCCGCCGAGACGCTGGATGCGGCGGGCTGCTTCCCTGCCAAGCGCCGAAGACGCGCAGCGTCGTAACGACGGTGGCCGCCCGAGGTGAAGCTGTCCGGGGTCAGTTGGCCGTCTCGCTCCCATCGGTACAGCGTCGGCACCGAGACACCCAGGATTTCAGCGGCCTGACTGATCGTAATCATATCTATAGCATAACGTATCAGAAGGACCGTTTTTAATAGGCGATGATATGCCTCGTGATTGCTGCTTAGAGCCCCGC
>CAYUKN010000253.1:0-2132 GCA_964445325.1 uncultured Ectothiorhodospiraceae bacterium
CCAGATCGGGCCGCGCCTTCTGGTGCTTGATCTGGATGCCGTAGCCGATCGGATCGAGGATCAGGTTGTGCTCGATCGTACCACCGACGAAGGGCGCAGACCCGTCGGAGTCGCCTAGGTACATGCCGGCGCCCGCATCGCGGATCGTGTTGTCGCGGATCGTCCATCCCCATGCCGGGCACTTCGTCGAGATCCCGTTGATCTGCTCGTGCGCCTCGAGATTGCGAATATCGAGATTGCGCAGCGTGATGTGGTGGGCAAAGCGCGAGGGGCCTTCGGCCTTGACGGCATCGACCGCAAGACCCTGCCCATCAAGGGTCAGGTCGCGGATAGTGACCCACGACGCGTTCTTGATGCTGACGATGTTGCGCCCGCGGTTGCCGACGAACACCGCGTGACGCCCCGCCTCCGGGCCCGCGATGTGGATCGGTTCCTCGCGCGTGCCCGCGAGACCGTGCACATCCAGGCCGTGCTCGTACTCGCCGGGCTCCAGCGCGAGCGTGTCGCCCGGCTGCAGGCCGGCGACGACCTCGCGATAGTCGTCCGGACCGGCGATCCGCACCTCGCCCGCGTCTGCGGGGCCGAAGCCCACACTTGCAACAAGGAAGGCTGAGAGCGAAGCAATCCGCGTGAGCGCGCGCGCCTCGATCACGACTGGCCACCTCCGACCTGCTGTTCTGACCGCGAAGAAAATGACAACCGTTCCGTTTCCTCGCGAGGATCTGGCGACCTGCTACACCAATGCGCAATATCTAGCCCGGTCAGCTCACCAAGAGGAGAGAGCATAGGCCGAAAGTGGGTCTCGAGCCGCCTGCGAACGTCCGGGTCCATCGAGGGTATCGGACGCGTCAGCCGAGCGCGCACTGCATCCTGAGCGCGCAGCGGGAGTCGACACCAGATTGCGCTCTGTAACCTATCGACAACAGGGAGGGCGTCGCACGACAAGCGG
This sequence comes from uncultured Ectothiorhodospiraceae bacterium, assembly GCA_964445325.1. Lineage (GTDB taxonomy): Bacteria > Pseudomonadota > Gammaproteobacteria > XJ16 > Halofilaceae > Halofilum. The sequence goes on from CAYUKN010000253.1 coordinate 950, forward strand.
ATCAGGCGACCGATCCAACCCATGCGATAGCCTGGATGGCGTCCACCTTCGTCTTGTTTGACCAGTACGCGCTCGGAGATCCCGAGGAAATCCAGGCAGCGATTCACCTCGCGCTCCGGATTGGCGCGCAAGTCCTCGAACCGGATGAACAGGAACCGTTCTAGCGGAAACAACGCCAGATACTGGCGGAGCTGGCCCAGGTAGTCGCTCGCATTGCGGTACATGGGGTTAGCATCAATAGCACGCTCGAACGGTCTGTTCTCACCATGATTGCGCACCTCGTGCCAATAGGCCGACCACATCCGATCGGCCGGCTCCCGCACGACATAAATGAAGCGAGCGTCAGGTGCGACGTGATGGATACGCGCCGGCACCCCGGCAAGGGGACTCCGGCTCCGATCCGCGGTAGCGGGATCGTCGAGGTGCAACGGTGCCACTGAGTAGCTCGGCGAGGCATCCAGGAAGACGCAATCCTCGGCCGGCGGGAACCTTTGCCGGTACCAGTCCAAGCCACGCTCCCAGTTCCGTGTGAAGAAATGAGGCTCCTTGGGGCGGGAAAGCGTCACCCCGGGCTGTGCGTCCAGCAGGCGAGCCAGATGGGTCGTGCCAGCTTTCTGGGCACCGATCAGAAAGGCCTCGGGCGGAAATGCCACTGATGCCCCCACTAGGGTCTTTCCCCGGATGCGATGGCGTCGCGGCGCCGAGGGTCGTTGCGCTCGCGAACACTCGCTATCATTGGCTATTTTGGCGTGCGTAAGCAAGTATATCCTGTACAGCGGCGGAAGCCGTGGCGCTACCTCTTCACAGGCCAATGACCTCGCCGTCGATGGTCGGCGACCCGACGCGCGGCCGATAAAGGAATTGCGATGGACTGTCAGGAAGCCCTTGCGCGGCCGGGCATCCGAGGCTGGCTCGATCACCCTTGCCGGCTTGAGCCGGGTGCGCGGATGACAGCGCTGGGTCATCCCGCGATGCGCGAGTTCCCCCAGCGAGGGGGCGCGGCGGCAGCCGGTTGGCACTGGGGGAGGCCCTGCGCACTCGAGCGCGATGGAATCCTCGTCGCCTGGGCGGGCCATCCGCGCATCGATGGCCAACAAGCGCCAGGGCCTCGGGACATCGCCGGGGCCTTGGCGAGCGGCGCGCGATCCGACCCGCACGGTCTGCCGGCGCGCATGCACGGGGA
>CAYUKN010000254.1:0-2120 GCA_964445325.1 uncultured Ectothiorhodospiraceae bacterium
GGCTCGGGCAAGTCGTCGCTGGCGTTCGACACCGTCTTCGCCGAGGGCCAGCGGCGCTACGTCGAGTCGCTGTCGGCCTACGCGCGCCAGTTCCTCTCGGTCATGGAGAAGCCCGACGTCGACGCCATCGAGGGGCTGTCGCCGGCGATATCGATCGAGCAGAAGGCGACCTCGCACAACCCGCGCTCGACCGTCGGCACCATCACCGAGATCTACGACTACCTGCGCCTGCTCTATGCCCGCGCGGGCACGCCGCAGTGCCCCGAGCACGGCACCATCCTCGAGGCGCAGACGGTGTCGCAGATGAGCGACCAGATCCTCGAGCTGCCCGAGGGCAGCAAGATGATGCTGCTCGCGCCCGTCATCGAGAACCGCAAGGGCGAGCACCAGGCGCTGTTGGGCAAGTTCCGGACCCAGGGCTTCATCCGCGCGCGCATCGACGGCGCCATCTACGAGCTCGATGCGACCCCGAAGCTCGACGCCAAGCGCAAGCACACCATCGAGATCGTCGTCGATCGATTCAAGGTGCGGCCGGACCAGCGCCTGCGCCTGGCCGAGTCGCTGGAGACCGCGCTCAACATGAGCGACGGCATCGCCCGGCTGGCGTGGATGGACGAGCCCGAGGCGGAGACGCTGACGTTCTCGTCGAAGTTCGCCTGCCCCGAGTGCGGCTATGCGGTGCCCGAGATGGAGCCGCAGCTGTTCTCGTTCAACAACCCCATGGGTGCCTGTTCGAGCTGCGACGGCCTCGGCACGCGCCAGTTCTTCGATCCGGCGCGCGTGGTTCGCCCGCAGCTCGCGCTCGCCGACGGCGCCATCCGGGGGTGGGACCGCAGAAACGCCTACTACTACCAGATGGTGCAGTCGCTCGCCGACGCCTACGGCTTCGACCTGGAGACGCCGTTCCAGGATCTGGCCGAAGATATCCAGCAGCTCGTGCTCTATGGCAGCGGCGAGCGCGCGATCACGTTCCGCTACGTCAACGAGCGCGGCCAGACGGTCACGCGCGAGCGCCCCTTCGAGGGCGTCATGGCGAACATGGAGCGCCGCTACCAGGAGACCGACTCGTTCGCCGTGCGCGAGGAGCTCGCCAAGTACATCAGCCAGCAGACCTGTCCCGAATGCGGCGGCTCGCGCCTGAACCAACAAGCGCGCTTCGTGTTCGTGGGCGAGGCCTCGCTGCCCGAGGTCGTGCGCCTGCCCATCGGGCGCGCGGCCGACTGGTTCGACGGGCTCGAATTGGTCGGCCACCGCGGCGAGATCGCCGCCAAGATCAGCAACGAGATCCTGCAACGCCTCCGGTTCCTGGTGAACGTCGGCCTCGAGTACCTCACACTCGAGCGCAGCGCCGAGACGCTGTCGGGCGGCGAGGCCCAGCGCATCCGCCTGGCCAGCCAGATCGGCGCCGGGCTTCTGGGCGTGATGTACGTGCTCGACGAGCCCTCGATCGGCCTGCACCAGCGCGACAACAACCGCCTGCTGGACACGCTCACCAACCTGCGCGATCTGGGCAACACCGTGATCGTGGTCGAGCACGACGAGGAGGCGATTCGCCGGGCCGACCACGTCGTCGACATGGGCCCCGGCGCGGGCGTGCACGGCGGCCATGTCGTCTCGGCGGGCACGCCCGAGCACATCGAGCGCGATCCGGCGTCGCTGACGGGCCAGTTCCTGTCGGGCCATCGCCGCATCGCCATCCCGCGCGAGCGCACCGCGCCCGGCGAGCACGCGCTGGTGATGCACTCGGCGAGCGGCAACAACCTCAAGGAAGTGACGGCGACGATCCCCTGCGGTCTGCTCACATGCGTGACCGGGGTGTCGGGCTCGGGCAAGTCGACCCTGATCAACAACACCCTCTATCCGCACATGGCCTATCACCTCTACGGGGCCGTGCGCGAGATGGGATCGCTGGCGTCGATCGACGGACTCGAGCACTACGACAAGGTCGTCGACATCGACCAGAGCCCGATCGGGCGCACGCCGCGGTCGAACCCGGCGACCTATACGGGCATGTTCACGCCCATCCGCGAGCTGTTCGCGTCGGTGCCCGAGGCGCGCTCGCGCGGCTACAAGTCGGGTCGGTTCAGCTTCAACGTCAAGGGCGGGCGCTGCGAGGCGTG
>CAYUKN010000255.1:0-2108 GCA_964445325.1 uncultured Ectothiorhodospiraceae bacterium
GTGGCAGGCCGCCACCGCGTCGCCGTCGATGCCGGCGACCCGGCCCGATTTGGCCGACGGCCGCGCGAAGGCGACGCGGCGATGCTCGGCCGCGGCATTGGCTACGGCGGTGGCCATGTCGGTGTCGTCGGTGATCAGTCGCCCCGCGTCCAGGCGCCGCGAGAACGTCGCCATCATCACGGTCGTGGTGATGCCGACGCGGCCCGCGTGTGCACCCGCCAGCGCATACAAGGTGGTCTTCTTGCCGCCGGCGCCGACCGCGCAGACGATCCCTGTGCGGGCCTCCAGGGCGTCGAGCAACCCCTCGCTCATGAGGTCACCACCGCGGCACGCACCGACAGGATCGGCGGCAGGAACGACAACGGCTGGCGCCAGGACTCGCCGCGATCGGCGGAGGTGAAGACCTGCCCGCCCGAGGCGCCGAAGAATACGCCCAGCGGCTCCAGGTGGTCGGTGTCCATGCCGTCGCGCAGGACGGTGCAGTAGACATGTTCCTGGGGCAGGCCGTTGGTCAGCGCCGTCCAGGTCGCGCCGGCATCCTCGGTGCGATAGACGCGCAGCCTGCCGTCGACGGGGAAGCGCATCTGCGTGCTCGCCTCGGGGATGCAGAACAGCGTGTCCGGTTTGGCCGCGTCGGTGGCCAACGCATAGCCGAAATCGCTGGGCAGGCCCGCGGTGATCTCGGTCCAGGACTCGCCCGCGTCGTCGCTCATCCACGTGCCGGTGTGGCTCTGGCGGTAGAGGCGCTCACCGCGGCGCGGGTGCATCAGCAGCCGATGGTCGTTGTGGCCCGCGATGGGATAGGGCTCGGGCAGATAGGGCGCGCGCACGCCGCGGTTGATCGGGGTGAAGCTCGCACCGCCGTCGTCGGAGCGGTAGCTGCCGCCCGCGGCGAAGGCGCAATAGATGTGCTCGGGGCGGTCGGGATCGATCTGGATCGAGTGCAGAGCGAGTCCGCCCTTGGCCGGGTGCCACAGGGAGGCCGTCTCGTGCGCCTCCAGGGCAGCGAGCTTGGTCCAGCTCCCGCCGGCGTCGTGGCTGACGAACAGCCCCGGTGGCTCGATGCCGGCGTAAATCGTATCGGGTGCCTCGGGGCCGCCGGGGGCTAGGTTCCACATCATGCGGATGCTGTCCGGGCCCTCGTCCGCGCGGTGGCGCGGCAGCGCCTCCAATGGATGCCACGAGCGCCCCGTGTCGGTGCTGCGGTAGACGTGGATGCCCCAGACGGGGTGATGCGCGGCGGCATAGCCGATCCGCGGGTCGCGCGGGTCGAGCCAGGCGCTCTGGATCTCGTAGCCGGCGATGTGCGGCCCGTCCAGGCTCCAGTGCTCGCGGTCGCTGCTGCGGGCGACGAACAGGCCCTTGCGCGTAGCGATGACGAGGGCGACGGCGCGGCTCAAGGCAGCGTCACGGGCGTCGGCGGGGTCCAGTTGGGATCGCGGTGCTCGGCGACGACGCTGGTGTAGATACCGCCGCGTACGTTGAACCGGCCGCGCAGGCGCAGATAGCGCGGCGCCAGGGCGGCGACGAGGTCGTCGCAGATGCGGTTGGTCACGGCCTCATGGAAGTGGCCCTCGTCGCGGAACGACCAGATGTAGAGCTTTAGCGCCTTGAGCTCGACGCACAGCTGGTCGGGCACGTAGGCGAGCTCGAGCGTGGCGAAGTCGGGCTGGCCGGTGCGCGGGCACAGGCACGTGAACTCCGGGATGGTCATCTCGATCGTGTAGTCGCGCTGCGGCTGCGGGTTCTCGAACGTCTCGAGGGCCTTGCTCGGCTCCGTGGTCATGGGGGTGTTCCGGGTCGGCTGCGGCGGCGAGCGCCTATGTTGCCGCCAGGCGCCGTTGCGGGCAATAATCGCGGGCTTACTCGCGCCCGGGACCGCCGAGCATGCGCCTGAGCAAGATCAAGATCGCCGGCTTCAAGTCGTTCGTCGATCCCGCCACGGTGGGCTTCCCGTCCAACTTGGTCGGCATCGTGGGCCCCAACGGCTGCGGCAAGTCCAACATCCTGGATGCGGTGCGCTGGGTGATGGGCGAGTCTTCCGCCAAGCACCTGCGCGGCGGTTCCATGGAGGACGTGATCTTCAACGGCTCGTCGGCGCGCAAGCC
>CAYUKN010000256.1:0-2075 GCA_964445325.1 uncultured Ectothiorhodospiraceae bacterium
TCGAACACCCCATCCATGGCGCAGACGTGGAAGTGCGTGTGGGCATTGAGGGCCGCGCCGAAGCGGTGGATGAACGCCAACGCCCCGCCGATGAGCTCGAAGACGTCTCGGTCGCAGAAGAGCTCAACGTACAACACACGGAGTCGGGCGAGGATGGCCCGGCCTTTGGTGAAGTGACATACCGGGCCGCGTCAGCGGACGCGGAACCGCGCCGGCTCACGGTCCAGCTGGCCAAAGAAGTCGACGGCGGCTGGGCTGCCGCGCGTATGCTCGGGCGCGACAAGATTGCCCAAGCCCACCCGCTGCCGGTCACGGAGCAATTCGACGCGTGGACACGCGAGACTCTGCGAGCTCAAGCGGAGGCTGGCCGTGAGCTCGAGCGCTCGCTCATCGACGACAATCGCATGGATGACCTGCGTAAAGTGTCGATGCACTGCTTCATCGACCAAGGTAAGGAACGCGCGAGCTGTCACAGCGCATTTTGGTACGAAAACGGTGATCTGGTGGGCTGCGAGACGAAGAACTGGCTCGTCGAAAAGGTCGACGGCGACTGGGCGGTGCAGCGGCCCATCGCGGGCAAAAAGAAGATCCACACCAAATCGGGCGAGCTACGCTCCTATAGCCCAGCCCATAGCAACTGCGGTTGAGCGTGTGCCGCCGACTGCACGCTAGTTGCGCTTTCAAGGCGAAGCGATCGCGTAGACGCTCGGTGGCACTCCAGAACGCGTTCGCACGACGCTCGTTGCAGTAGGCGCACGGATGGCAAGCGCAGCGGCTGGTGTCGCCGATCTCGCTCAGACTGCGGCGTACCAGAACAGCGCCCCGGTGACGATCAGCACGACCGCCGTAACCGTGCCTGCGTGCCCACCGGGCGGGCGCAGGACGATCTTGGCCGTCAACCCGAGGCCCATTAGAAGCCATCCGATCCCCACGAGGATGGTATCGGTGCCTTGGACGCGTTTACCGTCGCCGTGCTTCGACGGGATGGTGGCCGAATCGGAGACAATCGCATCAAATCCGCACACGATCGCGCCAAAGGCGAGTACACCGACCACGACCGACATCACCGGTCCGGGCGGCCCGCTTGTGCTCATAAACCGACCATCGCCACTTCGGCTCACTCCCAGGACGCGCGCTACCGACGAGTGGCTTCCGCGCCCACCGCAACGATGCGTTGAAAATGCGCTATGCGGTTACAATTCGCAACGCGTGTGGCAAGCGGTAGAGGCTGTCCATACCAACGTAGGCGATGTGCACTGCACGTTTTTGTAAACACCCTGTAAGGACCGGCATTCCGAGCAGCCGTCGACTCGGAGAGCGCGATCCGCTGGGGCGAGCGCGTACCGGTCACACCCGCTCGGCGAAATCGCGGGCCATCTTTAGCACTATACGGCGCGGCAAGAACGGCTTCACCCAGTTCAGTAGCAACTGCAGTTTGCGGTCGTTGATCGCCACTAGCCGGCCGCTCTCCATCGCCGCGTAGCCGACACGCGCGACCTGCTCCGGCGTTGCCGCATTGTTCTGAATGCCTTTGGCGTCGGTGAGATCGGCGACCTCGAGGAACTGCGTCCAGACCGGCCCAGGGGCGAGCAGGGTCACGGTGACACCCGTGCCGCGCAGCTCTTCGGCGAGGGCTTGGCTGAACGCGTCCACGAAGGCTTTCGTGGCGTGATAGGTCGCCTGCAGCGGACCCGGGATCATGCCGGCGGTCGAGCCGACGTTGAGGATACGGCCCGAGCCGCGTTCCACCATTGTGGGGACAAGCGCTCGTGTGAGCCGGCTTAATTCACCGGAAGGGATAAATGCAGGTATGGCGTGAGGCGTGAACCCTGTAAAATCAAGCATTTAGGCGACACTCAAGCAAACAGGGCAGCCTCACGCCATGGGTGAAACGCTAGAGCTGTTTCGGCCTTCTTTCAACCGTTCGGTTGTCGTCGAAGCGCGCGAGTCCAACCAGAGCAGCGATGCCGGCTTGCTGCTGGTGCGCGAAGTCCTCGAGCGGAGTCAGCTGTTCGACTTCTTCGATGAGCGCTTGCGCGACCCGCGGGATCCGGACCGGGTGACCCACCCGATCA
>CAYUKN010000257.1:0-2072 GCA_964445325.1 uncultured Ectothiorhodospiraceae bacterium
ATACCGCCATGGCCGATGACATCGAATTCGTGGTCCGCCCCGTCCCCGCACGGGGCGGCGCCGGGGCGTTCCGCCAAAGCATGGTGCCGCACCCGCTGGTCCATCAGGAGCTGCCGCACGATCCCTCGTTCGGGGTCTACAACGGGCGGCTGCGATCGCTGACCTACGGCAACGCCGATACCGAGGACCTCTACTGGCGCCTGCGCCGACAGGTCATCTTCGCCCATACGGGGGAACTGCCCACCGAGATCCAAGGGCCGGATGCGGCCACCCTGCTCGATGCGGTGTTCACCCGCGATGTCCATCGCATCCGGGTCGGGCGTTGTAGCTACCAGATCGCGTGTGCAACCGACGGCGGCATGCTGATGGATGGCATCCTGATGCGCCTCAGCGGCGACCGGTTCTGGTACGTCCAGGGCGACGGCGATTTTCGTGGATGGCTACGCGCACGGGCTGACGGCCACAGCGTACGGGTCTTCGACCCCAAGGTCTGGGTGAGCCAAGTGCAGGGTCCGCGGTCGATGGATGTGCTCGCGGCGGCGGCCGACGATGGCATGCCGGAGCCCTTCCGCTATTTCGATCTGGCCGAGGCGCGGATCGCCGGCCAACCGGTCGTCGTCAGCCGCACGGGCTTCACCAGCGAGCTCGGCTGGGAAATCTACCTCGGCGAGGGCATCGATACGGCAGCGGTCGGCGAGCGCATCATGGAAGCCGGCGAGGCGTACGGCATCCACACGACGCCGGCGGCGGTGACTAATGCGCGGCGGATCGAGGGCGGCCTGCTGTTCGCCGGCACCGACTTCGACGAGACCGTCACGCCGTTCGAGGCGGGCATGGGGGCACTGGTCAAGCTGGACAAGCCGCACTTCTACGGCCAGGCGGCCCTCGAGCAAAGCGACCTGCCCTGCCGAACCTGGGGTCTGCAGTGCCCCGCCGGCGTGGCTCGTCCGGGCAACACCCTGCGCCGCGACGGCGCCTCGGCCGGGCGTGTGCTCAGCAGTGACTGGTCGCCCACGCTGCAGTGCGGTGTCGCCATCGTGCGCGTGGACACCCCCGATTCGGTCCCGGGCACGGCCGTCGAGGTGGTGTGCACCGACGGCGACGTCCACCAGGCCAGCCTGTGCGATCTGCCCATGTACGATCGCAACGGCGATATCCCGCGCGGCCGGACCACGGCGCTGCCGGAGTGGCCAGCCCACGGATCGCTCGAATCCGCCTGACCAACGGTCGCTGTACGGAAAGCGTATACTGCAGGTCGACGTTTCATCCGACAGCGCCGTCGTTGGCGACTGTCGCGCTGAAGCGTGGCCTCGGTGTACGGATGGCAGCGAGCATGGCTCGACAGGATGTCCCATTTTGAAAGGTAGCGACAGGATGCAACGCAACCTCGTAATCCGGCAGGCGCGGGCCGAGCGCAACCCGAGACAGGCAAGGCGCGGCATGCCCGAGCTGCGCCCGGCGGCATCGCCGTGAAGTCCCTCTCCGCCACCGGATTCGCCGCGCTCGGGGCTGCCCTGATCGCGGTCAGTTACGGCCTCGCGCGCTTCGCGTTCGGCCTCTTCGTACCCCCGATTCGTGCCGAGCTCGGCCTGACACCGGAGGTCATCGGCATCATCGGCGCCCTGCCGTTCATCAGTTTCGTCTTGGCGACGCTGGTCGCCCCGCTCGCCGCGGATCGCCTGGGCGCGCGCAACGCGGCCGTGTTGTCGAGCGCCTTCGGGCTCGGCGGCCTGGCGCTCATCAGCCAAGCGACGAATGTGTGGTCGCTCGGCGCTGGTGTTTTCGCTTGCGGCATCTGCACCGGCTTGATGATGCCCGCGCTCACCGCGGGCATGCAGGCCGCGGTCAAGCGCGCCCTCCAGGGGCGCGTCAGCGCGGTCATGAACGCCGGCACCAGCGTCGGCGTGGTCTTCGCCGTGCCGACCGTCATCGTGCTCACCGACGCCTGGCGTTACGCCTACATCTCCTTTGCCGTCGTCGCCGGCATCGGGCTCGTGGCCGCGTGGTTTTTCATTCCCTCGGTCTCGCGCGTCAAGCCTGGGAACGCGGCGGCGCTACCGCCGATCAGCGCG
>CAYUKN010000258.1:0-2036 GCA_964445325.1 uncultured Ectothiorhodospiraceae bacterium
GCAACGGGCTAACAGGCTAGTCGAGCACGCGCGCACGCACGGGGAAGCAGTACGGCTGGTGCTGACCGCCTTGCGGCCATCCCGTGCGGTCCGGAACCCGGTCCTCCATGGAGATCCACGGCTCCGCCGGCTCGCGCGGGTCGCCCTGTTGGCGCAGCTCGACGATGTGGCCGTCGGGCGACTGCACCCGCGCCATTAGCCCGTCCCGCGGCGGGCGGCAGAAGGTGATGCCGTTGCACAGGAGGTAGTGGCAAAGCCAGTAGAGATCCTCTACCTGATAGGTGATGTGCCCGCGCTCGATGCCCGCGCCACCGGGCCGCACGTCGCCCTGCCAGGCGAGTTCCAGCACGGGCGCGTCGTTGTCCTGGGCGCGCCCGGCCTGTTCCGGCGCCGCGAGAAAGATCAGGAGACTGCGCCCCGCACTCATCTCGCTGCGGCCGAGCTCGACCAGGCCGATCTTGTCGCGGAAGAAGTCCAGCGACGCCTCGAGGTTCGTGATTCGCAGCCTGGCTCGGAGGAGCTCCATCGTTGCCTGCATCCGGATGATCGGCCCACAAAGCGCCGGCCGAAGCTACCGCATCACCATCGCACTGGGAACCCATGACGCACGCCCACACGAGACATGATGGCGGTTGATAGCGCCGCGGTTTTCGCGCGCTTGCGGCGGCAAGCAGCCTGACGTGACCGAGCGGAGTGTTAGTGCGAGGTGCCTGGCGCCGGCATGCCGCATCGACCCCGAATCGCCTCGCACGGGTTGCAACTCGTCGTGCAACATCCCGGCCACGATACTGCGGGACTCGCCCGAGACCGACCTGACTCTACCTGCGTATCGGCAAAGACCCGACGGTGGCTATGGGCTGACTCGTTGCAGCGGCATGGGGAGTGGCTCCGCTCGGCGCCGCCTGAGGTATCCCGCGAAAGATTCTTGAGGGGATCGATCTCGTTGGCTGCCCGATCTCGATGACATCGAGCGCATGGAAACGGTCATCGCTGAGGCATCCGATACGACGATTACACGACGATGACGAGCGCGCGAGCGCGGCCATTGCGGCGTGCGATGGATCGCTGCCGTGGGCCGTGGCAGCAGGCAAGCGGTCCGTCGACAGCGCACAATGCGCACCCCGAACGCGCCGTATCGGCCCAGCCAGCCGGCGCGTGCAGTATCGGCCACTGCGTTGCTGCGTCGTCGATGCGGTGCGCCCGATCGTGTGACGCAGCGTACCCAGGGGGTCGCCCCGGCGGCCCGTTGCGCCGGGGCGGCCCGCCCATGCGGTATCACTTGACCAGCACGACCGTGCCGTCGAATTGGTGGGATACCTTGTGCGACGTACTGCCGATGAGCATCCCCTGCACATCGGAGAGACCGCGCGATCCCATCACGATCGCCTCTGCACCGACCTCCCGGGCGTTGTCGATGATGGCCTCGGCGCCACGCCCACTACGCCAATTGGTCTCGATCTGGGTGACACCGTGGGATTCGGCGGTCTTGCGCGCCCCCGTGAGCACCTTCTCGGCGATATCCTCGAGGACCTCGGGTGGCAACGACGCGTCGACATAGCCGAACCCGGCGCTGGAGGTGGGCTCTTCGCGCCCGCCCTTGTCCGACAGCTCACGGACGTGCTTCGGGATCTTGCCCGTGAGCAGCGCGTGGAACAGATAAAGCCGGGCGTCGTATTTCGACGCCAGATCCGCCGCTAGCCGGAGTGCCTTCTCCGCGTGCTCCGAGCCATCCACCGGTACGAGTATCTTGTTGAACATGGTCATCCCTCCTCTGTGGGCTTGCCGTGCATTATCAGTATTAGCGAGGTGATCAGCGCGGCGGTTTGATCTGCGTCAATCTGATGGCAGGGGATGGAACACGCCCACGACGCACACCGTGGCTACATCGAGGCCTCGCGTCGTGATCATGAGGTGAGCCCGAACGCGGTCGCTCGAGACAATCCGGGCGATCCGGGGTGTGTAGAAGGCCGTGTACTGGCCGGATTGGCAACGCGCATTGGGCCGGACGGACCGTGTCCGCGCCAGTTGCCCCGTTG
>CAYUKN010000259.1:0-2034 GCA_964445325.1 uncultured Ectothiorhodospiraceae bacterium
AGCACCTGCCCACCGCCGTCCTCGCCCTCAAACAGGGCGCCGGCCGCCTGATCCGCGACGACAGCGACCGGGGTGTGTTAGTCTGATCTTCTTACTTGTCTTTACTTGAAAATTGCCTAAAAACAGAGGATTACGCTCTTAGGCCGGTGACACTGTGTCCATGTAAAATCAAGGTATTGGGGTTGCTTTTTATTTAGGTGAGGTTTATTTTTAACCCATGTTCATCGAGCGCATCCCCAACCGTGGCTCGCCACCCGCCGTTCTCCTCCGGGAGTCCTGGCGGGAGAACGGCAAATCGCGCAAGCGCACCGTCGGCAACATTTCCTCCCTGTCCGAGGACAAGATCGAGGCTATTCGCCAGGTCCTGAAAGGGGGCCAGCCGGTCTTCGATGCATCGGAGCTGGAGGTTCGGTCGGCCAAGGACCACGGCGGCGTGGCTGCGGTCCTCCAGGTCATGCGGGACTTGGGCCTGCCCCGTCGGCTGGGCCGGCGGAAGACCCGCCAACGCCAGATCCTGCAGGGCCTGATCGCGGCCCGGGTGCTGGATCCCCAGTCCAAGCTGGCCACCATCGAGGCGTGGCAGCAGTGGACCCTGCCCGAGGAGCTGGGCCTCGAAGACGTCACCGCCGAGGAGGCCTACGAGGCCCTGGATGCCCTGCTGGGCCAGAAGGAGCGCATCGAGGCCAAGCTGGCCGAGGAGCGGCTCACCGAGGGCGCCCTGGTGCTGTACGACGTGACCTCCGTGGTCATGGAGGGTAGCGAGTGCCCCCTGGCCGACTACGGTTACAGCCGCGACGGTGTCCGTGGCAAGCTCCAGATCGAGATCGGACTCGCCACGGATAGCGAGGGCCGGCCGGTGGCCGTGGAGGTGTTCGAGGGCAACACCGCCGATCCCAAGGCCCTGTCCGCCGAGATCGCCCGCTTCCAGCAACGGTTGGGCCTGGATCGGGTCATCGTGGTGGGTGACCGGGGCATGATCAACGATGTCCGCATCCGCGAGGACCTGACCCCGCACAGCCATGACTGGATCACGGCCCTGCGCAACGACGCCATCCAGAAGCTTGCCGCTGACGACGGCCCGCTCCAGCCGGACCTGTTCGACGACACCAACCTGGTGGAACTGGCCTCCTCGGAGTACCCGAACGAGCGCCTCGTCGCCTGCCGCAATCCCGAGCTGGCCGACTACCGGGGCGCCAAGCGCGAGGCCCTGCTGGCCGAGACCGAAAAGAAGCTGGCCAAGGTCCAACAGGCCGTGGCCGAAGGGCGGCTCAAGCGCTGCGATGCCATCGGCCGGCGGGTGGAAAAAGTGCTGGGCCGCTACAAGATGGCCAAGCACTTCCGCACCGAGATCGATCACCAGCACTTCACCTACCAGCGGGATGAGGCGGGCATCGCCGCCGAGGCGGCCCTCGATGGCATCTACGTCATCCGCACCAGCCTGGATGCCGACCAACTGTCCGCCGAGGACGCGGTTCGCCGCTACAAGGGCCTGTCTCAGGTGGAGCAGGCCTTCCGCTTCCTGAAGAACGACCCGCTCCAGGTTCGCCCCGTCTACCACTACCGAGCGGGCAGAGTGCGGGCGCATGTCTTCCTGTGCATGCTGGCCTTTGATGTCAGCCTGGAGCTGCGCCGCCGGCTGGCGCCGCTGCTCTATGACGACGAGGCCCCCGCTGCCCACAGCGATCCGGTGGCGCCGGCCAAGCCCTCGGAGAGCGCCCAGGACAAGACCGCCACGCGCCGCAATGCCGACGGCTTCCCGGTTTGCTCCTTCCGGAATCTACTGGACCGCCTTCAGGGTGTGCGCCGCACCGCCATGCGGGTGCTGCGCGGGGACACCGAGAGCCCCGAACTACACAAGACCACTACGCCCGACGACGTCCAGAAGGAGGCCTTGCGACTGGCCGGCGTCAAGCTGTAGCCAGACGAGTCAGTAGGTTTTTCTTATAGGTCCCTGATTGGGGGGGGGAAACCTCTAAGCTTCTCGTGGAAGGTCAGGCTAGCCCATGCGCTTCACGGTCACCGGCGAGCAGCGCG
>CAYUKN010000260.1:0-2006 GCA_964445325.1 uncultured Ectothiorhodospiraceae bacterium
GAGCGCGACGGCCAGACCGAAGCGGTGCGCTTGCCTGACAAGCTTGAGGCCAGCGCCCTGCGTGAGGCGATCAAGTCGGGTCTGCAGCGCTTCGGCGACGGCTTCCTCAAAACGGTCGCCGTATATCAGCCCCAGCCACAGGGTCGGGGGATGCGTGCGCGCATGCGAGGGGGGGACTATCGCAGCCTGATGCAGCGCTTGCGTGCCAACGCAGCCGTCACCGAGACCGATCTCTCCAGCGGGCGCGTGCCGAGCAATGCCGATCTGCTGCTGGTGCTCGCGCCCGAGGGCTTGGGCGAGAAGCAGCGCTTTGCCATCGACCAGTTCCTGATGCGAGGCGGCACGGTGGTCATGGCGGCCTCGCCCAAAAAGGTCAACGTTGACCAACGCCAGGGCGTGCGGGTTAAGTCGGTCGAGACGGGGTTGAGCGATTGGCTGAGCCGCTATGGTGTGTCGATCGAGTCGAAGCTGGTGCTCGATCCGCAAAGCGGCTCGCTGGTGCTGCCCAAGCGCACCTCGACCGGCGGCGTTCAGATGCAGACGGTCGACTATCCCTACTTCGTCGATGTACGTGGCAATGGCTTGGCCGATGTGCCCATGCTGGGCGATCTCAATCAGGTGACCATGGCGTGGTCGTCGCCGATCAGCACGAGCAAGGCCGAGGGCGGCGATATCGAGCACCGCCCCTTGCTAACGAGCTCGGATCGGGCCTGGACGGCGAGCGGCGACACGATCATGCCCGACTACCAGCGCTATCCGCAGCGGGGCTTCAAGGCACCGCAGAAGCGCGCTCGCCAGACCTTGGCGGTCATGGCCGAGGGTCGGTTCACCTCGGCGTTCAAGAACAAGGAATCGCCATTGGCCCAGAAGGAGGGCAGCGGCCAGAGTGATCAAGCACAAAAAGGCCAAGGCGGCCAGCAAGGCCAGAGCGAGCAAGGCGGCGACGGTGGGCAAAGCCCCAGTGTGACGACCGTGATCGAGCAATCGCCGCCCGATGCCCGTCTGGTCGTGTTCGGCTCGTCTACGTTCACCTCGGATACAGCGCTGCAAATCATCCGACGTACCACGGGCAGCGACTACTCGGCGCCGATCAAGCTGGTCCAGAACGTCGCCGACTGGTCGCTGGGTGACCCGGCCTTGCTGGCCATACGTGGGGGCGGGCGCTACTCGCGGTTGCTGCGACCGGTTGCCGACGGTACCCGCGTCGCGCTCGAGGTCGCCAACTACGGCTTCGCTCTGGGAGGTCTCATCGTCATCTTCGTCGCCCAGCGTGGCGCGGCCGCGCGGCGACGGCGTCGGCACGAGGCCGTGATCAACGAGGAGGGGGCTTGAGATGCAACGGTGGTTGACCATCCTCTCGGTCGTGCTCGCAGTGCAAGTGATCCTCGCGCTTGGGCTGTGGCTCGGCGGCGATGAGCAAACGGTGGCGAGTCAGGGCAAGCCGCTGGCGCAGTTCAATGCCGACGACGTTCAAGCGATCGAGGTCACCGGCAGCGATGGCGGCCAAGTGCGCATCGAGCGGGGTGACGACGGGTGGCAAATCCCCGGCGCCGACGGCTTCCCCGCGGCCCAATCGAACGTCGAATCGCTGATGGACGCGCTCGGCGGTTTCGATGACCGCCTGCCCGTGGCCCGATCCGAGGCAGCGCGTGAGCGCTTCGGTGTCGCCGAAGGCCAGTTCGAGCGCAGGGTTCGACTGATCGGCAGCGATGGCCCCCTCGCCACTGTGTTGTTCGGTCAATCGGCCGGTCCCGACCGTGTCTATGCGCGCGCCGCCGACGCCTCGATGATCTACGAGGTGGGCTTCGCCCTGCGCCGCGCTAGTGCCGATGCAACCGAGTGGTACGACAGCGCCATCGCCGGGGTGTCGATGGCCGATGTCATGGAGGTGCGGCTGCCCGAGTGGCGGCTGCGCCGCGGCGATGCCAGCGGTGGCTGGCTCGCGCTGGCCGACGGCGGCGAGGTGCAGCCGGCCGCACGGGGCAAGGCGACCCAGCTGCTGGGCC
>CAYUKN010000261.1:0-1980 GCA_964445325.1 uncultured Ectothiorhodospiraceae bacterium
CGTGGTTATCGCTGGCCGGAATTCCCGAATTCCCGCCGACCAGCGCAACCCACCGCCTCGCGACTGGCTCCCGGCGCAGCGCAATCTTGTGCACGCGTGCCGGAACTTCCGGCTGCTCGAAGACATGCTGCTCGATGGCCGAGGCGCTGAGTTCATTGTAGGCCATGTACCTGTTTCCTCGTTGATCAGTCGCCCGGGGACCCCGGGTTCGCGCATGGTTATTCGCCACCGGAGGGACCATAGAACAGGACCCATGTACGGAGGCGTTCGCCGAAATTTTCGAACCAATGGGGCATGCCTGCCGGCACGAACAGGAAGTCCCCGGCCGTCACACTCACACGCTCGTCGCCGCAGACGAACTCTCCGCTGCCCTCAATCACGAAATAACACTCATCCCGATCGTGTGGCTGCTGGAGATCGCGATGCTCGGGGCAATAGAGCTCGACATACAGCTCGCCGCGCTCGATCGCCACCGCAAAAGGGTTGTCCGAGCGCTCCGGCACATGCCCTTTCAGTGCCGCCAATCGCCAATGCTTCCAATCCCGTCGCATACCGACTCTCGAAGAATACGCCTACTCGACTAGCGGGCTTCCGGCTCGAGCGTCTCTCGGCCGATCGTGATCCAACGCGGTCCGGACAACTCGCCCGTGCTGGTGATTGCAACACGCCCGAAAGGCGTGAACCATGCTTCGCCGATCAACATGGACCAAAGCGCGCGACCCGAGCGGACCGTCGTCCTTGAGACCAGTGCGGCGATTGCGCGCCCGGCAAGATAACTCGTGATGAAGTACGGACCTGCGCGAGTTCCGGCGCGAGTTCCGGGGACAGTAGCTATAACTCAGTGCGCCGCGATTGCCGTAGGCGGTCGGCCCGACGTGACGGTCTTGCAGCGGTTTTCGTTGCCGGCGGTCTGCGCCTCGCGGGGGAGTGATGGTTATTGTCGCCGGAATTCCTAGCTCGGCCGGACTGCGCAGTTTGGCGCCGTGGACGCCCGCTCGAGCCGAGGCTTTCCCGTAGGCTCTTACGCATACATCAATCGGCCGCGCGGCTCGGGGATGGGTCGGCCGAGCTCGCGGGCGGTCTCGATCCATTCCTGGATGACTTGTTGCGCGTTGGCAACGGCGGCCTCGTATGTTTCGCCGTCGGCCATGCAGCCGGGCAACTCCGGGACTTCGACGAGGAACGACTGGTCGTCCTCGCTCCAGTAGATGACGAGCTCGTATTTAATCGGCATCGCTCACCCCCAGGCGGTACTTCACCATGAGATTGCGTACCTGCCTGACTTGGTACGGTTTCGCTTTGCCGCCTTTCGGCTGCAGATTGATGATTTCGGCGACATCAGCGCGCGTATAGATGTGATGGCTCCCACGTATCCTCTCCGAGAAGCCGAGGCGCGTCAAAAGGCTACGCAACTCTGCGAAGTCGATATGGGCATCGGCTCGCCCGGAGAGGATCCGGTTCTGCAATTTTTCATAGCGGCTCATGGCCCGGCTTGGAGCGAGGGCGGCGGCGCTCAGCCGCAACCCCCCATCGCCCCACACGCCGTACAGAAATCACACCCGTCCTTCTTGATCATGGCGTAATTGCCGCACTCGTCGCAGCGGTTGCCCGGGATGACCTCGTTGGCGCCGGCCGCGCGTAGGCCCTCCAGGGCCACGACGTTGTCGCCGTAGTCCTCGAGGCTGGTGGTCTCGGTGTACATGACCTCCATGGGCTGCACGGGGTAGCCGTCCTCGTCGAGGATGCCGAGCATGTGGTAGCGGTGGACCATCAGCCGGGCGATGTAGGCCACCGTACTCGGCTGCACGGCCTGGCGATGCGCGCCGGGCACCCAGGCGAGGAAGTCGCCCTGGGCCTCGGGGAAGTCGACCAGGGTGCGCAGCTTGGCGCCGATCCAGGCCGGGTCGATGATGCGCATGTCCAGCGACAGCACCTTGCACAGGCCGTCCAGGGCGCGCGGGTACTCGCCGGCGAGCCACA
>CAYUKN010000262.1:0-1977 GCA_964445325.1 uncultured Ectothiorhodospiraceae bacterium
CTCGCCGAGCGCGGCGTCGAGATCTTCTTCGCCCAGGTCTTCCGCGACAACTTCTTCCACGCGGACATGCACCCGGGCAACATCTTCGTCGACTGGCGCGACCCCGGCGACCCGACCTATCTCGCGGTCGACTTCGGGATCGTGGGCACGCTCGCGCCCCAGGACCAGCGCTACCTCGCGGAGAATTTCCTCGCCTTCTTCCGCCGCGACTACCGCCGCGTCGCCGAGCTCCACGTGGACTCGGGCTGGGTGCCGCCGGGCACACGGGTGGATGAGTTCGAGGCGGCCATCCGCTCGGTCTGCGAGCCCATCTTCGAGCGCCCGCTCAAGGAGATCTCGTTCGGCCAGCTGCTGATGCGGCTGTTCCAGACCGCGCGGCGCTTCGACATGGAAATCCAGCCGCAGCTCGTCCTCTTGCAGAAGACCTTGCTCAACATCGAGGGGCTGGGGCGCCAGCTCTACCCCGACCTGGATCTGTGGACCACCGCCAAGCCCTTCCTCGAGCGCTGGATGCGGGATCAAGTGGGGGCACGCGCGGCCTATCAGCGCGTGCGCAACGAGCTGCCCCACTGGGGCGAGATCCTGCCGGGCCTGCCCGGCATGGCCCACGACGTGCTCAAGCGCGCCCGCGACGGGCGCCTGGAGGTGCGCTGGCGCAGCGACGAGCTCGGCGATCTGCGCCGCGAACTGCGGCGCCAGCACCGCCGGACCCAGCGGGGGGTGGTGGGCGCGAGCCTGGCCGTCTGTGCGAGCCTGGTCCACGGGCTGGAGGCGGGCGGGTCGATCGCCTTGCTCGGGGTGAGTGCCCCGGTCTGGGTACTCGGCGCCGGCGGCGCCGCGCTGCTGGCCAGTGTGCTGTGGGCCCGCTGAGGGATGGCTCGACGCCGCTGATAGACTCGCGCGCATGGACGTCACACCCATCCTCGATCCCCTCAACGAGCGCCAGCGCGAGGCCGTCACCGCGGAGGCGGCCACGCCACTGCTCGTGCTCGCCGGCGCGGGCTCGGGCAAGACGCGTGTGCTGGTCCACCGCATCGCCTGGCTGCTGGCCGCCGAGGGCTTGTCTGCCCACGCCATCCTGGCGGTGACGTTCACCAACAAGGCCGCGCGCGAGATGCGCGGCCGCGTCGAGGGGCTGGTCGGTGCCCCCGCGGGCGCGATGTGGCTGGGCACGTTCCACGGCATCGCCCACCGCCTGCTGCGCGCGCACTGGCGCCAGGCCGGCCTGCCGCAGGCGTTCCAGATCCTCGATGCCGATGACCAGCACCGTCTTATCCGCCGCGTCTTGCGCAACCTCGAGCTCGACGAGAGCCAGTACCCCCCCAAGCAGGCCCAGGCGTTCATCAACGGCCACAAGGACGAGGGCCGGCGGCCCCAGCACATCGCCGACGACGCCGACCCGACGCGCGTGCAGCTCGTGCGCATCTATACCGCCTACGAGCAGGCGCGCCTGACCGCGGGCGCGGTCGACTTCCCCGAGCTGCTGTTGCGCGCGCTGGAGCTGCTGCGCGACGACCCCGAGCTGCTGGCGCACTACCGCAGCCGCTTCCGCCATCTGCTGGTCGACGAGTTCCAGGACACCAACACCATCCAGTATGCCTGGCTGCGCCTGCTCGCCGGCGAGCGCGGCGCGGTCACCGCGGTCGGCGACGACGACCAGTCGATCTACGGCTGGCGCGGCGCGCGCGTGGAGAACCTGCAGCGCTTCACCGACGACTTCCCCGGCGCCCGGACGATCCGCCTGGAGCAGAACTACCGCTCGACCGCGACCGTGCTCACCGCCGCCAACGCCCTGATCGCGAACAACGAGGGTCGCCTGGGCAAGAATCTGTGGACCGCCGACGACGCCGGCGAGCCCATCCGCTACTACACCGCCTACAACGAGACCGACGAGGCCCGCTTCGTGGTCGAGCGCGTCCAGGCCTGGATCGAAGCCGGCGGCGCGCGCAGCGACATCGGCATCCTGTATCGCTCCAA
>CAYUKN010000263.1:0-1976 GCA_964445325.1 uncultured Ectothiorhodospiraceae bacterium
GACCACGCATCGCAGGTCGAGCTCGCCGACGGCGAGATCGCGTGGCAGGCGACGCTGCGCTACGACCGCCTCTACCGCCGCATCGACCCGGCCACCGGGCGCGCGACCTACGCGCTCGAGCCCGTGCCCGAGGCCGAGGGCGGGCGCGTGCAGCTGACCAGCCTTATCGCCGAGGGTGGGCGTGGCGCCGAGTTCTCCGAGCTCGCCCAGTTCGGTCGTCACCTGTTGACCTTCGACGACCGCACCGGCCTCGTCTGTGAGATCCGCTCGGGCCACCACCTCATCCCGCGCCAGATCCTGATGACGGGGTCGGGCGACGAGGCGTTCAAGGGTTTCAAGTGCGAGTGGGCCACGCTCAAGGGCGATGAGCTCATCGTCGGCAGCCACGGCAAGAAGCCGGCCGAGGAATGGGTCAAGATCCTCGATCGCGATTACCGCTTGGTCAGCCGCGACTGGCACGACGCCTATCGGCGCATGCGCGAGGCCATCGGCATCACCCGTGACGAGGGCTACGTCGTCCACGAGGCGGCCGAGTGGCATCCGCTGCGCGAGCGCTGGTACTTCTTCCCGCGCAAGATCTCCAACGAGGCTTTCGACGAGCCCATCGACGAGCGCGAGAAGGGCGCCAATACGTTGATCGAGGCGGACGAGGCCTTCGAGGCCATCCGTACGCTCACCGTCGGCGAGCGCGTGCCCGAGCGCGGTGTGTCCTCGTTCAAGCTGATCCCGGGCCACCCGGACGAGTGCGTCGGCCTCAAGAGCGTCGAGATCGGCGACCGAACCGAGACTTGGCTCTTCTGCTTCGATCTCGAGGGCAACGTCCTCCAACAGGACACGTTCCTCGGGGCGTACAAGTGTGAGGGCGTCGAGATCATCTAGCCGGCCTGCCGAGCCGTCGGCAGGGTGAACCGAGGCCCTTGGTTGGGGCCACGGGCGTATCGTCGCGCTAATAATTGCGAATGATTCTCATTGACGGTATGGTCCCGCCGTTGGGTGACGCGATGGAGATCACCGTTGGCCGAGGACCGATCGGGATGGATGAGCGAGCTCGCGGACGGCGAAGCCCTGCTGGTGCACGCGTTCCGCTGCACAGCGGCGGCGCTGACCGACTCGGAGCGCGCGGATTGGTCGGATGTCGAGGGAACACTGGGCCGCATGGCTCGTCCCGGCCAGCGCGACGCGGCGGTGCGGGCGTTCGCCTCCGTGATCCGGGTCATCGGCGGCGAGGCACGCGCCGCCGTTCGCTTCCATGTGCCGGGTTGCCCGTGCCTGGGACGGCACGAGGCCATCTTCGTCGCCCTGTGCGAGCGGGTGAATGCGGGCCAATCCGGGCAGGCGCAGGCGACGGCGCAAAGGCTCATCCACGACCGCGCCATCGCTTGCCTGCTCCGCCGCTGCAACGCCTTCCTCGCTCGGGTCGACGGCTTGTCCGCGACCGAGGGAGACGCCTTCAGCGTCACGCCCAAGCGAGCGGAGCGCGCGCATGGGGCGCGGCTTCACTGACAAGGCGAAACGAGCCGGCACCGGAATCGGCTAGCCTTCCAAGCGCGTAGCCGAGGTAACGACGCGATGGGTCGGGCGCGGTATTCCCTCCGTGTGTCCGGCTGAACTCGGACCGACGAACACGTTTCAACGCTATGGCGATACGTGCCCCGTCACTTCGAACGCCGCCCACCGGCCTTCTCCAAGCGCTCGACCATGCGCTGGACGCGCTCGACCCACGACTCGCTGGAGACCCGCTGCTGGCTGCGCTCGGCCCATAGCGGGAACGCCAGTGGTGTCAGCCGGGGCGGCTGGGTGTGGACGAGCTCGGCGCGCTCGATCGACCGGGTCACCGCACGCAGGCGCTCGACGTCGAGCTCCTGCTCGAGCGCCTCGCGCGCGGCCTGGCCCAGGAGGCGGTTGTCCGGGTCGTAGCGCGTGAGCACGTCGTAGACGAGGCTGGAGCTCGCCTGGAGCTGGCGCGCGCTCTTGCC
>CAYUKN010000264.1:0-1948 GCA_964445325.1 uncultured Ectothiorhodospiraceae bacterium
TGGGCGCGGCGCTGGAGACGTTGCTCAAGGGCGTCGAGTGGCCGTTGCCGCAAGGGCTTTCGTTCACCGACAAGGATGGCCAAGTGCGCCATGACACGCGCGTGCGCTGGTGGGACGCCGGGCCCGGCATGCCCTGGGCGGATGTGGGCTTTGGTCCGCCCGAGCTCATCGCGGCATTGCCCCGCGATCCGGTGCCCGACGACTACCCGCGCCTGACCTATCCGAGCGACGCGCCGCCGGTGTTCTTCGGCCACTACTGGCTCACCGGCGAGCCCGAGCCGCAGGCGCCCAATGTCGCCTGCCTCGATTACAGCGTGGGCCGGGGCGGCGATCTCGTCGCGTATCGCTGGGACGGTGAGGCTACGTTGAATACGGCCAAATTTTGGCGCGAGCCCGCCGATGCGGCGGGGCGGTTCATGTGATCGGAGTCGATGCTGGGTTTCGCTTCGCTCGACCCAGCCTACGAATTGGGAAGGTGAGGCCGCGCTCGACGCGGGCAAGTTCGGGCGCGAGCCCGCTGAGGCGACGGGGCCTTCGAGGTGACCGGGTGCGGCCCCCCTGTTAGACTCCTTCCGCCCCACATCGTGCTAATAGATCCCAAGGAGAAAACAATGACAAATGGTCAGGCTGAGCTTCGACCGGCCTGGAGGAACTACTGGGTATGGTTTCTGGCCGCGGGCTTGCTGTTGCTCACGGCATTAGGGTTTTTGATCGGCGAGGCGACAGAAGGAG
This sequence comes from uncultured Ectothiorhodospiraceae bacterium, assembly GCA_964445325.1. Taxonomy (GTDB): domain Bacteria; phylum Pseudomonadota; class Gammaproteobacteria; order XJ16; family Halofilaceae; genus Halofilum. The sequence continues at coordinate 733 of CAYUKN010000264.1, forward strand.
AAGGATGGGGGGCAGAGATTTGGCTCTTGGCAGCGATACTCGTAATGGGTGTTGTGCTATTCAAAAGATTTTCGTGGAAGTTCACGGTTGATGACAATCGCGTTTCCCGCCACTACGGCATCATTTCACGAAATCAGCAAAGCGTTCGAATTAAGGATCTTCGGAGCGTCGAGCTGGACCAAAGCCTCATTCAGAGAATCCTCGGAATTGGCGATTTGGGATTCTACTCCGCTGGGTCTGTCGACGCGGAAGTGAAGTTCTTTGGTATCAAATCTCCGGCCGAGTGGCGAGACGAGATTGATAACAGGATGGATCGGCTCAAAGACTCAAACGAATGAAGGTAAAAGGGGCGTAGTTCGAGGCCGCTAGTGGGGCATGCGGGTATTTCGGTAACTCTGAGCGGTCATGGCGGCGCAGCACAAGGCGCGCCGAGCGAGCGTAGCGAGCCTACGTGAGTGAGGCGCAACGCCGTGATGCGCCGCCATGTCCGCTCCCGCAGGGCGCCACTGTGCCCACGCCACACCTTCGCTGTCGGTCCTGTAGAGTGGGCCTTATGAACTTGTGACTGTTTGGCCGCGCTCACGCACAGTGGCGCAGAGCATTACCGAAATATCCGCATGGCCCACTAGGCCAAAAATGGGAACGAGCGCGACGCGGCATGCGCCGCAAGGCTCATGCAAGCATTGCGCGGCGGGTCGATTGAGCCGCTTGCGGGCTCCATGCTGATTTTCGCTTCGGTCACCGCGGCCTACGTTTCCTTTTGAGTGCTGGTGCGTGCCCTCGGCGCCGCCGAGCGTGATTGTTGCGCTGGGCGTGTCTGATCGGGTGTCATTGCGGTTCCACGCGCACACCGCCGGAGTCTGGCTGTTGGACGTCGACACGATCCTCGAATTACTGGACGAGCCGTTCGTCAGCTATCAACACGAGGCCATGGAGGCGGCTGTCGAACAGCAGGCGGCGATCACGCCGCGGTTGCTGGAGCGCCTCGAGGCCGCGGCCGACGACCCCGAGGGCTGGGAGGGGGCGGACGGGCCCGGCCTGCTCTACACGCTGGCGCTGTTGAGCCATTTCCGCGAGCCGGCCGCGCATCCGCTTGTCCTGCGGCTGGCGCGCTGGGAGGAAGACGTCATCGAGCCGATGCTCGGCGATGCCATCACCGACTTCCTGCCCATCGTCTTCTACCAGACGCGCAACGGCGACAACGCCGGCATCCAGG
>CAYUKN010000265.1:0-1944 GCA_964445325.1 uncultured Ectothiorhodospiraceae bacterium
GGGATGCGCTGGAGCGTGTGCTCGCGGATTTTATAGCCGATCTTCTCGTTCCTCAAGTCGGCAAGTGCCCGAATGCCCTGGCCTTTCAGCCACTGCTCGACCTCGCGCGCGCGCTCGGCCTGGGCATCGGTGATGTTGACCACCACCGCCTGCACCGGCGCCAGCCACAGCGGCAGGCGGCCCTCGGTGTGCTCGATCAGGATGCCGACGAAGCGCTCCATCGAGCCGAAGATGGCGCGGTGGATCATCACGGGCTCGCGCTTGTCGCCGTGGTCGTCGACGTAGCTGGCCTCCAGGCGCCCCGGCATGGAGAAGTCGACCTGGATGGTGCCGCACTGCCACTCCCGATCGAGGCAGTCGCGCAGCACGAACTCGATCTTGGGCCCGTAGAACGCGCCCTCGCCCGGCTGCAGGGTCCAGTCCAGGCCATAGGCGTCGAGCGCCTCCTGCAGCGCCGCCTCGCCCTTGTCCCAGGCCGCATCCGAGCCCACGCGCTCGTCCGGGCGCGTCGACAGGGCGATCGCGATGTCGTCGAAGCCGAAGTCGGCGTAGACGTTGAGCGTCATCTGGATGAGCTCGGCGATCTCGCCCTGGAGCTGGTCCTCGGTGCAGAACACGTGCGCGTCGTCCTGGGTGAAGCGGCGCGCGCGCATCAGCCCGTGCAGCGTGCCCGAGGGCTCGTAGCGATGGACCACGCCGAACTCGGCGAGCTTGAGCGGCAGATCGCGATAGCTCTTCAAGCCCTGGTTGAAGAGCTGCACGTGCGCCGGGCAGTTCATGGGCTTGATCGCGTAGTCGTGGTCCTCGGCCTGGGTGAAGAACATCCCGTCGCCGAACTTCGCCCAGTGGCCCGACTTCTCCCACAGCGCCCTATCCAGGATCTGCGGGGTGTGGACCTCCTGGTAGGCGTACTCGTGCTGGCGCGCCCGCATGTAGTCCTCGATGACGCGGTAGAGCTGCCAACCGCGCTCGTGCCAGAAGACCATGCCGGGCGACTCTTCCTGGAAATGGAACAGATCCAGCTGGCGCCCGAGCTTGCGGTGGTCGCGCTTGGCCGCCTCTTCCAGGCGCTGCAGATACGCCTTGAGCTGCTTCTTGTCGGGCCAGGCCGTGCCGTAGATGCGCTGCAGCATCTCGTTGTTGGCGTCGCCACGCCAGTAGGCCCCGGCGACCTTGGTCAGCTTGAACGCGCCGAGATGGCCCGTGCTGGGCACGTGCGGCCCGCGGCAGGGGTCGACGAAGTCGCCCTGGCTGTACAGCAGGATGGGCTCGCCCTCGGGGATCTCGCGGATGATCTCGAGCTTGTAGTCCTCGCCGCGCTCGCGGAACACGCGCTCGGCCTCGTCGCGCTCGACCTGACGGCGCTCGAACGGATAGTCCGCCTGCACGAGCTCCTGCATCCGCGCCTCGATCTTCTCCAGATCCTCGGGCGTGAACGAGTCGTTGGCGGCGAAGTCGTAGTAGAAGCCGCCCTCGACGACCGGGCCGATCGTGACCTGCGTGTCGGGGTACAGCTGCTTGACCGCCTGCGCCATCAGGTGCGCCGTCGAGTGGCGGATCATGTGCAGCCCGTCGTCGTCCTTGGGCGTGACGATCTCGACGCGGGCGTCGTCGTCGACGGTGTAGTCGACGTCGACCAGGCGGCCGTCGACGCGGCCGCCGACCGCCGCCTTGGCCAGGCCCGAGCCGATGTCGCGGGCGACCTGGGCGACGGTGACGGGCTGGTCGTACTGGCGCTGGCTACCGTCGGGCAGGGTAATCTCGGGCATACCGCCTCCAGTGGTGACCCCTACGAAAGGCCACGTGCCGGTGTCGGGAACGAAAAAGCCAGCGTGTGGTGGCGCCACAGCGCTGGCTCGGTGTGCTTGGTAGGCGCGATTGGACTCGAACCAACGACCCCCACCATGTCAAGGTGGTGCTCTAACCAGCTGAGCTACGCGCCTA
>CAYUKN010000266.1:0-1943 GCA_964445325.1 uncultured Ectothiorhodospiraceae bacterium
CTCCCGGTTGCTGCAACACAGCGGTGGCCGGCCTTGGCCCTCGGTGGCGTCGTCCGACGGCGCCCAGCGCATGACCCGCGCCGCTAGCGAACGATGCGCCGCCGATTATAGCGCCTGGTGCGGCGGCGCGCGTCCGGCGCCGCGCAGCGCTTCAGTCGGTGAATTCGATGCGGCGGATGAAGCCAGCCGCGCGGCCGTCGTCGCCCGAGGTATTGGTGTCGAGGCCCGGGCTGACGCCGGAGACGGGCGGCTCTTCTTCGCTAACACTCGGCTCGTCCCAGGCGAGGGTAGTGGCGCCGCGCGTGTACAAATCGAGCGGGTAGGAAGCAGCGACGGAGCAGCGGCAGTCGACGTCGTGACCGCTGACGGCTCGGCGGTGGCGACCAGCGACTACACTAGTGAGGCGACGCGCCGGGGCAAGCCAGCGCCGGGGTGGCCGCCAGTAAGGCGACCGCGAAGACGACGATCCTCGGCGTGTTGGCGATGCAGATTAGTCGCAGCCCGGGTCCTCGCGGTTGCGCATTTCGCGCTGGCGCATGGGCATGCCGTCGATGCGCTCGAACACCGCGTCCATGTCGGCGACGCCGTCGACGGCCATCTTCGCACCGCCGTCCTTGCCGATGAGCACGGTCGCGACGCGGTCGGTCGGCACGTCGTAGCGCGAGCGCAGGGTATCGATACCGCGCTCGCTGATGGCCTGGCCCGCGAGACGCCCCCGCCAGTCCGCGACGATGGTGCCGGTGACCAGGTCGCGGGCATCGATCCCGCACTGGCGTTCGACCACGCGCTCGGAGAAGCGCTGGAGCGCGGCCTGCTCGGCGTCCGGGGCGAACAGCAGCAATACCCGATGGCGCCACTGGTGCTGCGTCAGGGGGTCGTCCACAGCCTCGGCGACCGCCGCGGTCGCAGCGATGGTCAACATCAAGCCCAGCATCGCTCGTGCAACCTTTTTACCAATCGTCTTCATGAGCAATCCAGTCGCGGGCTTTGGCGGGGACGCGCCCGGCTCATTCGGTTCGCGGCGTTTGCGGCGGCTCCGGTGGCAAGCGGCGCTTGCCGCTGCCCGTCTGGGTGTAGGCCAGATAGCCGCCGCACAGCGCGATCACGATGCCGCCGCCGATCGACGCCGGCGCGGGCATCTCGCCCCAGATGAACCAGCCGAACAGGGTGGCCCAGACCAGGCCCGTATAGTCGAACGGTGCCACCACCGATGCGATGCCGACGCGAAAGCCCTGGGTGATCAAGGTCATCGCCAGACCGCCGAAGAGACCGGCGCCCATGAAGTAGGGCAGATGATCCAGCGTCGGCGCCTCCCAGAACCAGGGCAGCAGCAGGCCCGTGATGGCCAGCGGCACGGCGGTCGCATAGGTCATCGTCGCCCAGATGGTCTCACGGCGGCCAAGCATGCGTGCGGTGAGCATCAGCGAGCCGTAGGCGAGCGCGGTCGTCAGCGGGGCGAGCGCGGCCCACGAGAACGCGGCGGCTCCGGGCCGGGCGATGAGGAGGATGCCGCCGAAGCCGACGCCTGTCGCCAGCCACTGCATCGGGCTCGGGCGCTCGCCGAGCAGCGGCACCGCCAGCAGACAGACGAAAATGGGGGCGGTGAACGCGATGGCGCTGACCTCGGCCAGCGGCAGCAGCGTCAGACCGAGGAAGAAGCTGAGCGTCGCACAAGTCGCGAGCAACCCGCGGCCGAGGTGGGCCAGTGGCCGCTGTGTCGCCAGTGCCCGGCGCCCGCCCGCGGCCAGGCCGATCGCGATGATCAGCGGCAGCGCGAACAGCATGCGGAAGAACGCGATCTCGACGACCGGGTAGTGGGCACCCAGCAATTTCGCGAAGACGTCATTGACCACCAGGCAGAACACGCCCGCACACATGAACGCGATGCCCGCGATGGGATGGGCGTCGGCTCGGGCAGCGGTGGCATCGGCGGTCATCGCAGG
>CAYUKN010000267.1:0-1931 GCA_964445325.1 uncultured Ectothiorhodospiraceae bacterium
CGTTCGCCCTTCGCCCTTCGCCCTTCGCCCTTCGCGTGCCAAGCCACGGTTTTCCATGGCGATCTTCCAGGCCCCAGCGCCTTGCCGTACAATCTTCTGAAGATAGCCATACACCCGAGGAGGCGCCGCGCGTGGAGTCGGACACCACCAAAATCACCATCCGCCTGCCCAGCGAAGACGTCGAGTTCGCCAAGGCCTATGCGAAAGCGAACGGGCTGACCATGACTGAGGTGATCGACCGGTATCTGCGTCGGCTCAGGGCGCTCGAGCAACACAGTCCGAGCGCCGAGCTCGAGGCCATCACCGGGCTGCTCCCGCCGGATCTGGATGCCGAGCAGGCGTATCGGCAACACCTGATCGATAAGCATCGATCATGATCATGCTGGACCTGAACGTCCTGCTGGATGTCTTGCAGAAGCGGAGTCCCCATTTCCGGGCATCGGCCGCCGTGCTCGAACAGGTCATCCACGGGGAACAGCGGGGCGTACTGAGCGCGCACGCGGTTACCACCATCCACTATCTGGTCGGGCGATATGCGGATCGCGGTGCCGCTGACCGGGCACTCGGGTGGCTGCTTCAACATCTCGAAGTGGGTGCGGTCGGCCGGGACGAGCTGGAGCGTGCGCGCTCTTGGGGCGGGCCTGACTTTGAAGATGGCGTTGTGGTGGCTGTGGCCGAGCGTACTGGCTGCGAATGGATTGTCACGCGAAACGTCAAGGACTTTGAAGGCTCGCCCGTCAGCGTGCTAACCCCGCAGGAATGGCTGCTGCGGTGACCTCCACCGACGGCGTACCTCGCGTCATTGCCTTCTCAGTGACCGTAGGAGCCAACCGCCCTCGACCGCGACTACGCCATCGCCCTACGCCCAGCGCCGGATAGCGTTTGTGGTGCCCAACGGCCACACAGCTACGGGCCGAGGCGGCCCACAAGCCATCGAGGCCCTCGACGGAACGCAGTCCAGCCCACATCCTGCTGGCCGCCCTTCGCCCGTCACCCTTCGCCTCCTGCTACCATCCAGACGCAAACCCGGACCAACCTGCGCCAAGACAGTAAAAACGAACGGGAGCAAGGATGCGCTTCGAGGATCTCGCCGTTTGGCGGCGTGCGTCGCGGCTGAGCGTCGCGCTCTACCGAGCACTCGACGACTCCCGCGCGTACGGCTTCAAGGACCAGGTCACGCGTTCGGCGCTGTCGATTCCGAGCAATATCGCCGAGGGCTACGAGCGGGATACGCACCGAGATCGACTGAAGTTCCTGCACTACGCCCGGGGCTCGTGCGGCGAGCTGCGCACCCAGCTCTACATCGGCATGGAGGCCGGCTATCTGCCCCGCGAACCCGGCGCCGAATGGGTCGCGGAAACGCGGGCGCTCTCCGCCATGTTGCTCCAACTCATCCGCGCCTGGGAAAGCTGCTCTTGACCACCGGCACGCGCAGCCGCCCCCTATGCCCAACGCCCAACGCCCTTCGCCGTTCGCCCATCGCCCTCTGCGCTTGCGCTAATGCCGATGTACAATCTGTCTCAGGACGCACCCGGAACCCACCATGACGACCCGCCACGATCGGATTGAAACGTCGCCGGACATCATGTTCGGAAAACCCGTGATCAAGGGGACACGGATCACGGTCGAGCAGATACTGCGAAAAAGGGCCGACGGTATGACGGCCGAGCAGATCATCGGCGAACATCGGCACCTCGCGGTCGAGGACATCCATGCCGCCGAGGCATTCGCGGCCGACTATCTCGCTGACGAAGAGATCGCCCTCGGGTGACACCGCCGGGACTGCTGGCTGAAGAGAATATCGCCGCAGCCATGGTGCACGCCTTGCGTGAAGCGGGTTGGGACGTTCTCTACGTTGCGGAGGATACTCCCGGAATGATCGATGAGGCGGTTCTTTCCCTGGCTCGAAGCCAGCACCGTATCCTGCTGAC
>CAYUKN010000268.1:0-1903 GCA_964445325.1 uncultured Ectothiorhodospiraceae bacterium
GCTTTCGCTTACCGGTTGAGAGCCCACATCGGGCTCCGTGCCATGCCTGGCACACATCGGGTAGCCAGGGGCGGTCACCCGCCCCGAGCTCCCACACCACCGGACGTACGGGTCCGTATCCGGCGGTTCATGGTGAGTACGCAAGCCTCCGATGCTCCTCAAGGAAGCTCAGGAGGCCGGCGCGGCGTAACTTCCAGGTCGGCACAGCTTGGTTCATGTGGCTGGCCCCGGCATTCCACCACGGCCCCCGGCCGTTGGTCGCCGATTTCCAGGCCCGATGGACGTCCAGGCCCAAACGGATCAACCGGCGCATGCGGGTCCGGGGCTTCTTCCATTGCCGCCAGAGAATGGCGCGCAGCTTCCGCCGCAGCCAGCCGTCCAGGTCTTCGAAGACCCGTTTTACCTCGCTCAGCCGAAAGTAGGCCGTCCAGCCCCGGATCAGGGGCTGGAGATCGGCCACGACCGTGGCCAGACGGCGGCCACGGGCCCGACGCATCCGGTCCCGGATAGTGCCCTTCAACCGGCGCACCGCCTCGGGGGCGGGCTTGAGCTTCGGGGTCCGGTGCCAGGTGACGGTGTAGCCCAGGAAGCTACGCTTCCAGGGGCGGTCCACCGCACTCTTGGACCGATTGATCGACAGCCGCAGGCGCTCGCCCAGGAACCGCTCCAGTGAGGCCAGCACCCGCTCGCCCGCCGCCTTGGACTGCACGTAGACGTTGCAGTCATCGGCGTAACGGACGAAGCGGTGGCCCCGCCGCTCCAGTTCCTTGTCCAGGTCATCCAACAGGATGTTGGACAGTAGCGGCGACAACGGCCCGCCCTGCGGGGTGCCTTCGGTGCGGGGTGAAACGACCCCGCCTTCCAACAGCCCGGCGCGCAAATAGCGCCCGATCAGGGCCAGCAGCCGCTTGTCCTCGATCCGGCGGCTCACCCGGTGCATGAGCACGTCGTGATTCACCCGATCGAAAAACTGCTCCAGGTCCAGGTCCACGGTCCACCGGTAGCCGGCCGCGATGTGGTCGCGGGCCAAGCATACGGCGCCGTGGGCGCTTCGCCCCGGTCGGAAGCCGAAGCTGGCTCCCGAGAAGTGGGGCTCGAAGCGCGGTTGGAGCACCTGGAGCACGGCCTGCTGGATCAGTCGGTCCAGGACCGTCGGGATGCCCAGGGTTCGCGTACCGCCGCTCGGTTTCGGAATATCGACCTGCCGCACCGGTTGGGGCTGGTACGTCCCGCTGAGCAGCTCTTCCCGGATACGGGGCCATTCCTGCTGGATGTAGGCGGGCAATTCCCGGACGGTCATGCCATCCACACCCGCCGCTCCCCCATTGGAACGGACCCGTTGATACGCCCGCCGGAGATTCTCCCGGCGCAGTACTTCCTCCAGCAACATCGGAGCCTCGTCCCCGGCTGATCCGTCGGGCGCCGGAACCGCTTGGCACGCAGCACCCGAGTCACCGGCGCTTCCGGCGCCGTCACTTCCGGGCCGCTTCGGCATCTCAGCCGAATTGTCGGTGCCTCCACGTCTCATCGAGCCCTCCGGGGCCGGTTCGACTCCCATGCCCGGTCCTTTCCGCCCCTGCGCGGGCGGTACTACGACCGGGGCTGACTTCTGCCGCCCCGTCGGCAACGCCTCACGGCGCCCCTAGCGCAATGCAGGACGACAGACCTCCCAGGGTAAGGCACGTGACTTTCACACCGCTCCGCCGCATCTACGTGCCGCCGTTCCGGGTGACATCGGGTTCGGAGATCGTTGCCCCCTCGCCCACAGCGACCCGCCTCGTATGCGATTCCTGTTCGTCGAACCGGCGCTTTGCCTGCAGCTTCCTTCAGACCCCGCCTCGCGGCGGCAGCCCTTGCTGTTCGGCTAGGGGTTCCTGTCACCAAGGCCCCCAGGGGACTTGCA
>CAYUKN010000269.1:0-1861 GCA_964445325.1 uncultured Ectothiorhodospiraceae bacterium
GGACAGCCGGAGGCTGGCCCGTAGGGCGAAGCCCATGGACGGGCTTCTGCGGCGCCGCATTGCGCCACACAGGCCCCACCCCACAGGGTTACGGCCCGCGATGGCCGCGGCGCCGGGCGGTGGGAACATCGCGGATAACGCGCTTGTCTCATCCATGCACACTACCTCGGGTGGAGAGCGATCCATGCATAGCCGTCGATTGCTTCTGGCTACGGTGGTCGTAGCGGCCGCAGCAGCGGGATTGGCGGGCTGCGCCTCCTCCGGCGGGTACTCACGAGCCGCCGAGCCCGCGATACCGGCGGGATCGGCAGTGATCGTCGAGCAGGCGCTGACCGTATCGGGCGGCCGCGCGCGTGTTTATCTCCAGGGTGGCGAGACCATTCGATACCAGGATCGCGAGCGCTTCGAGCCGTGGTGCAGCATCGGCCTCGATCGCCAGGTGGAGACGGGCCAATCCGCGAAGATCGCGCGGGGGCGCTTCGAGGCGGGGCAGCCCTACCACGGGGTGCGCGCCGACGCCGGCTCGGTCAGTGGCGTGAAGCTGGCGAGCCGAGCCGGGGGCGGGTATGCGCGGGCCTCGTTCGATCGCGGCGGTCCGGCTACGCTGACCCACTTCGTCGAGGTGCCGCTCAAGTCATCGGCCCAGCCGAGTGTGCGGCAACTGCGTTGTGCCATCGATCGAGATACGGACTGGCGCGGGCGCATCACCACGGCCTTCGTTCGCAACGCGCTCGGGTCGCGTGTGCGGGTCGAGCTGCCCGAGCGCTAGATGGAGGGCTCCAGGCAAGCGACCGGATCGTAGGGGGCGGCGGGCTCATTGTCGGCTGCCGCGCAAACTCCGGCGCGAGGCCATGCCGTCGGGATTCGCGGCTCGATGTAGAATCGGGTCCCTTGAAATCGGACGGTTGAGTCGGCGATGTCCTCCGTGTTCCCACCCCAGCAGTGGCGATCGTGAGCGAGGGCGATCTCACCCGCGAGCGGCGTGCGGGGATCGGCTACGCCCTGGGCGCATTCGGGCTGTGGGGCCTGTTCCCGCTTTATTTCAAGGCGGTTGCGGCCGTGCCCGCCAACGAGGTGCTCGCCCACCGCATCGTCTGGTCGACCGTCTGCGTCGGCGCCTTGCTGTGGTTGCTGCGCCAGTGGCCCGCGGTGCGCACGCTCGCGCTCGAGCGCGTCAGCCGGCGTCGCTTGGTCGTCTCGGCCCTGCTGATCGCTTGTAACTGGCTGATCTTCATCTGGGCCGTCGCCAACGAGCGCGTGCTCCAGGCCAGCCTGGGCTACTTCGTGACGCCGTTGGTGAGTGTGCTGCTCGGCCGCCTCGTGCTGGGCGAGCACCTGCATGGGCGCCAATGGGCCGCCGTGGGGCTGGCGGGCGTCGGCGTGAGCTGGTTGTTGATCGGTCTGGGCGTGGTGCCCTGGGTCGCGCTCGGCCTCGCCGCCAGCTTCGGCGGCTATGGCTTGGTGCGCAAGATCGCCGACGTGCGCGCCATACCGGGGCTGTTCGTCGAGATGATGATGCTGGCGCCGGCCGCACTGGCGTGGCTGGTCTGGCTGGCACTTCGCGGCCAGGGCCATCTCGGGGCGCAGGGGCTGAGCCTCGACGTGCTGCTGATGGCGGCGGGTGTGGTCACCGCCACACCGATGATCCTATTCGGTCAGGCGACGCGGCGCCTGCGGTTGGCCGCTGTGGGCCTGCTCCAATACATCGTGCCCACGATGCAGATGCTGCTGGCGCTACTGGCCTTCGGTGAGGCGTTCACCGTGCACCACGCCGTCGCCTTCGGTTGTATCTGGACCGCCCTGACGTTGTATTCGACGAGCCGATCGACGCCACAAGCCGCTTGAGGCGCGCTAGGAGCCT
>CAYUKN010000270.1:0-1851 GCA_964445325.1 uncultured Ectothiorhodospiraceae bacterium
GGGCCCGCCCAGTGATCTATTTGCCGACTCTAAATTAGGGTTGACTCAAATGCAATAAAAGCCTAAATTTATAACTGTAAGATATATACCAGGCGTCGCCACGAAACCCAAAGGGCGTCATGGACTCCAGGATTCGCGGTCGACCCATTCATACGTGGTCCGGGATCCCGGAACGCGCCATGCCGCGGTCATCGACCCGGCGCTCGATTTCAACCCTGGTCGGGCCGAACCGGTACCGATCGACGCGCTCCAGGAGCGCATGCAAGCCCCACGGGCGAGGAGGACAACGATGCGATTGGCGAGATTTGTGAAAAGCACGGGCGCACTGCTGGGTGCGTTATTGGTACTGACACCGGTCTCGGCGCTCGCCGAGCCCACCGATATCACTGTCCGCGTGCTCAGCCGCGACGCCAAGTTCATCGGCAGCAGCATGGACGGCGTGCGCGTCACGCTCAGCGACGCCCGAACGGGCGAGCCGCTGGCCTCGGGCGTGACCCGTGGCGGCACCGGCGACACGGCGAAGATCATGCACGATGACCGCGGCCGCCGGGCGGGCCTGGCCGACGACAGCGCCGCGGCCTTTCGAGCGACGCTCGATCTGGAGCGCCCGCGGCGGATCGAGGTAACTGCTCACGGCCCCTTGGCTGCGCCTGAAGCGGCCAACACGGTCACGGCGACGCAGTGGGTCGTGCCGGGCCGCCACCTGTCCGGCGGGGATGGCTGGGTGCTCGAGATGCCCGGCTTCGTCGTCGACGTGATCGCACCGGCCGAGCCCACGAGCATCAAAAGCGAGGGCGACCCGGTCGAGGTGCGCGCGAGCGTGATGATGATGTGCGGCTGCCCGATCAAGCCCGGCGGGCTGTGGGACGCCGACGCCTACGAAGTGGCCATGACGGTGCTGCGCGACGGCGATCGTATGGGGCAGATCGAGCTCGATTATGCCGGTCAGACGAGCCGCTTCGCGGGCGAGGTCCCGCTCAACGGATCGGGGGTGTACGAGGTGATCGTGCATGCCCACCACCCCGAGACGGGCAACACCGGGGTCGATCGCACCCGCTTCGTCGTGGAGTGATGCGGCGATGCTGGAAACCGGTTTCGGCTGGCTCGCGCCGCTTCTCGGCGGCGCCCTGATCGGCACGGCCGCGGTGGTCCTGATGGCCGGCGTCGGCCGGATTGCCGGCGTCAGCGGCATCTTGGGCGGGGCACTGGCGGGCTCGCGCGGTGATACGGCGTGGCGTTGGCTATTCTTGGCCAGCCTCGTCGTCGGCGCCGGCCTCCACCGATTGTTCGCCACGGACCCGATCGTCGCGCGCACGGACTTCCCTATAGCGGCGCTGGTGATCGGCGGGCTGCTCGTCGGCGTCGGCACGCGGCTGGGTAGCGGCTGCACCAGCGGCCACGGTGTCTGCGGTCTGGCCCGGCTGTCGCCGCGCTCGCTGGTCGCGACCGCTACGTTCATGGCGACGGGCATGGCCACGGTCTGGCTGGTCCGCCACGTCTTCGGGGGATTGTGACCATGCGCAACGCCACCGTCGTCGTCGCCGGCCTGCTGTTCGGCTTCGGGCTCGATCTGGCGCACATGAGCGATCCGCGCATCGTGCTCGCGTTCCTCGATGTCGCCGGTGCCTGGAACCCGGCGCTGCTGTTCGTGATGGCGGGCGCGCTGGCGGTCACGCTGCCCGGTTTCGCCCTGCTGCGGCGCCGCTCGGCGACCTGGTTCGCGGGGGCGCTGCGCTGGCCTCAGCGTGCGGACATCGATGCGCCGTTGGTGGCCGGCGCCGCGCTGTTCGGTGTCGGCTGGGGCGTGGCCGGCTATTGCCCGGGCCCGGGTGTGGCCGCGCTCGCGCACGG
>CAYUKN010000271.1:0-1794 GCA_964445325.1 uncultured Ectothiorhodospiraceae bacterium
CCGTGGCCGCTGCGCCCGGCGCGCTGGATCAACCGCGCCACGCCCTTGGGGCTGCCGACCTGGATGACGCGCTCGACCGGCGAGAAGTCCACGCCCAGGTCGAGGCTGGAGGTCGCGACCACGCAGGTCAGTGTGCCCGCGCGCAGCCCGTCCTCGACGCGGTCGCGCACGCCGCGGTCGAGCGAGCCGTGGTGCAGGGCCGTGGTCTCGAGCCAATCGGGCCGCGCGCGCAGGAGGGCCGTATACCAGCGCTCGGCTTGCGAGCGGGTGTTGGTGAACACCAGCGTCGAGCCCGCGCCCTCGATCGCGGCCACGACCGAGTCGAGCTGCGTGAGGCCGAGATGGCCCGCCCAGGGAAAGCGCTCCATGCTCGCGGGTCGCAGCGACTCGATGCGCAGGTCGCTCGGTATCAGCCCCTGCACCAGCCGGCCGCCCGCCGAGCCCGTGAGTGCCGCCAGCGCCTCGTCCAGATTAGCCAGTGTGGCCGACAGCCCCCAAAGGCGCACGTTGGGCGCTAGCGCGCGCAATCGCGCCAGGGCCAGCTCGAGCAATGTGCCGCGCTTGGTCCCGAGCAGCTCGTGCCACTCGTCGACGACGACCGTCTCGACGCTGGCGAGCTGGCGCTGCATGTCGGCGTAGGACAGCAACAGCGACAGGCTCTCGGGGGTGGTCACCAGCGCCGTGGGCAGGCGCTTGCGCTGGCGCTGGCGCGCGCTCTGGCCCGTGTCGCCGGTGCGGCGCTCGAGGGTCCAGTTGACCCCGAGGTCGGCGAGCGGCTGGCGCATGTTCTCGGCCGTGTCGGCGGCCAGGGCCCGCAGCGGTGTGATCCACAGCACCTTGAGCGGCGGGGCTTTCTCGCGGCGGTCGTCGCCCGCAGCGAGCGCGCCACGTACCGGGCCCAGCCAGGCGGCCAGCGTCTTGCCCGTACCCGTCGGCGCGTGGATGAGGCCGTGCTCGCCGCCCGCCCAGGCGTCCCAGGCCTCACGTTGGAACGCGAACGGCGACCACGCGCGCGCGGCGAACCAGGCGTCGATGCGCGCGTCGGCGTTCGTGGCTGGCTCGGTGGCTTCAGTCATCGACTCGGTGCCCGACGTAGCCCGGATGGAGCGAAGCGAAATCCGGGGAGCGCATCGTCCGCATCGGGCGACAAGCAAAGTCCGGGACAACGTTGCCGGCTCCCCGGCTTCCGGCTCGCGCCTCCATCCGACTACGCGGTCGCCAAAGCGGGCCTACTCGCTGTCATGAGTCAACGCCTTTGGTGGATGAACGGCTACGGCGCTGCGCGGCGAAATTGGAAGCGAATACACCGTCGTGTTCCTTGGTGCCCTCGGCGTGTGGGCGTGCATTTCGGATACGCAGAGAAGCCCTGTCACTCATCGGCGAGCCGCTCGACGTCGGCCAGTGAGTCGGCCCCGTCCGGCCCGAGATCGTGGCGCCAGCGGCTGATGCGCGGGAAGCGCATGGTCAGGCCCGCCTTGTGGCGGTTGGAGCGCTGGACGCCGTCGCAGGCGAGCGCGAAGACCTGGGCGGGCTCGACCGCGCGCACGGGTCCGAAGCGCTCGGTCGTGTTGCGCCGGATCCAGCGGTCGAGCTGCTCGATCTCGGACTGCACCAGGCCCGAGTAGGCCTTGGCCACGGGCACGAGCGCGCCCTCGTGCCAGACGCCGAAGGTGTAGTCGGTGATGAGGTTGGCGCGGCGGCCGTGGCCGGGCTCGGCGTAGACGAGCACGGCGTCGACGGTGTGCGGCGCGACCTTCCACTTCCACCAGTCGCCGCGCGTGCGCCCGACGCGAT
>CAYUKN010000272.1:0-1765 GCA_964445325.1 uncultured Ectothiorhodospiraceae bacterium
CTGGAGCCGGAGCTTGAGGGTTCGTTGCGGGCCGCCGATGGTGTAGATGTCGGCCGTATCGGGGACCTTCTTGAGCTCGTGCTCCACCGCGTGGGCGGTCTGGCGCAGCTCGTAGCCGGTGAAGTCGCTGTCCGCTCCCGGGAACAGGGTCAGGGTGATGACGGGGACGTCGTTGATGCTCTTGGGCTTGACGATGGGCTCGCCCACGCCCACTTCTTTGGGGATCCAGTCCTTGTTGGCCATGACCTTGTTGTAGGCCTTGACCAAGGCATCGGTGCGATCGGAGCCCACTTTGTAGCGCACCGTGATGATCGCCATGCCGGGCCGGGAAGCGGAATAGATATATTCCGCGCCCTTGATCTCGGACAGGACCTGCTCCGCGGGCGTCGCCACTAGCGCCTCCACTTCCTCGGCGGAGGCGCCGGGGAAGGGGATGAAGATGTCCACGAGGGGCACCTTGATTTGCGGCTCCTCCTCGCGGGGGGTGAGGGCGACCGCGAGCACGCCGGCGAGCAGGGCTATCAGCAGGGGCGTGATCCGGGCGCGCATGAAGGCCGCGGCGATGCGGCCGGCGATGCCGTGGGTTTTTTCGGCCATGGGGCTCGTCCTCGCCTAGTGGGCCGCAGCGGATTGGGTATCCGCCTCTTTGAGGTGGCGCAGGGCTCGCTCGGGGTCCAGGGCGATGCGCTCGCCCGCCTGGAGGCCGGCGAGGATTTCCCGGCCGTTGTCCGTTTCCTCGCCCAGCTCCACCAAGCGGAAGCTCACCTCCCCGTCGGTGATTACATACACCTCGCTGCGGCGGACGATGGCGCGCTCGGGGACCATCAGGGTCTTGTGGCTGCCGATGCGGAACAGGGCCTGCCCGTACATGCCGTCGGAGGCCGTTGTGCCCTCCGGAAGCCGCAGCCGGACCCGAAAGGTGTGGCTGCCGGGTGTGCCCTTGGGGACCACGGTTACCCGCTCGGCATCCCACGTCCGGTCCAGGGCCGGAATGCGGACTTGGGCCTTGCCGTCTGCGAGCAAGCGCGGGATGCGGGACTCCTGGACATGGGCCACCAGCCGTAGCCGCCGGGTGCTGAGGATCGTGATGACCGGCTTGCCGGGTTGGGCCAGCTCCCCTTCTTCGATATGGCGGGCGGCCACGACCCCGTCGAAGGGGGCTTGGATGGTGGTCTTGTCCAGGCGCACCTGGAGCTTTTGGAGGCGGGCCTGGGCCCGGGCCTTTTGGGCGCGGGCCTTGTCGAGGGCGGCCGTCGCCTGCTCCA
Source organism: uncultured Ectothiorhodospiraceae bacterium (assembly GCA_964445325.1). Taxonomy (GTDB): domain Bacteria; phylum Pseudomonadota; class Gammaproteobacteria; order XJ16; family Halofilaceae; genus Halofilum. The sequence continues at coordinate 1,266 of CAYUKN010000272.1, forward strand.
TCTGCTGCTCCGAGGCCGAGTCGCGCTCATAAAGGCGCTGGGTGCGCTCGTACCCTTGCTTGGCCTCCTCCGCGGCCGCCTGGGCCGACGCCAGCTGGGCCTGTGCCTCCTGCATGCGGGCTTGAAGACTCGCATCGTCCAGCCGGACCAGCTCTTCCCCGGCCGTCACCGAATCGCCCACCTTATGGGCCATATTCAGCACCCGACCGCTGACCTCGGCGGAGAGGCGAGCCTCCTGGCGCGTAGTGACGGTGCCGGGTGCCGCTGGGCCGGGGCCGGTTCGGGATCAGGAAAAAAAACGTTAGCCCGAGTCGGGCCGCTGTCCGGGGCTGCGAGCGAGGACGGGGATGCGCCCCGTGGCCTTTTGCAGCTTGGCGTGGCTCAGGCGCAGATCGTAGAGTGCCTTCACCCGCCGCAGCCGCGCCTCGTTCAAGGCCAGCTCGGCGTCGAGGAGCTCGACGATGGTCGCCGCGCCCTGCTCGTAGCGATCCTCGGTAGTG
>CAYUKN010000273.1:0-1723 GCA_964445325.1 uncultured Ectothiorhodospiraceae bacterium
AGTGCTTGGTCCAGCTCGCGCGCATCGAGAAGCTCAGCGAGGGCGACGATGTCGACCAGGGCAGGGGCGCTGGCGGCGACGAGGGCGACGATGCGTAGTGGCGACACTCACGGGAGCAGCGGGCGATGACCGACGCCGACGAGCCCGGCGACGAGCGCCTGGCCGCGGTGCGCGGGCGCATCGACGAGCTCGATCGCCAGATCCTGGCGTTGATCAACGAGCGCGCCGACTGCGCGCGCCAAGTCGCGGACATCAAGCGCGGCGCCGGGGAGACCGTCAATTTCGCCCGCCCCGAGCGCGAGGCCCGCCTGCTGCGCGAGCTCGCGGGGCGCAATCCCGGCCCGCTCGAGTCGGATGCGGTCACGCGCATCTTCCGCGAGATCATCTCGGGCTGCTTGGCCCTCGAGCAGCCGTTACGCGTCGCCTATCTCGGGCCCGAGGGCACCTTCACCCAATCGGCGGTGCAGAAGCACTTCGGTCGCTCGGTGGGCACCCAGCCGTTGGGGGCGATCGACGAGGTCTTCCGCGAGGTCGCCGCCGGCAGTGCCCACTTCGGGGTAGTGCCGGTGGAGAACTCGACCGAGGGCATGGTCACGCACACGCTCGATGTCTTCACCCAGTCGAGTCTGCGCATCTGCGGTGAGATCCTGCTGCGCGTGCACCACCACCTCGTCACCAACGCGGGAGCACTGGCGTCGATCACGACCGTTTATGCGCACCAGCAGGCGTTGGCGCAGTGCCGCGAGTGGCTCGACGCCAATCTGCCGCGCGCGCAGCGGGTGGCGGTCAACAGCAATGCCGAGGCCGCCGAGCGCGCCACGCGGGAGACGGGCGCGGCCGCGATCGCCAGCGAGATGGCTGCCGAGATCTACGGCCTCGAGTGCCTCGTCGAGCGCATCGAGGACGAGCCCGACAACACCACGCGTTTCCTCGTGGTGGGCGACCACGAGGTCGCGCCGTCGGGCGACGACAAGACCTCGTTGATGGTTTCGGCGCGCAATCGCCCCGGGGCGCTGTTCCATCTCATCAAGCCGCTGGCCGACCACGGCATCGACATGACGCGCCTGGAGTCGCGGCCGACGCGCGGGCGTCTGTGGGAGTACGTCTTCTTCATCGACATCCTGGGCCATGCCGACGACGAGCGTGTCCAGCCCGCCCTGGAAGCCCTGCGCGAGGAGGCCGCTTTGTGCCGTGTGCTCGGGTCCTATCCGCGGGCACTGTCGTGATCCGAACCACAAAAGGCACCCAAGATGGACGCAAAATGCCCGTGGTGGCCTGTCCGTGGGAGTGGAGCGAGGCTGTCCCCTTGCCAGTGACTGCGCCCTCGATCACAACCGCGAATGAACGCGAATTTGGGGTGGCTTGTTGAGACTTGAAGGAGCTTCGCTTTTCGCGTGGTGCTGACTGAGTGATTGGTTGGAACCACGACCGATCTGGCGCAGCAGATTGCGACTGCGTGGAGCGCAGGCCCCTCCGGGGCAAGGCGCATGGATGCCCCTAGCAATGAACACGAATAGACACGAATGTTTCGTTTGCGAGTTCTAGCCGGAGCGCAGATTTGCTGAAACGCTGCTGGTTCATGATCGGATTCATTCGCCGCAAGTTGGCCAGCGAAGCTCCAATGCGGCTGACAAGCGCCGAAAGAACCATTCGCGTCCATTCGCGGTTCTAAGACATGCCTAAGAGAGTGTTTACGAATGGTGCTTGATCGACGCCGGATGGC
>CAYUKN010000274.1:0-1692 GCA_964445325.1 uncultured Ectothiorhodospiraceae bacterium
CCGAGTGGCTCGCGACGGACGGCCTGTTGGCGGCGTTCGCCAAGCGCCGCCCGACGGCACGCAAGCGCTATGCGCGCTTTGTGGCCGACGGTATCGGGGCCGCTTCGGTCTGGGACGACCTCAAGGGTCAGGCGTTCCTCGGCGACGACGCATTCGTCGAGCGCAGCCTGCGCCACGCGAGGCAGGCCGATGACGTGAACATCCCGAAGGCGCAGCGCCGCCCGCCGCCGCCTTCGCTGGAGGCGATCGCCAGCGAATACGACGACCGCGACGCGGCGATCGTCGCCGCCCACGCGAGCGGCGGCTATAGCTACAAGGAGATCGGCGATTACTTCGGTCTACACTTCACCACGGTTGGCCGTATCGTCCGCGCGACAAAAGAAGGCGGCGCGTGATGCTACGGTAATAGGCCCGCCCTGTTCTTTGCGTGTCCCGTTCCTAGCGTTTCGATCGAATCCCGGTTCCTCGTCGCTGCCCTTTGTACGTGCAAGACGTTTGATGTAACTAAAGCCGTTTCATATACAGGAGAATACTTCGGTTACGATGGTATCGCCCGTAAGTTATTTTAGCAGTCCGTTTAATTACGCGCGGCAGCGTAATCGTTGGGGAGAGACCAAAGTATGACTGCAGCCGGAAGGTTTGAGGAGAAACACGCCTTTGTGCTTTCCGCGCGAGCCGCAGCTCGGATCTGGAGGGTATTGGAGGAGAATGTCGGGCCGGTAAAGGCCGAAGCCTGGTGCGCAGATGGGATACAGCGCAGCTTTGCGGCGCTCGAGGAACTTACGGACTACGAGAATCCGCGCGCGCGCTATTAAGTCGCTCACATTTGCGGCGTCTGATGAGAGGTACACTCGGCGTGCGAGCGTGACGCTAGGTGCTCGGTATGCATCATCAATTGACGGATCTGTGGAAGGTCCCGAGGAGACAGTGGTACACCTAAAGAATGCGTTGGGCGAAATTTTCGACGGGATTAAGCCGTGGTACTCGCCACTCGCCCGGATTGATTTCGTTCATGTAGTTCTTGGCTTGCTTCTGTTTTTCGTTACAGTCTTCATCTTGATCGTGGGCGGACAAAACGGCGAGCCACAGTCTATGGAGCCGGGGCGGGCGATTTTGGCTACGGCCCTCATCTTGGCCGGGTTTGCGGGCATCGGTGGGATTATCTGGGTGCTAAATAGAGTCCGCGCTCGTTTCTTCCCGGTGACCGTTTGCGCAATCGGGCAAGGCCAAGGCCGCTACCATCTCGATGATAAGGTGCGTTGGGTAGTGATCGTGGGAATATTGGTGTCAATGGTGGCGTCCCTATTTGTAGCGACACTGACAAGGTAGCGCAAGAAGGTGTTTCAGCGGAAGCCGTGGGTTCGTATTCCGGGGACGGTAACCGTAACTCGCGGATTATTGGATCGCGGATCTGGCTGATCCGGGGTGCGTTGACGGCCGGAATACGGGGACCTCAGTCAGTGGCGGCGTTATTGGTACGATCGGCGTCATGAGTGCCGTGGGCAACGGCGCGTGAAGCCGGCATCTTTGGGGTGAGGCACTCCGTAGGGCAGCTCGAACGGTGGCTACTTTCGCGGTAGCCGCATCGATTGGGTAGGTGGTAAGACTAGCGAGAGCACAACGGGTATGAGGGCATCGGCGAACTTCGGTGAGCCGGGGGCGTCGATCGGCGCGGTCGTCGCGGGCATGGGA
>CAYUKN010000275.1:0-1691 GCA_964445325.1 uncultured Ectothiorhodospiraceae bacterium
TCCAGCGGATTGCCCGGTCGAAGCGTGCCTGTGCCCTTCACCTCGCCGCCCGTGATCCAGGACACGGTTTCGCCGTCCCGGGCAACGCGGTAACAGGTCTGGCCGGCGGGATAGTCGAAACACATCCGGTCGCCGTCGATCGCCCAATCACCGGTGTAGTCGGCTCCGCGGACCGTGCCGTCGGCCGCGTAAAACTCAGCGTACTCGGTGCCGTCGGCCATCGAGCCGACCACCGTGTTGCCCGCGATCTCCTCACGGATCTCGGGGCCGGTGAGGGTGTTGTCCGCCGGGCTCTGGCCGCTGCCGGTGGCGCAGGCGCTCAGCAGCACGATGGCGCCCGCGAGCACCGGACCAAAGGCGTTGCGCCACGCATTCTCACGTATCGGCATTGCATATCCCTTTCATTCGGAGTGTCTAGCCAATCGGGCTGCTCGCCGCACCGGGCGCGGCCGCTCAGCGCTCGCATGGGTGTGTCCGACGCTGGCCCCGCCGGTTGCGCATTGCAAGCCCCGGTGCTCCTGAACGCGGCACAGCGTCAGGGGATCACCCTTGCGGCGCGCCCGACATGGCTCGGTGGATCCTGCGCGCAGCCGTCGACGCGCTCACGATTGGACCGGGCTTGCTGGGTCACCGAGATATCGCCGCGTGGCTGCCTCGGCGGCGCGCTCGATGAGGGCGCCGGCCTGGGCGATGGACTCGGCCGGGGCCATATCCGGTGCGATTACGTGCCACGCCGCCAGCCCGAGGGAATCGGCGGGCGGAGCGTCGTCCGCGGCGGCGCCCACCAGGGCCACTGTTGGCACGCGTTTGCCCTGGGCAAGGCGTGCCACGCCACCGACCGCCTTGCCCGACAGGCTCTGCCCATCCAGTCGGCCCTCGCCGGTCAGGCAAAGGGCGGCGCCTTCCAGCCGTCCCGCCAGGTCGACCGCGTCGAGCACCAAGCCCACGCCGGACTCCAGCGAGGCCCCGACAAACGCGCGCAGTCCACCGCCGAGACCACCCGCAGCACCGGCGCCGGCCTCGCCGGCGACGTCCATGCCGAGATCGCGGGTCCAGAGGGATGCCAGCGTTTGCAGCCCTTGCTCCAGGCGCGCCACTCCGGCGGCGTCGGCGCCCTTCTGCGGGCCGAAGACCGCGGCCGCGCCCGTATCCCCTGTCAGGGGATTGTCGACATCACAGGCGACCGTCACGACCAGGTCGCGCAATCGCGGATCCAGACCCGATCCATCGACGCGTGCCACGCGTGACACATCCGCGCCGCTCATCGGTGCGGCGAGTTCGTCCGCGTGCTCGTCGAGAAACCGTACCCCCAGCGCCTGCGCCAGGCCACACCCGCCATCGACCGTTGCGCTGCCGCCGATGCCGATGAGCAGGCGCTGCGCGCCCGCCGACAGCGCCGCGGCGACGAGCTCGCCGACGCCGTAGGTCGTGGTACGAAGCGGGTCGCGCTGCGCCCGCGGGACGAGCATCAGGCCCGCCGCCGTGGCCATCTCGATCACGGCGGTCGGCCCTTGCGTCGTCGAGGCCGGCAACAGGCCCCAGGTGGCTTCGACGGGCTCACCCCGGGGGCCGGTCACCATCGTACGGTGACGCATACCGCCTCGCGCGGTGACCAGGGCCTCGACGGTGCCCTCGCCGCCATCGGCGATCGGACACAGCGCGACCTCCGCTCGCGAGCACGCGCGGCGCAC
>CAYUKN010000276.1:0-1690 GCA_964445325.1 uncultured Ectothiorhodospiraceae bacterium
CTTCGCCCTTCGCCCTTCGCCCTTCGCCCTTCGCCCTTCGCCCTTCGCCCGTCGCTACTACGCCCCGGAGCGCACGATACCCACCGCCAGGCCCTCGATCGTGAACGACTCGTTGGCCAGGTCCACGCGAATGGGCTCGTACGCGGGGTTCTCCGCGATCAACTCGACGACCTGGCCGCGGTGGCGGAAGCGCTTGACCGTGACCTCCTCGTCGAGACGCGCGACCACGATCTGGCCGTTGTGGGCATCGGCGGTGCGGTGCACGGCGAGCAGATCGCCCTCGAGGATGCCGGCGTCGCGCATGCTGTCGCCCTGCACGCGCAGCAGATAATCGGCATGCGGGCGGAACAGCGCGGGATCGACGCGGTAGTGGCCCTCGATATTCTCCTGGGCCAGCAGGGGCTCGCCGGCGGCCACGCGGCCCACGAGCGGCATCCCCGCCGGTGGGGCCTCGAGCAGCCGGATGCCGCGCGAGGCGCCGCGCGTGAGCTCGATCACGCCCTTGCGCGCGAGCGCGCGCAGGTGGGTCTCGGCGGCATTGGCCGAGCGAAAGCCCAGGGTCTCGGCGATCTCGGCGCGCGTCGGCGGACAGCCGTGGGCCTCGAGGTGATCGCGGATCAGCTCGACGATTTCGCGTTGGCGCGGGGTCAGCTCGCTCATGGATACCTGTATTTCCGTACAGTTAATACTGGCATTATATACAGCAAGCGATGCCGTGCAAGCGTAGTCGGCGTGCGAACGCGGTGATAGGATCGCTAGGCGATCGACGCATCGGTGCCGCGGCAGCAACGCCCTTCGGCACGCTGATTGCTCGCGGCCGGTCCATCGCCCGACCATCGGCGACGTCAGCGCGCGTGCGCCGGCCCGACGAGCAACAACCCACGAAACGGCTCATGCGGATCGGCCGCCCCACGCGCCGATCCGCCCTCGACAAACGGTCCCGGCCACTGCTGGTGTGCCACCCCTACCCGGCGGGCCGCGGCGGTGGCCAGCCACGTTTTGCAGACTCGCCCGCGAGCGGGTCAAAGGAGAGCAACGCCATGGCAAACGAGTCGAAAGAATCGGCCAAGCTCACGCGCGACGACGGCACAAGCACCGAGCTACCCGTCTACCACGGCACCTACGGCACGCCCTGCATCGACGTGCGCGGTCTGCCCAAGGGCGCCGATGCCTTCACCTACGATCCCGGCTTCGCCACGACCGCCAGCTGCTCCAGCGCGATCACCTACATCGACGGTGATCAGGGCCTGCTCATGTATCGGGGCTATCCGATCGAGCAGCTCGCCGAGAACTCGAGCTATCTCGAGGTCTGCTATCTGCTGCTCTACGGTGAGCTGCCCGACCGCCAGCAGATGCACTGGTTCGACGACTCGATCAAGCACCACAGCATGGTCCACGAGGCCCTGCGGCGCTTCTACGAGGGCTTTCGCCACGACGCCCATCCGATGGCGATCATGGAGACGACGACGGCCGCACTGTCGGCGTTCTACCACGACAAGATCGACATCAGTAATCCCGATCATCGCGAGATCTGCGCCCACCGCCTGATCGCCAAGATGCCCTCGATGGCGAGCTACGCCTACAAGTACTCGCAGGGCCAGCCGTTTTTGTATCCGCTCAACCACCTCGGCTTCGTCGAGAACTTCCTGCGCATGATGTTCGCGGTGCCGGCCGAGCCCTACGAGGCCAA
>CAYUKN010000277.1:0-1686 GCA_964445325.1 uncultured Ectothiorhodospiraceae bacterium
ACGGGCCGCGTGCTCGAGCACTGGCACTCGGGCTCGATGACGCTGCGCGTGCCCGAGCTATACAAGGCGTTCCCGGGCGGGCTGTGCTTCATGCACCCGTTGGACGCGCAAGAGCGCGGACTCCAGCGCGGTGCCGAGATGCGGTTGGTTACCCGGCGCGGCACCGTACGTACGCGAGTCGAGACCCGCGGGCGTAATCGCCCGCCAAGGGGAGTGATCTTCATGCCGTGGTTCGACGCGAGCATGCTCGTCAACAAGTGCACGCTGAATGCGACCGATCCCATATCCAAGCAGACCGACTTCAAGAAATGCGCGGTCAAGGTCGAAACGGTGTAATCGCCTGGCGGCGACTGGGAGGAGCAATGCGACGTCGAACGATTCTGTTGAGCATCGCGCTCACTTTGGCCGCGGGCGGCGCCATGGCCGAGGGCCCGCTGCGCGAGCGCCTGATCGGCAACGAAAACCCGATGGCGGAGACACAAGCGCCGCAGTTGCCCCAGCCGATGACCGATGGGCCGAGCCAAGTTCGCAATTACCCCGAGCAGCCGCCGGTGATCCCGCACGACATCAGCGGCTACGAGCTCTCGGTTCGCGCCAATACGTGCATGACGTGTCACCGGCGCCAATATACCGGTGAGAGCGGCGCACCGATGATCTCGATTACGCATTTCCGCGATCGTGAAGGCCAGACGCTCGCCGATGTCTCCGCACGTCGGTATTTCTGCACGCAATGCCACGTGCCGCAAACGCGCACGCGGGCGCTCATCAACAATGAGTTCACCGACATGACCGAGCTCACCGCCGACGACGAGGAGTAGGGCCATGGCCTCCATCAAACGCGTCTTGCGCGACATATGGCGCATCGCGCGCCGCCCGACAGGCTATGTCTCCCTCGGCGCGATAACGCTAGGGGGCTTCGTCTTCGGCGTGCTGTTCTGGGGTGGCTTCAATACGACGCTGGAGGCGACCAACACCGAGAAGTTCTGTATCTCGTGCCACTCGATGCGGGACAACGTGTATCAAGAGCTCACGCGCACGGTGCACTTCACCAATAAGAGCGGCGTGCGTGCGACGTGCCCCGATTGCCATGTGCCCCACGAGTGGACCGACAAGATTGCGCGCAAGATGCAGGCGTCAAAGGAAGTCTGGGGCTGGGTTTTCGGCACGATCGACACGCCCACGGAGTTCCAGAACAAGCGCCTCGAGCTTGCCAAGCACGAGTGGAAACGCCTCAAGGCCAACGATAGCCTCGAGTGCCGCAACTGCCACCAGAAGCAGAGCATGGATCTGGCCGCCCAAAACGAGCGCGCAACGCGCATCCACGACAAGTTTCTGATCAAGGGCGACAAGACCTGTATCGACTGCCACAAGGGCATCGCCCATGAGCTGCCTGACATGCGCAACGTCGAGCCGGGCTGGAAGGTGGACCCCGAGCTGCGGGGTCGCGGCGGCGCTTGAACGCAAGGTACCTGAGCGCCTGCATAGCGGATGCAGTGCGGGTATCCGGGTAGCTCACGGTTAGCCCATGACTCTTGGTGTCGGCCCGTAATGGCGCCGGTCAATCCTTGCGAGGCCGACACACGCTTTGCCACGGGGCAGCCGGCGGCGCCGCCTCGTGACCCGCGACCGGGTCGGCCGATGGCGGGGCACGAGGCTTGGCTTGCGCGGCCCATGGGTGCAGGTAAC
>CAYUKN010000278.1:0-1677 GCA_964445325.1 uncultured Ectothiorhodospiraceae bacterium
CGCACGTCGGGCTGGGCCGAAAGTGCCTCGGTGACCCGGTCGATGGTGGTGTCATTTGGCATGTTGGGCTAAGGGCTAAGGGCTAAGGGCTAAGGGGACGGCTGCGACCGCCGGTGTTCAAGAGCGGCTTTCCCAGGCGCGGATGAGTTGGAGGAGCATGGCCGATAGTGCCCGCGTTTCCTGGACCCACTCCGCTCCAGACTCGCAGGGCAGGTAGCCGGCTTCGATGCCGATGTAGAGCTGGGTGCGCAGCTCGCCGCACGAGCCCGGGCATAGTGCAGGAACTTCAGGCGATCGCGGTGCGTATCGCTCGTAGCCCTCGGCGATATTGCTCGGAATGGACAGCGCCGAACGCGTGACCTGGCCCTTGAAGCCGTATGCGCGGGCGTCGTCGAGTGCTCGGTAGAGCGCGACGCTCAGCCGCGACGCACGCCGCCAAACGGCGAGATCCTCGAAGCCGCATCCTTGCCCCCGTTGGTTTTCGTTGTCTTGGCGCCGGGTGATCCGGGTTTGGATCGGGATGGTAGCAGGAGGCGACGGGTGACGGGCGATGGGCGATGTGTGACGGATGACGGGCGAAAGGAATTGGGCGTTCGGCGTCGAGCGATGCCGACGTGGGGCGGACTCGTTCCTTCCGGCATCGAACGATCCCATCAGCTCGATGCATTCATGCGCCCTCCTGGCGCCGTCGCGCACAGCCGATTGCCGGCGGGGCCGGCGCTCCCGTGCTGGTTGCTTTATTCGAGCAGCGGTTGCGGCAATTGCTGGCCGGCGATCGCCATCCGTTGCGCGGCAAAATCCCGGACCCGGTCGTGGACATGCAGCAGCATCGTCGCGTAGCCAGGGGCCTCTTGCAGATCGCCGGCAAACGCGTGGGGATCGTTCATGTATTCGTGCACGAGCCGGTTGCGCAATTCGCGAGCGACGAGCCAGTCCTCGGCACTATCGATGACGCCAAGGTGTTCCGCTCGGTTGAGCACTTCGATCAATGTGCCGGGCTCTTCCGCCTGCGCTCGCAGCCACCGCGGCAACAGTTTATTGCCGATGGTGTCCTGCATCCGGCCGAAACGCGAGACGAAGGCTTCCAATCGCTCCGCGTCCTCCGGGGCCCGTTCCAGATTCTCCATTCGCTGCGGGGTGACCGGCTCACCGAAGACTCGGTCACGGCTGAAGCGAAGATGGTCGCCTTCGCGTCGGACAATGGCGAGGGTCTCGAGGAAACGATCGATCCACGGCTGGCTGATCGCGTTCAAAGCCGCACCCCCTCGCACAACGCATTGCGGTGGACGGGCTGTTTCGGCGTCTCGGGATCGGTGACGAGCACATCGATCCGCTGATCACCCAGTCGCCGCTGCAGGCGGGCGACGAGACGCAAGGCACGATGGCGCCCATCGCGGCACGGCTCCGGCAGGCTCACAAGGAGGTCGATATCCCCGCCGCGGGCTTGATCGTCGGCGCGCGAGCCGAACAGTCGCACCTCGGCCTCCAGACCGAACAGGTTCGCGACCTCTTCACGCACGACCTGCGCTTGAGCAGCTGACAAACGCATCGCGTCCACTCTTCGCGGCTCGTTCGTCCAGTATGTGCCAGAAACCGTCATGGGGCCAGAGGTACGCGGGCGAAGGGCGAAGGCGAAGGGCGAAGGGCGAAGGGCGAAGGGCTAAGGGCTAAGGGCTA
>CAYUKN010000279.1:0-1668 GCA_964445325.1 uncultured Ectothiorhodospiraceae bacterium
TACCCCGGCCGATTTCAAGTCGGCTGCAATCGTCCACTCTGCCACCCCTCCGGGCCCGGCCGCGCCGGAATGCGCTATAATAGCGCAGTCACTGGGGCACACGCATGACCCGGTTGTAAGTTGACGCAGTGCCCCATACCTGACATAAACACGTCGTTCAGCACGGGCCCGCGCGGCCAGCCGCACGGCCCGCGATGCCGAAGAATCGTCCAAACGGAGGACACTCGATGACTGAGGAACGTGTATTACGGAGCGGCGCTCAAGCGAGCGAGCTCTCCACCAATAAGGTCCTGCGCAACACCTACATGCTGTTGTCGCTGACGCTGCTGTTCAGCGCGGCGATGGCCGGCGTATCCATGGTCCTGCAGGTCGGCGGTATCGTCGGTATCGTTTGCCTGCTCGCCGGCTTCGGGGTGTTGTTCGCGATCCACAAATACGCCGAGAGCACCACGGGCATCTATCTGGCGTTTCTGTTTACGGGCCTGCTCGGGTTCTCGCTCGGCCCCATCCTCAACCAATACCTGGCGGTGCTCAGCAACGGCGGCGAGATCATCACGATGGCCCTGGGCGGCACAGGTGTGATCTTCCTCGGCCTGTCCGGCTATGCCCTGACGACCAAGAAGGACTTCAGCTTCCTCCAGGGCTTCCTCATGGTAGGGATCCTGCTGGCGGTAGTCGCCTCCTTCGCCACCCTGTTCTTCAACGTGCCGACGTTCTCGCTGGCGCTGTCCGGCGTATTCATCCTGCTGATGTCCGGCCTGATCCTGTATCAGACCAGCGAGATCATCCACGGCGGTGAGACCAACTACATCCTGGCGACGATTACGCTGTTCGTCGCCCTGTACAACCTCTTCACGAGCCTGCTGCACATCCTCGCCGCCTTCGCCGGCGAGCGCTGATCGGCTCGAAGGCCTCGAAGCGCTGCACGCGAGGGCCCCGCCGGGCGGCGGGGCCCCGATTTACCAGGAGGTCGTACCATGGCCGGCGATTTACCCGTTTGGATGCAGATCCTCACCGGGCTCGCTCTGCTCGCCATCATCTTCTTCTTCGGCCCATCCGCTTACCGGGCCGCGAAGGAGAGCCCCAAGGGCACCGCCAAGGACTGGCTCGGCCTGCTGATCCCGATCGGCGGCGTCGTCCTCTTCGTCATCCTCCTGATCGCCATGGCGCGCGGTTGAGCCGCTCATATCGCCGCGGGTCAGACCTCCGACAGAACCTCCATGCCCCGCATGTAGGGCCGCAGCGCTTCCGGTATGACGACGCTGCCGTCTGCGCGCTGGAAATTCTCGAGGACCGCTAGCAAAGCGCGCCCGACGGCGACGCCCGAGCCATTGAGGGTGTGCAGGTACTCGGGCTTGCGGGTCTCGGGATTGCGCCAGCGTGCGCTCATGCGCCGCGCCTGGAAGTCGAGGCAGTTCGAGCAAGACGAGATCTCGCGGTACTTGCCCTGCCCGGGCAGCCACACCTCCAGATCGTAGGTCTTGGCCGCGGCGAAGCCCATGTCGCCCGTGCACAATGCGACCACGCGGTACGGCAGCTCCAGGCGCTGCAGCACGCTCTCGGCGTGCCCGGTCAGCTCTTCCAGAGCTTCCCACGAGCTATGGGGATCGGTGATCTGGACGAGCTCGACCTTGTCGAACTGGTGCTGGCGGATCATGCCGCGCGTGT
>CAYUKN010000280.1:0-1649 GCA_964445325.1 uncultured Ectothiorhodospiraceae bacterium
TCACCCGCAGCGGCATCCTGGGCGACGTGTCGGTCCACTCCTTCGTCGACCTCGGGCTCTACAACCAACTCCTCGTGTGGATGGGCACGATCACCGTCATTGGGGTCGGCCTGTTTGTGCATCGCTTTCAAGAGCTCCCTACGCCGGACCGGGAGCCGCGCGTCCTCTCCCGCGAGTTCATGATCCTTTCCGGCGCGGTGCTGCTCACCACTACCGCCGCCGTCATCATCCTCGGCACCAGTGCGCCCATCTTCGGACGCATCTTCCGCGATAATCCCTCGGCCGTGCCCACCGAGTTCTACAACCAGTGGACGCTCCCGCTGGCCATCGGCTTCGTCTTTCTTGCTGGGCTGGGGCAACTCTTCTGGTGGAACAAGATGGACGTGGAGAACCTCAACCGTGTGCTGTTGAAGCCGGTGGCGTTCGCGACGGTAAGCACCATCGGCATCCTCATCCTCACCCCCTTTGCCGAGCAGACCATCCTGCTTCCCGCCGATCCGACCGGTGCGGCACAAACGGCCTCCGCCGGCCTGTTTAGCGGCCTCTCGCAGTTCTGGACGATGTACGGGCAGGCGATGCAGATGCTCTTGCTCCTGTTCGTCGGGTTCTTCGCCCTGTTCGGCAACGGCATGGTGCTCTGGCGCGTGCTCCGCGGGAATCCGCGCATGGCGGGCGGCGCCATCGCCCACGTGGGGCTCGCCATCACCATTCTCGGCGTCATCGCCTCCAGCGGCTTCGACCGCGCGCTGCCGCGCCTCGGCACCGCGCCGTCGGCCGATGAGGATGATATGCCCCGCGAAAACTTCGTGGTGCCCAAGGGACAAACGCGCGCAATCAATGGCTACCGCGTGACCTACGCCGGCAAGACGACGACCGAGCGGGGCCGCGGCCAGTACGTCATTGACATTACCGATCCACAGAACCGCTCGTATACACTCGAGCCCGTCGCCTACCAGGGCAGTGGCGACCAGTGGTTCAAGCACCCGGACGTCAAAGCCTTTCTGGAGAAGGACGTTTTCGTCGCCGTAACGCCGAAGGAGGCAACGGGCATGGGCTCGGAGGAGGGGCCGCCCGGGGGCGAGTTCCAGCTCAGCCAGGGCGACTCGACGATGCTGGGCGACCGAGAGTTCGCCGTGGCTTTCGACGGCTTCCGCGTGCTAGAGGGTCCCGACCAAATGATGGGCTCCAACGCACCGGCCACCGCTCCCGACCGGGTCCCCGACGACGCCAAAATAGCGGTGGGAGCCAATCTCCGCGTTACAAACCTGGAGACGCAGGAAACCCGGTCGCTGATGCCGATTTACGTGGTCATGGACGACAACAGCCAGCAGTACCTTGAGAATGAGGTCGAGGGCTGGAACCTCAAGATGGCCTTCACGGAGATGAACGCCAACAACGGCAAGGCAACGTTCGCCGTGGAGGGCGTGGACGTGATGCCGGAGAACTGGGTCGTGGTCCAAGCCTACACCAAGCCCCTGATTAGCTTGCTCTGGATCGGCATTATCGTAATGACGGTCGGCTTCATCGTGGCCATCGGGCGCCGCGTGCAGGACATTCGGTTCCGTCGATAGACCGGTTCGCCCCCATCACCCAGGCCCGGCTCTGGAATGCCGCGGGAGAATGGTTCTTGCGTTTGGTCACGAGTCATG
>CAYUKN010000281.1:0-1646 GCA_964445325.1 uncultured Ectothiorhodospiraceae bacterium
TCGCCCTTACCCGATACTCTCGGCCCGGTAGCGATAGGCGCGTAGGTTGGCTGGCCATTCCTCGACGCCGAGCCCGGCCTTGCGCTTGAGCGTGCGCCAGAACGCCTGCGGATCGGGCAGGTCCGACCACACCTGGGGAAGCAGTGTGCCGCGGCGCTCGCCCGCCTCGATGAGCACGCCGTCCTCGCCTGGCACGAGCTGATTGATCAGATCGGCCTCGTCCGAGAAGGCGATGGGCTCGAGCGGGGTCAGCACCGACAGCTTGCACTGGAGGTCGGGACGCTCGGCGGCCGTCAGCGGCGGGAACCGCGGGTCCTGGAAGGCGGCGGCGAACGCGTTGGCGCTGACGTCGAGCGCGATGGGCCGGTGCGCCTCGATGCTGCCGATACAACCGCGCAGGCCGCCCTGGCCGTCGAGCAGGGTCACGAACGTGGCCCGCTCGGCGTGCAGGGCCGGGTCGAGGCGCGCGAGATCGACCCGGGGCGGTTCTCCGTGCGCCAGGCCGTGGTCGATCGCCGCATGGGCGAGGCCGAGGAGGTCGTCGGCGAAAGCCGCCCAACCCGAGGGCGCTGTGTCGTCGGTTTCCGTGGCGGCTGTTGGGTCGCTCATGCGGCCTCCCGCAGCTCGAACGCGCCGTAGCCGACCACGCTGTGCGGCGGTGCACCCGCGTCCGCCGATGTCTTGAGCTCGAGGGTGCGCACGGCGCCGCCGTGATCGCTGGCGTGGCGCAACAACCCCTGGATCGGCAGGAAGCCGCAGGCGTTGTCGGGGCCGATGCGATCGATGCCGAGCGCCTCGATCGCACGGGCCGTGGTGGTGTCGAGATCGCGCGCGGTGGCGTCGTCGTAGAAGTGCGACAGGTCCGAGGAGATCGCGATCGCGGTGCGCTCGTCGCCCCAAAGCGCGGCCAGCACGCGCCCGACCGCCTCCGGTGTCGCATCGCCGACGACGAGCGGGACCACGCGCACACCGCCCAGCACGCGCCGGATGAACGGTAGCTGGGTCTCGAGGCTGTGCTCGCGCGCGTGGCCGGCGTCGGCGACGGCGACCGCGGGGTCGGCCAGCGCGCTGTCGAGGCCCTCGCGATCGACGGCGACCTCGCCCAAGGGGGTGCGGAAGTAGTCGGCACTGCTCGCGGCCAGCCCGCGCACAGGCACGAAGTGTGACGGGCCCAGGATCACGACGCGCTCGATGCGCTCGCGCGCCGGGCGCAGCCGCGCATAGGCGGTTGCCGCCACGCCACCCGAGAACATGAAACCGGCGTGGGGCGCGATCACCGCCTTGGGTGCATCGGCCTCCGGGTCCGGTGCACGGGCGAGCAAATCGTCGACCTGGTGCCGCAGGCCGGCCTCGTCGCCCGGGTAGAACTGCCCCGCCACGGCGGGTTGGCGCACGCTGTGCTGCATGTTCGCCTCCTCCTGCGCGCTCCCTGGAGCGTCGATGCGGCCTCGCCGCCGGCGTTTCAATGGGCTCGGACCGCTGCCTCCCCGCCAAGCCGGCGTAACACCTTGAAATCCGCCCGCATCGGTCCATCATCTGGGTATGAACGCATGCGACGAGGCCGGCTTCGGCCAGGGGGTTATGGTGACACGCGAACGGCTCGAAGGCGTGCCCACGAAGTACTGGCACCAGCTCGACGACGGGCG
>CAYUKN010000282.1:0-1645 GCA_964445325.1 uncultured Ectothiorhodospiraceae bacterium
AAGCTCGCGGGCGTGCGCTTCCCGCACGTGCCCAAGCCACGGCGCGCGCTGGGCGGGGCGACGGTGAGTCAGATGCACTACGCCCGCCGCGGCATCGTCACGCCCGAGATGGAATACATCGCCATCCGCGAGAACGCGCGCCGTGAGGCCGTCACCGATCTCGATCTGCATCAGCGCCACCCGGGCCAGGCCTTCGGGGCCCATCTGCCCGAGACGATCACGCCCGAGTTCGTGCGCGCCGAGGTGGCCGCCGGCCGGGCGATCATCCCGGCGAACATCAACCACCCCGAGCTCGAGCCCATGATCATCGGGCGCAACTTCCGCACCAAGGTCAACGCCAACATCGGCAACTCGGCGGTGACTTCGTCGGTCGCCGAGGAGGTCGAGAAGATGGTGTGGTCGGCGCGCTGGGGCGGCGACACCATCATGGATCTGTCGACGGGCAAGCACATCCACGAGACGCGCGAGTGGATCCTGCGCAACGCGCCCGTGCCGGTCGGCACGGTGCCGATCTATCAAGCGCTGGAGAAGGTCGATGGTGAACCCGAGGCGCTCACGTGGGAGCTCTTCCGCGACACGCTGATCGAGCAGGCCGAGCAGGGCGTGGACTACTTCACCATCCACGCCGGGGTGCGCCTGCCCCACATCCCGCTGACCACCGACCGGGTCACCGGCATCGTCTCGCGCGGCGGCTCGATCATGGCCAAGTGGTGTTTGGCCCACCACACCGAGAGCTTCCTCTACACGCACTTCCGCGAGATCTGCCAGATCATGGCCGCCTACGATGTGTCGTTCTCGCTGGGCGACGGCTTGCGCCCCGGCTCGATCGCCGACGCCAACGACCGCGCCCAGTTCGCCGAGCTCGAGACGCTGGGCGAGCTAACGAAGATCGCTTGGGAGTACGATGTCCAGGTGATGATCGAGGGCCCGGGCCACGTGCCCATGCAGCTCATCAAGGAGAACATGGACCGCGAGCTCGCCGAGTGCTTGGAGGCGCCGTTCTACACCCTGGGCCCGCTGACCACCGACATCGCCCCCGGCTACGACCACATCACCTCGGCGATCGGCGCCGCCCAGATCGGCTGGTACGGCTGTGCCATGCTTTGCTATGTCACGCCCAAGGAGCACTTGGGGCTGCCCAACCGCGACGACGTGCGCGAGGGCTTGGTCGCCTACCGCATCGCCGCGCATGCCGCCGACCTGGCCAAGGGCCACCCGGCCGCCCAGATCCGCGACAACGCCTTGTCCAAGGCCCGCTTCGAATTCCGCTGGGAGGACCAGTTCAACTTAGGCTTGGATCCGGAGCGCGCGCGCCAATACCACGACGAGACCCTGCCGCAGGAGGGCGCCAAGACGGCCCACTTTTGCTCGATGTGCGGGCCGAAGTTCTGCTCGATGGAGATCAGCCATCAACTGCGTGAGTACGCCGAGGCCATGGGCGAAGACGTCGACACCGCGGCCGAGCAGGGCAAGGCGGAGATGGCCCAAGCGTTCCGCGAGAGCGGCTCGTCGATCTACCACGATGCTTGAGTGAGCGAACGCGCCGGCGAAGCGCGCCAACAGGGCCGGTCTATACAGTGAGGTCTCGCATCAAGGGCGCCACGGGCCGTAGGCCGGCTCTTGCTCGCGATGAGCCACGCGCGCG
>CAYUKN010000283.1:0-1607 GCA_964445325.1 uncultured Ectothiorhodospiraceae bacterium
AATCGAACCACGAAGGAACGCGAAGGCGACTTTGGGCCACCAGCCTGGGCTTACTGTACCGGTATCGACTGCGCGGTCGGCGCTCATTCCTGCTCTGCGAGAAACGCAAGCCGCGGGTTTCCAACGGCAGACCACAGCCCTGGCGTGGGCCGCCGCCGACCGCGCACGCGGGTAGCGACCCAACCCCGTGCCGATTCCATTGCAAAAAATGCGCTCAAATGACGAACAATCAACGTCGCGCGCGCGTGTTCGTGGTCGTCGACATTCAGATCAAATCCGTCGCATGCGCTCCTTCTGCTCATCGCTGAGCGGCACCGACCGTATCGGCTGCCCCTGGACCTGTACCAGCACCGATGTGGCCACGGCCTTGCAAGCACCATCGCGAAATATGCCGTGGCCGAGATGGAACGAGCTCGTGCCGATGTGGCGCACCGACGTGCCGATATCGACGCTGCCGGGGTAGTAGAGCTCCTCGATGTAGTCCGCCGCCACCCGGGCGAGAACGAAGGTTGGCTGGTGCTCGCGATCACGCGGCGGCAGCCCACCCAATTGCTCGAGGAATGCCACCCGGCCCGTCTCGAAATACACCATGTAGGCGACGTTGTTGACGTGACCAAGGATGTCGAGGTCCGCGAAGCGGATGATGTCCTGGCGCCAGAGGGTGTAGCTCTCGGGCCGCATCAAGATCTCGCGCTCGGGTTGGGCATCGGCGACGTCCATTTCGATCTCCTCTGGTAGCCTACCGAATCGAAATCCCGACTCTAGCACGCGCCCCGGAGAGACGATGCGGCTCTACACACGCGTCCACGGCGAGGGTCCGCCGCTGGTGCTGCTGCACGGTTTGTTCGGCTCGAACGAGAACCTCGGCGGCATCGCGCGCGCGCTGTCCGGGCGCTTCACGATCTACGCGATGGATCTGCGCAATCACGGACGCTCGCCCCACGCCGAGCACATGGACTATCCGACCATGGCGGCAGACGTACACGACACGATGGCGGCCCACGCGCTGGATGGTGCGTTCGTGCTGGGCCACTCCATGGGCGGCAAGACGGCGATGCAGTTGGCGCTATCCCATCCCGATCGGGTCGAACGCCTCATCGCCGTGGATATCGCGCCAGTTGCCTACGACCACCGTCACGATCGCGAGCTCACCGCCATACGCGGGCTCGACCTCTCGGCGATTGGCTCGCGCGGCGACGCTGACGCCGCGTTGGCCGGCGCCATCCCCGAGGCGACCATCCGCCAGTTCCTGCTCAAGAACCTCGTGCGCAGCGACGGCGGCTTCGCATGGCGCATCCCGGTGGAGACCATCGCAGCGGCCTACGATGCCATCGCCGCTGCCCCGGTCGGCGATACGCCGTACAAGGGGCCCACCCTTTTCGTTTGCGGCGGCGCGTCCAACTATGTGCCCGCCGGCACCGAAACCGCGATCCGCGCGTTCTTCCCGAGCGCCCGCATCGAGACCGTCGAACGCGCATCACACTGGGTGCACGTCCAGGCACCGGATGCTTTCCTCGAGCTCGTCGACGACTTCCTCGACGAGAACTGAGCACAAAAAAGACGGACCCCCGCAGGCGCCCGTCCGAACTGGCCGCATCTGGGCGGGT
>CAYUKN010000284.1:0-1600 GCA_964445325.1 uncultured Ectothiorhodospiraceae bacterium
CGCAACCTGTCGGGCGTGGTCCGGCATAATGCCGGTGACGACCCACTCACCCGACAGGTGCGCCGATGACGACGATACGACCGCAGCCACCTCGCGTCGAGGTGGATTTCACCGATGCGCGGATCACCGCCCAAGGGGGGTTGGCCTTTGTCGGCCAGCTCGCGCGCGAGCTGGATCTGGCACCGCGTCTGGGCGAGGCAGCGGCGCTCAAGCGGCGACGCCGCGGTGCCTCGGATGCCGAGATGTTGTGGTCACTGGTCGCGTCGCAGTGCACCGGCAGCGCCGCGCTCAGCGATGTCGATGCGCTTCGCAGTGATGAGGTAGCGCAGTATCTGCTGGGACTCGAGCAGGTGCCGTCGGGGCGGCGCCTGGGCGAGTACCTGGCGCGCTTCGGTGACCAGCAGATTGCGGGGCTCGAGCAGGTGGTGCGCGAACTGTCGCAGGCGCTGGCGCCGTCGGTGCTCGCCCATGCGCTCGACGAGCACGGTTATGTACCGGTGTTCATCGACGGCACGGCGATCGAGGTCGACGGGGCGTTGTTCGAAGGCGCCGGGGTCGGCTACGACGGCACGCGCCAGTACTGGCTGCACACGGTGTTCGTCGCCGGGCTGTGGACGAGCGCGCGGCTGCATCCGGGCGGCGTCGATGTCGCTGCCGGCTGGCGCGAGCAGCTCGAAGCCGACGTCGCGCCGCTACTCGGCGTCGACACGCCGGTGTGGCTGCACGCCGATAACGCCTACTATCGCCGCGCGGTGATCGACTATTGCCGCGAGCGCGGCTGGGATTACTCGATCAGCGTCACCCACGACGGCTACAAGCGCCCGGTGCTCGAGGTCGTCGAGGACCTGCCCGACGAGGCCTGGCAGGACATCGGCTGCGGCGAGCGCGCAACGCTCGTCTACTACCGTCCCGAGGGCTGGTCGCATGAGCAGGTCTATGCCGTGGTGCGCCGCGACCGCGATGGTCAGCAGCAACGGCTGCTGCCGCGCGACACGCTCATCCTGGTCTCGCGCGACGATCTGGCGCTCGAGGAGCTGGTGCGCCGCCACCGCGCCAAGCAGGGCCAGGAGAACGCACTCAAGGGCCCGCTGGTCGATCTCGACCTGCATCACCCGCCGTGCCGCTCGTTCCGAGCCAACCAGGCGTTCTATCTGTGCGGCCAGATGGCGCAACTGTTGCTGCGCGGCGTGCAGTACCGCCTGCTGCCCAGGCGCGCGCGCCGCCACGGGCTGCGTCCGCTGATCCGCTACCTCATGCGCAGCGCCGCACGGCTGGTGCGCAGCGCCCGAGCCTGGCGCCTCGACTTCGCCAAAGGCGCACTGCGTCTGGACTGGCTGCTGTACGCCAGCTTGCAGCTCGAATAGCCGCCGTCGCTCGCGCGCACCGCCTTACGCCACCGGCCGCTGCACCGCGGTAACGCCGGCGTTCGTGCCTTCACCGGCCCAAACGCCCCAGCGCACGTCCATCGCCGCGTGCGCCGCCCCCGCAAAGCCCGATCACAACCACGCCTGCCCCTCGTCGCTGCCCCAGCCGCCCCCAGACCCTCCGCGATACGACGCCGCGGCCCGCAGCGCCGGCTCGACAACGCCACTAACCGGGG
>CAYUKN010000285.1:0-1598 GCA_964445325.1 uncultured Ectothiorhodospiraceae bacterium
CACGATGCCTCGCCGAGAAAGATCGAAGAACTTCCGTTAAAAGACACTAGGAGCCCGTCCGAGTAACCGGATATGCGGTATCGCGGACGGGTTCGTTCACTGAGCCATCGCGTTTACGTTCATAAAGCTGCCGGCCTTCAGGCCGCAGCCTTCGCCAGCTTCATCAAGTTGTGGGCGGTGCACATCAGGCTCCATTCGCCCTTCGCCTGATCAAGCCCCCGCAACAGCAGCTGTCGGAACCCGCGGGCGTGTTTGATCTGCCCGATCACCGGCTCGGCGAGGACCTTGCGCAGCCGATATCGGCTGCGCCAGCCACCGCGGCGCAGCCTTGTCTTCATCTGCCCGGTGAAGCTGTCGGGCTCGGGTGAGCGCTGCCCGGTGGCGCTCGGCTGATCATGATGGCCGCGGCCGGTCGCCACATAGCCGCGGATCGCATTGCGGTTCAGATGTTCGAGATTGGCCTCGCTGCAGTAGCCGGCATCGGCTGACAGCTCATCGGGGATATGGCCCGCGTCGCGCTCGATCGCCGCCACCATCGGCGCCAGATGGCCGATGTCGACGGCGCAGGACGTGAGCATCTGCCCCACGATGACCTGGTGATCGGCATCGACGGCGATCTGTGCGTTGTAGGCCTGCATCCACCCCGAGCGGGTGAGCATCACCCGGCTGTCGGGGTCGGTGAAGTTGCGTTGGGCCTTGTCCGCCGGTGTGCCGTCGTCGTGATGCCGCGGCGGTGCCGACGGCGGATCGGGATCATCATCGTCGTCTTCGGCGTCGCCTGCCGGCGCGACCTGCGCCTCGACCGCCTCCTCGGCTTCGGCCTCGAGCGCGGCTTTCGCCGCGCGGATGCGATCGAGGCGCTGCTGGCGGTCGGCAGCCCACGCCGGCAGCTCGTCACCGCGGACCTCGCCCAGCGCCGCGTCATCGCCGGCGTCGGCGGCTTCCGCCGCCTCGAACCAGCCCTCGACCTCCGCGGCCAGGCGCTGTTCCTCCTGCTGCAGCCGCGCGTAGCTCATCGCCTTGTGCTTGGAGGCGTTCGCCGCGACCTTCGTGCCGTCGAGCGCCACATGGCCCAGCCGCGCCAGCCCCGCCTGCTGGCACAGCGCGAGCACCTGCACGAACAGACCCTCGAGCGCGGCCAGATGCTGCTTGCGGAAGTCGCTGATCGTGCGAAAGTCCGGACGCTCCATGCCCGTCACCGCCATGAAGTCCACGCGCTGCTCGCACGCCGCGGCGATGCGCCGTGAGGCGTAGGTGCCGTGGCAGTACGCATACAGCAGCAGCGCCGTCATCATCGCCGGATGATACGGCGGCTGCCCGCGGTCACCACCGTAGGCGGCCCACACCGCGGAAAGATCGAGTTCCTCGGCCACCGTGTCGCGGATGAAATGCGCCACGTGATCGGCAGGCACGAAGTCGTGCACCGACAGCGGCAGCAGCATCGACTGATCCACGTTCCACTCACGAACCGGGCGCGTCACCATGGCCTCACAGCACTCCAGCGTCCCGCGTATGATCCCATCCACCGGGGTTTCTCGGACAGGCTCCTAGTGTCCCGTTTCAGTAATTCGCTGGCAAAGTCGCTCGATTTTTTCGAG
>CAYUKN010000286.1:0-1593 GCA_964445325.1 uncultured Ectothiorhodospiraceae bacterium
TCGACCGCTCGGCCACCTCTCCAGTATTCGATTGTTACGACGCGCTACGTCGGGTCACCCGGGCAATCGCGCGGCCGGCTCGTGAAGCCCGCCGCGCGATCGGCGTGCGCCCTGCGCGCCTGCTGCGACCACGCAGCCCCGATTCGCTTGCGGCGAAACGACCCACGCGCGCTGTGTGCGCAGGGCGCGCGACGATAGCCAAACGGCCGCAGGCTGTAAAGCATCAACGCGGCGGCATGCGCTCGCCGCGTCCCACCGGGCAGTGGCGGCGCATGCAGCACGCCTCGCACCACGGCCGAACCGCGCATGCCTCCTTGGCGTGGCGGACGATGAGGCCGTGGTATTCCTTATAGACGCCCACGTCCGGGCCGAGCGCCCGCTCGAACGCCGCGCGCAGCTCCTCGTAGCCCTCGTTGCCGTCGATGGTGCCCAAGCGCGCGAAGATTCGGCGGGTGTAGGCGTCGATGACGAACACCGGTCGGTCGAACGCATAGAGCACGATGTCGTCGGCGGTCTCGCGGCCAATGCCCGTGACCCCGAGCAGCGCGCTTCGCAGCGCCTCGGTGTCCCACCGGGCCAGCCCTTCCAGCCCGCCCGAATCGACGACGAAGCGGCACAGAGCCTTGAGGCGCTTGGTTTTGACGTTGAAATAGCCGCTGGGGCGGATGAACTCGCCCAGGCGGCCATCGTCAATGGCGAGGATGGCCTCGGGCGTCAGTGCGTCCGCGGCGCGCAGATGGCCCAGCGCATACTCGACGTTACGCCAGGCGGCGTTCTGCGTGAGCACCGCGCCCACGAGTACCTCGAAGCGCCCGTCGGCGGGCCACCACTGCTGCGGCCCATAGGCCCCCATGAGGCGGTCGTAGATGGCGCGTGCGGTCTGGCGGTAGAGCCGCATCACCGGCCCGCGGACTTTCTCTTGGATCGTGGCGACGAGACCTTGCGCGCGCTCGCGCGCTTCTTGCGGGTACCCTTGGTGGTGGCTTTCTTCTTGTCACTGCGGCTCTTGAAGGGCTCCAGGCCCAGGGTCTTGTCACCGCCGTCGCGTCCGGCGAGACGGTCGAGCGCGTCGACCTCTGCGCGCGACAGGTCCTCGAACCGGCCCGGGCGCAATCGCCGCGGCAGCTCGATCGGGCCGAAGCGCACACGCGTCAGGCGCGCGACCTGGCAGCCCACCGCCTCCCAGAGACGGCGGACCTCGTTGCGCCGCCCTTCGCGCACGACCACGTGGTACCAGTGATTAATCCCCTGCCCGCCCGCGTCGGTGACGCGCTCGAAGCGGGCCTCACCGTCCTCCAGAGTCACCCCATGGGTCAGTTGCTCGAGGGTCTCCGGGCCCACGCGGCCGCGCACGCGGACGGCGTATTCGCGCTCGATGCCAGCCGAAGGATGCGTGAGCGCGTTCGCCGCGGACCCATCGTCGGTGAAAAGCATCAGGCCCGTGGTGGCGATGTCGAGGCGGCCCAGCGATACCCAGCGCCCCCGCGCTTCGGGGACGTTGGGGAGTTGCTCGAACACCGTGGGCCGGCCCTCGGGGTCACTGCGCGTGGTCACGCGGCCCGCCGGTTTGTTGTAGCGCAGCCAGCGCGGGCC
>CAYUKN010000287.1:0-1589 GCA_964445325.1 uncultured Ectothiorhodospiraceae bacterium
ACCGCCGACCAAGGAATTATGAGTTCCCTGCTCTACCGCTGAGCTACGGGCCCTTGTTGTGGGATTGCCCGCGGCCCGCGCGGGTCGGCATGCATTATGGCGTCTGGGGCGGTCGGCCGTCACGGCGGGAAACCTGGGTGGGCCTCAAGAGCGCGAACGGCGCTGGTGGCGCTTCGCCGATAGTGCCCGGCGCGGCTCTTCACGGTCGATCGCCCGCGGGGGGCGCTGACCGAAACCGCCGCTTATTTAGCCCGCAAGCTCCTCCCCGAGCGCTTGTAACGACCTGTCGCGCGTCAGTGTGGCGACACCCGGCGTAATCCCTGCAGCATCAGTAGCGTACCCAGGCCCCAGACGCCGTTGAGCACCGCCCCGAGCACTGGCGTCATGGGGCCGACGCCGACCCCCTTGAGCGGGAACACCACGGCAAGCGCCACCGCCGTCGGTGCCACCGCGCCGAAGACCAGCGCCCACAGCCAGCGCTGTCTGCCACCGCGTCGCCGCACGACGGCCCAAAGCAGCACGCCCCATACCCCGCCCCAGAACGCCAGCGACAGGAACTTCGGTACACCCAGCGGCCAGGTGGCCCCCGTGTCGAAGGCGCTACCGGGGAAGATCCCCGCCGCTGCCAGCAGCAGGATCAGGCCCTGGTGGAATACGAGGGTCGCGAGGAAACCGGCGGCGAAGGCTTTGAGGTGGATCGTGATGTTGCTCACTCGGGCTGCTCCTGTGCCATCCGCACCTGCCGGGGCGATCGCGGGAAGTGGTAACAGGCCCTACTCGCCTCGATCCGGTGCGCTCGCGGGATAGGGCCAAAAGAAAGGGCCGCATCCACGGCGTGGATACGGCCCGGGTGGGCTCACACCACGGGGGATGAGCGGATTACTCGTCGAGGAAGCTGCGCAGCTGCTCGGAGCGGCTCGGGTGGCGCAGCTTGCGCAAGGCCTTGGCCTCGATCTGGCGAATGCGCTCGCGCGTGACGTCGAACTGTTTGCCCACCTCCTCGAGGGTGTGGTCGGTGTTCATGCCGATGCCGAAGCGCATCCGCAGGACCTTGGCCTCGCGCGGGGTGAGACTGGCGAGCACCCCCTCGGTGGTCTCCGACAGGCCCTCGGTCGTTGCCGCGTCGACCGGCGACTGCACCGACTGGTCCTCGATGAAGTCACCCAGGTGCGAGTCCTCGTCGTCGCCGATCGGGGTCTCCATGGAGATCGGCTCCTTGGCGATCTTCATGACCTTGCGCACCTTCTCCTCGGGCATCTCCATGCGCTCGGCGAGCTCCTCAGGCGTGGGCTCGCGGCCCATCTCCTGCAGCATCTGCCGCGAGATCCGGTTGAGCTTGTTGATCGTCTCGATCATGTGGACCGGGATGCGGATGGTGCGCGCCTGGTCGGCGATCGAGCGCGTGATGGCCTGGCGGATCCACCAGGTCGCGTAAGTCGAGAACTTGTAGCCGCGGCGGTACTCGAACTTGTCGACCGCCTTCATCAGGCCGATGTTGCCCTCCTGGATGAGGTCGAGGAACTGCAGCCCGCGGTTGGTGTACTTCTTGGCGATCGAGATCACCAGGCGCAGGTTGGCCTCGACCATCT
>CAYUKN010000288.1:0-1575 GCA_964445325.1 uncultured Ectothiorhodospiraceae bacterium
GAGCAATTTGTCCTCCGTTTCCTTATCCAGGTAGATCGTCACCTGACCCATGTCGAGAGAGCTCCTGATACACATATAAGTGTCATTATATGGACGCGTGCGCCAGGGTCAAATGTGCGCCCGGATTCGCACCGACTCCGGGGCAGTAACCCTATTTGTTTTCCCACTCGGTGGTGACTCCTCCAGGTAGCAGCGTGGTGGACCCAATGACCCACTTCAGGGCCTAAGGTACCTTTCCCGCATGGAACGGGGCCTCTACGAACAGATCGCTGACGAGGGGCTGGAGGCCGCGCTGGAGGCGCTCGTCGGGCGTTACCAAGCGCAACGCCTGGACGAGGGCGACAGCCACGTGGTGCTGGCCGAGCACATGGCCCACCTGCTCACCCAGGTTTTGCGGCGCCAGCCGGCCCAGCACCGGCTCAATCACCAGGTCGAGCTGTGTAACCGCGTCGTCCGCGTGCTGAGCGAGAGCGACGCGGCGATACAGCCGGGTGCCCGAGCCCTGCCGAGCGATGCCCGGCGCTTGCTGTCAGTCCATGGCGATGAACCCGTGCCACCCCGGCCGGACACACCGCTATCGGAGACCAGTCTGCTCACCGGGACGCGGACCGATCCCAGCCTCGACACGAGTTCCGGGGACAGTAACCATCACGCAGGGACGATGGGTGCGGTCGACGTGTGCAAGCCAGGGTGCGCTGATGGCTGGAATGCTCGGCCCGCAGTCAGGGCGGCGGCGTTATTGGAACGTTCGTCGTGATAAGTGCCGGGGCGACCAGCGTTAAACCGGCACGATTGCGGTGAGGCGATGCGTACGGGCGCTCGCCGTGTGGTTACTGTCCCCGGATTGCCCCGCGGGTGCGTTGCTCTCCGGTCCCCTGACCGCCACCAGCGCCGGCTCGGCCATCCGGGCCGAGGCCGTCGCCATCGATTCGCCGGGCGTGCACGCGGTGGCGCTCGCGTCCGAGTCACCGCGCGAGCCCGCCGATGTCGGGGTTGCGGTCGAGCTGCCCCCGGGGTGGCGCTCGCCGGCTCGCCCGGCGGACGCACCGTCCGCTGGCGGGGGCGCTTGGCGAACGGCGCCACGCGCTTGCGCCTGCCGCTGCGGCTCGAGCGCACCGGCGAGTTCGGTTCGCTCGTCGCACGGGTCCAGCATCCCTCAGGGGATCGGGAACTCGTGATATCTTTGCGCATCGCGCCGGGTAGCGGTTCCGATGACACCGCCTGATCGCCGACAACGACACGCGCCCCGCTGGGGCCTCCACGGCACGAGCCCGCTGGCGCTGGCCTTGATCCTGTCAGCGCCGGGTGTCGCGACGGCGGCCGAGGCCGACGATGAGGCCTCGGTCGACGACGTGATGATGCAGGTCGTCGAGGACCCCGAGGCCGACGAGCGCGAATACGCCCAAGACATTGCGCCGCCGGGGACTGACCGAGCCAGTGACAGCCGCGAGCGAGGGGCCAACGCGGAGCGAGGACGCCAGGGCACCGACGAGCGCGCCGCCGGCGCCGCGCGCGAGGCCGGCGAGGCCGCTGGCCAGGCCCGCGACGCCGCGCAAGACGCCCGCGAAGGCGCCA
>CAYUKN010000289.1:0-1108 GCA_964445325.1 uncultured Ectothiorhodospiraceae bacterium
GGGCGACGGGCGAAGGGCGACGGGCGTCGGGCGTTGGGCGTTGGGTTTTGGGCGATGGGCGATGGGCGTCGGGGGCATAGGGCGTTGGGGGAGCGATGGCCGCGCGCGGATGCGTTGGGAAGGCATGGGCGAGTCGGACGCCGGTCGGCTTCGTGAGCGGCGCTTCCCGCAGTCCCCTTCGGTGAGGCGACGCCCTGCTCTTTTTTTCTTTGCGATTCTCGTTGCCCGGGCGGCTCGCGATCTCGGTGAGCCCAGTCACCGGCCAACGCTGGCCGCGCTCACCATTCGGTGAGCGGGATGGCAAACGGCTCGAAATCGCGTCGGTTGGGTGTGACGAGCGTGAGCTCGTGGACAGCGGCTATCGCCGCGATCTGGCCATCCGCGAACGGCGGCTTGCGGCCCATGTTCTCGAGCTCGGCGCGCTTGGCCCCGTGCCAACGTGCTGCCACCGTGGTGTAGGGCAAGATCTCGAGGTCGGAGCCGATGAGTACCTCGAGGTAATCGCCCAGCTCGCGCCGACGCTTGCCCGCCGGCAGGCGGGCGATGCCGTATTCGAGTTCGTGGATGACGATCGAGGCGGTCGCCAGCGCGCCAGCGTGGCTGTCGAGGGCCTCCAGCACGCGCTCGCGCGGACGCGCTCGCATGGGCTCGGACAGGATGGGTGTGTCGAGCAGGTACCGCATCAGCCCAGATCGACCGGCCTGCCCGGATCGCGGTCGCGTAGGCGCTCGGGTTCGACCTCCTCAGGCTGCGACGGTGCGCTCGAGCGCGCTCGCCACGCGCGCACGGCCTCGCCCAGCGGCGTGCGTCGGCTCGCTTGGCGCAATCGCTGATATTCGTCTGCGGATATGAGCACGGCCGCGGACTGCCCGCGGCGCGCTATGTGGATCGCCCCGCCCGTCTCCACTTCGTGGATCAACGCCGGCAAGCGGCTCTTGGCCTCGGCCACGGAGTATTCGCGGTTGGTCTTCGTCATGGTTGGTGCCTCGATGGTCATCTTGATAGCCATCTTACGGCGGGAGTGGGTGGTTGGGAAAGGGCGACGGGCTAAGGGCTAAGGGCCAAGGGCTGAGGGCTAAGGGCTAAGGGCTAAGGGGTCAGGGCTAAG
>CAYUKN010000289.1:1118-1571 GCA_964445325.1 uncultured Ectothiorhodospiraceae bacterium
GCGGTGTCCGAAATTACTTGACCACCACAAGGGCTAAGGGCGGCCGACAGGATGTGGGGGCGTATTTTCGGAGGCAACTGCCGGGGCTCGGCACCGGTCGGGCGGTCGTTCCGGGCCGCTGCCCTCGCCCGGCGTACGTCGGTGGGCGTGCGCTCAATCCTCGATGAGGCGAGCCAGATGGCGGGCGAAATCGCGGAAGTCTTCCAGGCCCTGGTGACTGATCGAATGGACGATGTCCCAGTCGATCGCTTGATAGCTGTGCACCGCGACGTTGCGGAAGCCGACCGCGCGGCGCATGCGCGCGGCCGTCTCATTCCCAATGATCCCCTCGGCCGCGAGCTGGTCGAAGGCTTCGGCCATTGTCTGGGGCGGCGGCTGCTCGGTATCGGCGAGCACGTGCGTGGCCATGTCCACGCACAGCTGCACCGCCCGGGTGAGGTTCAGGCTGATGAT
>CAYUKN010000290.1:0-1561 GCA_964445325.1 uncultured Ectothiorhodospiraceae bacterium
AGGGTACAATCGGGATCATCATCATATGTTCACGCATGTGCGCGGACACTTCTCGAGCAACCACGATAGGTCATCCATGGCGAATCGATATTCCGCAGGTTTTCTACGAGGACAAGAGCCCGTGCTGCGCCGTTGCGGCACGCACGTGGCTCTATTGAGCTTGACGCTATTGCTGAGTGCGCCCGCGATGGCGAGCGAGGCATTGGATCGCTTGCAGCGCTTCACCGATGGGCTGCGCTCGTTCCAGGCGGATTTCGTGCAGACGCGCTACGACGAGGAGAAAAATCCCGTGCGCGAGAGTCAGGGGGTCGCCTATCTCAAGAGGCCGAGTCTGTTCCGCTGGGCCTACCAGGAGCCCTACGAGCAGACGATCGTGGGCGACGGCGAGCGCTTGTGGATCTACGATGCCGATCTCGAGCAGGTCACGGTCAAAAAGATGCGGCGGGCATTGGCCACCGCGCCCATCATGCTGCTGTCCGGGGACGCACCGCTCGACGAGCACTTCGAGCTCAAGGATCTGGGTAGCCGCGAGGGTTTGATGTGGGTCGAGCTCCGGCCCAAGTCCGACGAGACCGATTTCCGGCGCATCTTCTTGGGGCTGGACGAGCGTACGCTCCAGGTCATGGAGCTACGCGATCGCTTCGACCAGGTGACCCAGATCCGCTTCAACAACGTCGAGATGAATCCGGATCTGGCGGCGAGTCGCTTCGAGTTCACGCCACCCGAGGGCGTCGACGTCCTGGGCGAGCTCGCCGACGAGGTCGACGGGGGCTGACTTGAGCCAGCAAGGCTCGCTGCTGGAAACCACTACGGACACGGATCGGCCCCTGGCCGACCGGATGCGCCCGCGCGCACTCGACGAGTTCACCGGCCAGCAGCATCTGCTCGGGCCCGGCATGCCGCTGCGCGAGGCCATCGAGCAGGATCGGCTGCACTCGATGGTGCTGTGGGGCCCGCCCGGCACGGGCAAGACGACGCTGGCGCGCATGATCGCGGGCCAGTGCGGCGCCGAGTTCATCCCCGTCTCGGCGGTGCTCTCCGGGGTCAAGGATATCCGCCAGGCGATCGAGCGTGCCCGCGAGGTCCGCCAGGTCGAGGGCCGGCCCACCATCCTGTTCGTCGACGAGGTCCATCGCTTCAACAAGGCGCAGCAGGACGCCTTCCTCCCGCACGTCGAGGACGGCACCGTCTTCTTCATCGGCGCGACGACGGAGAATCCCTCGTTCGAGCTCAACAACGCGCTGCTCTCGCGGGTGCGCACCTACGTGCTCAAGACGCTCGGCGCCGATGCAATTCGCGAGGTCATCGACCGGGCGCTCGGCGACGACGAGCGCGGTCTGGGTGCACGCGCGATCGATATGGCGCCGGCGCTTCGGGACCAGCTGGCGACCGCTGCCGACGGCGACGCCCGGCGCGCGCTGATGCTGCTGGAGATCGCCGCCGATCTGGCGCGGGGTGAGGGCGACGGCGTGATCACCGAGGCCATCCTGGCCGAGGTCGCCAAGGAGAGCCTGCGGCGCTTCGACAAGGGCGGCGATCTCTTCTACGACCAGATCTCGGC
>CAYUKN010000291.1:0-1533 GCA_964445325.1 uncultured Ectothiorhodospiraceae bacterium
CCCGCAGCATCGACGGCATCAGGTGCGGATTGGGCACGTAGACGGCGCGCTCGTCGCCTCTGAGCTCGGCGATGAGCTTGCGACAGAGCATGGTCTTGCCCGTGCCCACCTCCCCGGTCACGCGGATGAAACCCTCGCCGCTGTCGAGGGCGACGCGCAGGGTGTTCAGCGCCTCGTGGTGGGCCTTATGGCAAAAAAAAAGCTGGTGTCGGGTGTCAACGCGAACGGCGGCGAGCGCAAGCCGTAGTAGTCGAGATACATCACTGGCCCTGGCCCTCGCTCGTGTCCGGCTCGCCCGCCGCGCCACTGCCCTCGAGGCGCCGGGCGGCGTCGTCGATCTGCTGCGACCAGTCGTCGCGGCCGTCGGCGATGATCGGGCGCAAAAGGATGACGAGCTCGCTGCGGCGGCTCTCCGAGGCATTCTGCTGGAACAGCCCCCCGATCAGCGGCAGGCTGCCCAGCGGCCCGGGTTGTGCTCGCCGCTGGGTCGACTCGTCCTGCATCAGCCCGCCGATGACGATCACCTCGCCGTCGCTGGCGCGCACGACCGAGTCGGACTCGCGCACCTGCGAGAACGCCAGTGGCAGCGATTGCTGCTCGCCGGCCACGGTGAGCGTCTTCTGCTGGTCACGCACCTCGCTGACCGTGGGGTGGACGTGCAGCGTCACCTCGCCCTCCTGGCCGATCTGGGGCATGACATCGAGGGCGATCCCGGAGAAGAACGGGGTGAGATCGACGTCGACCGATTGCGACTGGGTCCCGCCCGAGGTCGTGTCCTGATCCGATTCGATGTCGGTGACGAAGAACTCGTCGCTGCCGACCTTGATGACCGCCTTCTGGTTGTTGAGCGTCGACACACGCGGGCTCGACAGGACCTGCACATCCCCTTGCGTATTGAGCAGGCGGATCAAGGCGTTGAAATCGGTCGTGTTGGCGCCGAGCGAGAACAGGCCACCGAAATCGAGGTTGGAGGTGGCCTGTGACGGCGACAGCAGATCGTTGATGGGATTGTCCGGGCTGGTCGTGTTCCCCGTGTTGATCGCCGATTGGCCGACCGCGTACTCATCGCTGCCGCCCTGGGCCAAGGCCTTCCAGTTGATCCCCGTCTGGTTCGACTCGGAAAGGCGGACCTCGAGCACCTTGGCCTCGAGGATCACCTGGCGCTGCAGGTTCTTCTGCGCGGCGGCGAGATAGTCGCTGACGTCGCGCAGCTCACCGGGCATCGCGCGCACCACGATCAGGCTGGCCTCGGGGTCGACCACCACACTGCGATTGGGCCCGTCGCCGATGATCGAGCCGACGGTGCGCTCGAGGCCCTTCCAGAAGTCGGCATCGGACTCGGTGGTGATTTGGCTGCCCGGACGCCGATTCCCGCTGCGGTTACTGCCGCCACCGTTGTTGTCGTCGCTGCTGTCGCCGCTGGCGCTCTGGGTCTCGCTGACACTGCCCGAGCTCACGCGCATGTTCGATTCGCCGCCGCGCTCGATGTCGAGATAGTCGACGTGGAAGATGCGCGACTGCATGCGCGCCGGC
>CAYUKN010000292.1:0-1522 GCA_964445325.1 uncultured Ectothiorhodospiraceae bacterium
CGCACAACGCCCGTACGAGCCGCCGCGGGATGTGGATGCACGCGGGTCCGTGCCGAGGAATCCGCCTTCATTGCATCCTGTGGATCGGGCTCTCAGCCCGATCCCTCGGCGAGTTGCGGTTGCGTCGCAAGGCACAAGCCGCCTCGGGGATCGCCACCATGGATCAGACCCGCCTCAATCCCGGCGCAACGCCTCGGTCACCGCCACCGGTGTCGGATACCGCAGGACAATCCAGTAGGTTGAGGCGATGAAGGTCAGGATGGTCGCGGTCTGGATGGTGTAGGACGCCCGGTCCGAAAGCACCCCAGTCTGCATGCCGGCGATCGCTACCAGCAGCGAGAACTCCGAGATCTGGCCCAGGCGCACACCGATCTGGCGCGACAGATCGGCGGCCTCGTGGGCGCGCTTCAGGAACCGGTCGAACACCATCGGCTTGATCACCAGCGCCGCGGCCGCTAGGACTGCGGCCGGCGCGATCACCTCGGGCAGGCGCGCGAGCTCGAAGCCCGCGCCCAGGGCGAAGAAGAACATGATCAGGAAGAAGTCGCGCAGCGGCTTGAGGCGCTCGGCGACGAAGCGCGCCACCGGGCTCGTCGCCAGCGATACACCCGCGATGAAGGCCCCGATCTCGTAGGAAAGGCCGATGGTCTCGGCGAGTTCGGCGACCGCCAGGCACCAGCCGATCGCCAGCAGGAAGACGTATTCCTGGATGCGGTCGAAGCGATACAGCAGATGCGTGATGACGTAGCGCGAGACCAGGAAGGCCCCGGCGACGACCGCGGGCGCGGCGGCGACGGTCAGGGCCACGTCCACCCAGGTGTTGTCGCCGCCGCCGTAGCCCTGGATCAGCAACAGGACCAGGATCGCGATGATGTCCTGGAGCAAAAGGACGGCCACGATGATCTCGCCCATGCGCTGGTGGTGCAGCGCGGAGGTGGGCAAAAGCTTGAGCCCGATGATGGTCGAGGAGAACATCATCGCCGCGCCGATGAGGATGGCGTCGAGCCAGGCGAAGCCGAATGCCGCGGCGATGGCGAGGCCCATGACCCAGAACGCCGCGCACGTGACGAGCACGACGATGGTGACCTCGCGCATCACGCGCACGAACTCCTCGGGCTCGAGGTTCAGGCCCAGGAGGAACAGCAGGAAGATGATGCCGAACTCGGCCATGCCGCGAATGAGTGCCGGCTCGATGGCGAGGCCGATGTCCCAGATCCCCAGCAGCGGGCCGATCAGGAGGCCAAGCGCGATGTAGGCCACCGGCAGCGCCTGGCGCGCATACAGCGCCAGCGTGGCGAGCACGGCCGCGCCCGCGAAGATCAGGAAAACGGCGTGGACGACTTCGTCGGCGTGCATGCGCTCCCCACTGGCTGGACACTCGTATTTTCGCACGCCTGGCCGACGCGCCCCGGTGCGGCGTAGTCGGGTTCGGGGGGTGCCCGCCCGACGCCGCTATGCGCCCTTGCGGGAGAGCCGCTCGATCTTGTCGCGCAGCTCATCGGCCTTGTCGTACGAGGGATAG
>CAYUKN010000293.1:0-1521 GCA_964445325.1 uncultured Ectothiorhodospiraceae bacterium
GTGACCGTCTCCGGCGGCATTGCCGCTCGGGGACGGCCCCCGACGAAGCGCTCAGGGTGCGCTTGGTACTTCGCATCGAGCGCGGCTTGTCGCTCGGCCGCGATCGCGTGATATTCGCCCGTGAACACCTGCTCCGGGGTGTAGCCGCCGAGGCCGCTGTGATGATGGTAGCGGTTGTGCCAGTCGACATAGTCGGTGAGCCAGGTCCTTGCGTGGGCGGCGTCCTGGAACCGGCCCGGGAAGTCGGGCTGGGATTTGACCGTCTTGAATTGGCTCTCGCTGAAGGGGTTGTCGTTGCACACCCGCGGGCGACTGTGGCTGCAAGTGACGCCGAGCTCGCCCATCAGATCGAGATAGCGGTGGGCGGTCATGGGCGCGCCCCGGTCCTGGTGGAGCGTGAGCTGGCCGGCTTCGATGCCATAGCGCGCCAGCGCCTCGTCGATGAGTTGGCGCGCCAGGGCGCTGTTTTCCTTGCGCGAGACCATCCAGGCAACGATATAGCGGCTGAACAGATCGAGCACCAGATACAGCGACAGATAGCGAGCGCGCTCGACCGTGGCGAGCTTCGATATATCCCAACACCACACTTCGTGCGCCGCTGAGGCGGCCAGACGCGGCTGTGGCGCGTGCTGAGGCGGGCGTTGGCCGCGGCGGTCGCCGTTGCTGCGATCGGCGCGCAGCAGCCGGTGCATGGTGCTCACCGACGCGTAATAGACGCCCTGGGCGAGCAGGTCGGCGTAGATCTCCGCCGGTGGCTGGTCGCAGTAGGTCTCGCTGTAGAGCACGGCACGGACTGTATCGCGCTCGTTGGACGACAGCGCCCGCGGCTGGGGCGCGGTGCGGCGCGAGCGCCGCCGCGCGTTCTCATCAGCGTCACACCGCTCGGCTCGGACACCGGCATAGACCGACGAGCGATTCAGCCCCAACGCGCGACAAGCGGTGGCCAGAGGCAGCCGATCGGGGCGCTTGTCGACGACGGCGTTCATCGCGAATGTCCATTGTTCATTTGATCGACCAGCGACAACGCTTTTTTTTGCAGATCGATACAATCCTCGGCCACTTGCAACTTGTTGCTCAGCCGCGCATTTTCTTTCTCGAGCTGCTCGATGCGGCGCTGCTCAGGCGTCTTGGCCGGCGCGGGCCCAGGCGCGGTCTTGCTCACGCCTTCGCCGCCTTGCTCGGTCAGCTCACGGCGCCACTGCTTCACCTGGCTCGAATACAGCCGCTCCCGACGCAGTAGCTGACCCAGCTCGCCATGCTGGCAAGCATCGGCCTCGGCGATGATGCGTAGCTTGTACTCGGTGCTAAAACGCCGCCGCCCACGCTTTTCCAGATCGGGATTCGGCGTGACCTGACTATCGGGCTGCTCGGTGCTCGATTTGGGCATCAAAGGCTCCTCGGTGCGTTGCCCTCAAATCTACAGTATCTCTGCCGGGTACTGTATGGCGGGAGGTTGACGCACAGGGCCGGCGCCCCGAACGCTGGTCCGGCGACACGCGCGACTGGTCGCCGATCGGCGCG
>CAYUKN010000294.1:0-1501 GCA_964445325.1 uncultured Ectothiorhodospiraceae bacterium
AGCTTCTGTCCAAACACATCAAGAGGGATGGTTTGCCAATGAATATGAAGAAATCTGCAATCGCACTGGCGGTGTCCAGCGCCGTCGTGGTGCCCGCCTCGGCTCAGGCGGCCGAAGCCTTCGGCCAGATCAACGCCGGCCTCGAGAACACCTCGACCGACGGTGGCGGCACCGGCATCATCTTCAACACCAACAGCGATTCCCGTACCGGCATGCAGGACACGGTGGAGTCGAGCTTCGGCTTTCGTGTGTCCGAGGATCTCGGCGGCGGCCTGACGGCCGGCGGCGAGTTCGAGTTCGGCCTCGGCACCAGCGGGGGCGGCGGTGGTGGCGCGACCACTGAGGACCAGGGCTTCAGCTCCGAGCTGTCGAACGTGTATCTGTCCGGCGACTTCGGCGAGGTCCGCCTGGGTACCCAGTGGGGCGTGCTCTACACCTACTCCGGCTGGAACCACGGCCGCACGATCGCCCACGGCTTCGGCGGCCACTACTGGTTCTTCAACACGGCCAGCAACCAAACCACCGATGGCTCGGCGCTGCGTATCGATAACGCGATCACCTACACCTACGGCGGCGGCGGCTACTCGTCCGACCCGTTCACCTTCAGCGTGCAGCTGCAAATGGACGGCCAACAGGACGTCACTGCAAAGTCCACTGAGTTTTCTAACCAGACCGTCGACGATGAAGAGACCCTCGACGCCGTGGTCCTCGGCGCCCAGGGCACCTTCGGCCCGGTGACCGTCAACGGCACGTATCTGCAGGAGAGCAATACGCAGCCGGGCGGCGGCGCGAGCATCCCGGAGCCGACGATCCTGTCGATCGGCGCCCGCACCAACATCGGCCCGGCGTACGTCGGCGGTACGTTCTATCAGGCCGACAACGATCTGGACAATCCGGGCAATGGCCAACCGCAAGAGCCGACCGCGATCCTGGCGCTGGCCGGGATGGACTTCGGCGGCGGCTTGAACGGCAAGGTCGGCCTGGGCACGGGCGACGCCGATCGCGACGACGGCGACGGCGACATGACCAACTTCTATCTCGAGCTGTCGCAGTCGCTGAGCTCGCGGACCACTCTCTGGGGTGAGTTCGAGAGTGCGACGCTGGACAGCACCGGTAACATGAGCAATGACGCCGAGGAGTCGGTCTTCGCGGTCGGCCTGCGCCACACCTTCTAAGACTCCTTCGAGTCGGAAGTGGTTCGGGAAAGGCGCCCTTCGGGGCGCCTTTCCTTTTTGCATTCCTTGTTCATGCGGTCTTGCGAGACCCCATCGTCCCCGTTGAGCCGGTCGGACAATCGGTACGCGGGGTGCCGACTTGGCAACACCACCCGGCGCTGCTACCGTGCAGTCATGTCCGTCGAAAGCACCATAGAGCACAAGCTGCGCCAGACGTTCGAGCCCGATCACCTCCAGGTCGACGACGAGAGCTACGCGCACAATGTGCCCGCGGGCTCGGAATCGCACTTCCGGGTGACCGTGGTGAGCACGGCGTTCGAATCCGA